>DFXU01000019.1 GCA_002383285.1 Caryophanales bacterium UBA4100
TAAGTCAACAATGATGAATCAAGTGCTTGGTCAGAAGGTTGCCATTATGTCTGACAAACCACAAACAACACGCAATAAAATTCATGGTGTATATACACAGGATGATCATCAGATCGTGTTCCTCGATACACCTGGTATTCATAAGTCACAATCAAAGCTAGGCGACTATATGATGAAGTCAGCGATGGGTGCATTGGAGGAAGTCGATGTTATCTTGTTCCTCGCTGATATTGCAGATGGACTAGGTGGTGGTGACAGGTTCATTATTGAACGACTGAAGAATGTAGAAACCCCGGTCATCTTGGTGCTTAATAAGCTCGATAAGGTTCAGCCTGAGAATGTATTCGAAGCAATAACGGCCTATAAGGATTTATATCCATTCGCTGATATTGTTCCGATCTCAGCGTTAGTTGGTAACAATGTAGATACGCTGCTTAAGGTAGTTGCCAAATATCTACCTGAAGGACCTCAATATTATCCTTCCGATCAGATTACGGATCATCCTGAGCAATTCATCTGCGCAGAGCTAGTAAGAGAGAAAATTCTCCACCTCACACATGAAGAAATCCCTCATTCCATTGCCGTGTTTATTGAAGACATGAAGGTTGAAGCGAATGGTGTCGTTCACATATCCACTGTTGTCTTTGTAGAACGTGATTCACAGAAAGGTATTATCATCGGTAAACAAGGCGCACTCCTCAAGAAAGTTGGTCAGTTAGCAAGACAGGATATCGAGAAGCTATTAGGCTCTAAGGTATTCTTAGAAATCTGGGTTAAGGTGAAGAAGGATTGGCGTAATCATGAGAGGTCATTAAAGGATCTTGGTTATCGCAACGAATAACAATGGCAGACATTCCAAGGGATACTTTCTACTCTTTATCCTCATCCTATCTATGTAACTAAGACTCAATTTCATCCATCATCACTACATTGAGTCTCAACAGTGCATAGTCATTTTCGAGAGGATGGATACAGAATGCGAACCTTTTCGTGGGAGTATTTTACACTGACTGGAGATGTCGATGCTTACCTGCTATATAGAGATATGCATCTAATTAACAATCATCATGATGCTGAGGATGAGCTCGTAGAGGAAGAGGAGCAACAAACCACAGGTAATTATTTATAGAATATGACCAATCGTTTGGGAGAAGGCGATGCTGTGCTGCACCGTATAGAGGGTATTGTCATACGGAGTATGGATTATGGGGAAAGTAACAAGATTATCACACTATTCACCCGAGATGTCGGCAAAGTTGGTGTCATGGTTAGAGGTGCGAAGAAGATGAATAGCCGACACTCGGCAATAGCTCAATTATTCACACATGGTGAATTTGTATTCTTCAAAGCTGGTAATCAGCTGGGCACATTGAACCATGCCGATATCATCTCCAGCCATCATCGTCTTAGGGCAGATTTCCTGCTTACCGCTTATAGTGCATACATGGCAGAGATGGTCGATCGAATCCTTACCGATAATGAGCCTAACCCTTTCATATATGAACAATTAATAGCCGCATATGATGGTATAGAAGATGGAAAAGATTCGCAGATCATTACCCACCTATTCGAGATGAAGATGCTCATTCAAGCAGGTTATGCCCCGAATTTCAATGAATGTGCATCATGTGGTGCAGATACGAATCATCCACAGCTTCATATTCAACTTGGTGGTATCTTATGTGTGAATTGCACTATGAAATATCCACAAGCATTGTCTATAACTGAAGGATTATTAAAGCTTCTACGTTTATTGGCTAGGGTTGATCTGAATCGACTGGGCAAAGTAGAAGTGAAGCCTGAAACCAAATTGTTATTGAAGCAGGTTATGCGCTCCTTCCTAGATACTCATATAGGGATACAATGGCGCTCACAGCACGTGATGGATCAGATGGAGAAGTATGGTTTTTAGTCTCAGCGTAAATCCAAGCTACCGTTAGCCGAAAGTAACATTCTGACATCCTAAAGCCTTCAGTGTGTTTAACCAGCCTGCTTTCATTTGCTCATCTGCTGTTTTTATTAGGTGAAGGGGAGAAGGAATGCCTATCTCAGTTGCTTTGTAAACACCCATGTCGTGATAAGCCATAATATTTATAGCAGTCAGATTTGGAATTTCTCGGGCAACCCTTGCTATACCTTGGAGATGCTCCTCAGAGTCATTAATGCCGGGTATCAACGGACAGCGAAGGATAATAGCTGCGCCTGCATCGCTTAGAAACTTGAGATTAGCTAAGATTTGTTCATTTGAGACACCGGTTAATTTTGCATGCAACGAAGCATCTGTAGCTTTATAATCAAAGAGGAACAGATCGATATAAGGTGCGATTTCAGCATATTGCTTTTGGGGTGCATAGCCGGATGTATCAAGACAAGTGTGAATATCCTGTTTTTTAGCCTCCATGACTAATTGCTTGACGAGCTCGAATTGGACCATCGGCTCACCCCCAGATATCGTCATTCCACCGCCCGAAGCCCCGTAATAATCCTGATCCTTCATCACCTCATGAAGGATATCATCCACATTCATTACTTCTCCCAAAACCTTTATAGCATGGTATGGGCACGATTCAACAGAGCTTTCGTTAATGATAGTGCGGTCATGGATTAAGACTTCTCCAAGGGCATCAATCTTCCTGATCGATGATGAGGAGGTGTCGGATTGTGACGCGAATCGGACACCAGACTCACAGACATGACCGCTTCTCAAGCATTGTACACATTTCTCATAATGAAATGAATATTCTTTGAAGCGCGATTGAGACTCTGGATTATGGCACCATGCGCAGCGTAAGGGACATCCCTTTAGAAATACAGTTGTGCGAATGCCTGGACCATCATGCAACGCAAAGCGTTGTATATCGAATACAGTTCCATCCTTCATCTGCTAACCACGCTCCTTATTAATATAGAGTCCGACTGAGAACATCTCGTTGAACCTCTTTGGATAGCTCAACGAATCGAGCACTAAATCCACCTACCCTAACAAAAATATGCGTATATTTATCAGGCTCAATCATAGCTTGCTCCAGCTCACTACGATTCACAACGGTAACCATAAGCTGAGTTCCGCCTCTGGCGAAGTAAGTTTTAAGAAGGGCTCTGAACTGCTCCTTCTGTTCAATTAGTAATTCCTTGCTGCACTTCAGGTTATGGACGACTCCTGCATGAATATTAGGGTCAAGCGTAGCCATCGAATTCAATAAAGCGGTTAGACCCTTGCGATCACTCCCGCCCGATGGTGTATTGCCATTACTCATTGACTGACCATATTTTCGACCATCTGCAGAAGCTGACGTCCATTTACCCATCAAGGTGTTCGCTTGATTGTTGATCGTAACATTCAGATAACTATCTAGTCCTGTCCGCTCGCTCTGAAGTTGGATGAATTTGCATATATGATCATGCACGTCGGCAGCCATCATGTCTGCTCGTGGATCATTATTTCCAAATTTGGTTACCCCTTTTAATTGATTTAATGCTTGGTCATAACCATCGAAATTCACATCCAAGATGTGAACTAATTCCTCTAGGGTATAATCACCTTTCTCAAACACGCATTCCTTAATCGCAAGCAGGCTGTCTGCAGTATTAATGTTGCCGTAGCTTTCTAATGTTCCCCCTAAATATCGGACTCCACCTGCAAATAATGATTTACCGTTATCGAGACAGTCATCGTAGAGTATGCTGGAATATAAATAAGCGGCATTATCTCCAACTACCTTATACTCAAGCTCCTCTTGATCTGCAGTAACCTCGACAAAATGCTCAACCTGTGTTTTGTATGCTTGAAATAATTGCTCGAAGCTGGTAAATTGATTGATCTCTCCTGTGCTGATACCGATCTTCTTACCTGTGATTGGATCAATACCGTTATGAAGTGTCACCTCCAAAGCCTTTAATAGGTTGATAACGCCACTGGGTGTACCCATACTTCTATGTTCAATGATATATTCACCACATCCAAAGGGTACATACTGCTCCGCCTCATGCCGTCCGAGAGCGAATGCCTCTTCAACAGCGCGTACATTGACATCATCATTATATAGAATCGGGTAAGTTCGACCTTCTGCGATGCATGACATGGCCTTATCTAACAGTGCTTCGTCCATTCCGTTGTACCATCTCAGTGATAATTGCGGCTCGCCCTCAAGAACAGTTCTTGTGGCCTCCATGGCCAGCATAGCGAAGATATCAGCATTTCTCGGATTTCGTCTACCCATGCCGCCAATGATGATGCGACTTTCATAGATCGTATGAGTATAGGCGATTAAGCGCCAGAGAGATTGCACATATTGGAGTGCTTTTCCTTCATTGATAACACCAGAATCCAAGTCGCTCGCTAAGAAATCTCCTAGATATACATCCATCCGGCCATAATTTCTAACGCCAGAGACGATAGCGTATAGCCAGAATAATTGTATCGCCTCTCCGAAGGTTGTTGGTTTGGTACTATGAATATGGTTGAGATTTACGGTCATCTCCTTCAATTGCTGCTGTCTCACTTTATTAGTTGTGGTTAAGCTTAGTTGTTCAGCTTGTTCCGCATAATATAGACAAATATCGCTCAATAAATCTAAGGCCTGCAGCATACCTTCGTATAAAATCACATCACCATTTGTAATCTCAGCATATTGTTTATGCTTCTCAATAACATGCTTCATTCCGGGAATACCTAATTGCATGAGTGTATCGAAATCCAGATTAGCACCGCACATTCGGTACAGGGGGAAGGATATTCCTGGTTCTGAATTCCAATTGTCGCTTGGAAGTATTGCTGCCATTTCGGGCGGATAGGCTGCTCTCACTTTAGCTTCTGTTTGCTCGGTGCTCCAGAAGGATATGATGTCGTTGATGATTTTTTTTCGGCTCTCATCCGTACCCGACCGATCTAATTCGTTGCGTAAAGCTTGCTCATCATAGCAGTAACCAAGCTCATCGCAAGCATGTGGGGTAAACCGGATAAGCTCGCGCTTGTATCGACCAGCTACAATATCATCATCTAAGATAGGCTGGAGTGACTGAGGAAATTGTTCCCGAAGGCACATGATTTCCCTTACAGCTGGATGCTCATTCTGATATTTTTGATACACCTCGGTGAATCGAATGGCTGTATTCAAGCTCATGTCTATCACATCTCCTTCACATTCTATACTTAAACTATAAAGACAGACCCTCTAATAATCTTGTCGTTTGATGACACGGTTATTGTGCTACATTGATATCGTCTTGGTTTGATATGGTCGAACTAAGTTGAACGATCAATATAGTACAATTTAGATCAATAGACACCAAGACGATGGGCTTGTGCTTGGATATACTGTTAACTTGAAAGTACAAATAGAAGGTGAGGTAAGAATATTGATCCCAACTATGAATCCGGTTACAAGCGGTCAGAGTGTCCCGTTTCTGGACTTCTTGGACGCATCATCAAACGCAGGATTTCCTGCCATCGAATATGCAATTACACCTTTCTCAAGAGTAGCAAGAGACGAATCCAAGAAAGCTGCAATGGAATTGTTAACTTCTAGGAATCTAGTATTAGGGAGCTTTCACCTTCCGGTAGAATTCCGCAAGGATGAAGCTACATTTCAAGTTGGACTGAAGGAGCTTCCTTATCACGCTGCTTTGGCGAAGGAAATGGGAGTATCCCGGTGCTGCACATGGATATTACCTTCAACAGATGAACCAGTGGCCGAATATACGAGCCGCTTTATTCGTCGGTTGAGAGCGTGCGCTCGCATATTAAATGAATATGGTATCCGCTTCGGAATTGAATGGGTAGGACCGAAGACCATGCGTACAATGAAGAATGATTTTATTCACTCAATCCCAGGTATGCTTGAGATGATCGGAGCGATCGATCAACCGAATGTGGGTTTACTATTCGATAGTTTTCATTGGTATACCTCGCACGCTACTAGAGAAGACATCTTATCACTAACAGCAGATCAAATCGTTCTTGTTCATATTAATGATGCGCCAGACCTCCCGAAGGATGAGCAGATTGATAATCAACGATTGCTTCCAGGAGAAGGTGTTATTGATCTTCAGGGGATGCTATCGGCTCTACAGATAATTGGCTACAACAGCTACGTGTCTGTTGAGACATTCAGCGTTGAGATACCTTTGTTGGGAGCTCATGAAGCAGCGCTTAAGACCAAGCATGCAGTTGATAGAGTATTAAAGCCATTCATGAATGTATAAATCGGAAACTAATTGTGGGAGATGAATAGATGAAGAGAGTCATTATAAGCGGCAAGGAGAAGGCCGAATTATCCGAGGTCGCCATACCGAAACCAACAGGAAATCTCGTGCTTGTTAAGATACATGTAGCACCGATGTGTGCAGAATATAAGCAATTTCTTGAGGGAGTACCTCGCGATTGTCTTGGACACGAAGCAGCAGGGGAAGTTGTCGAGGTCGCAGAACCAGGACCAGTGAAGGTAGGAGATCGTGTTGTTGCTATGCCATTAGACGCTTGTGGTCAATGTGCACTGTGCTTGTCCGGTGATTTCATCCATTGTGAAGAAAACCATATGCAGGATGCTACAATGGCACAATATGTATTGAAGCCTGCATTTATGCTTAAGAAAATTCCTGACGATGTTTCGTATGAGAAAGCGGCATTGGCGTGCTGTGGCTTGGGTGCTTCTTTCGGTGCCATGCAGAATTTAAATCTAACATCATTTGATACGATACTGATTACTGGACTAGGTCCCGTAGGATTAGGTGCTGTAATCAATGCTCGCTTTAGAGGGACGAGAGTCATTGCTGTGGAATCGAATGAGTTTCGAGCTAATTTAGCCAAGGAGATGGGAGCGGAGGCTGTCATTCATCCAACCGACCCTGATGCCCTTAAGAAAATTAAAGAACTATGTGGAGGTATCGGACCAGATTGTGCAATAGATTGTTCGGGTGCTATCCCTGCACATCGGTTATGTATTGATGCTGTGCGAAGAAAAGGGAAGATAGCCTTTGTCGGAGAATGTCATAAAGAGACCCCTCTGGTCATTAGCAGAGACTTAATTCGCAAGGGTATTCACTTGATCGGATCATGGCATTACAATCTGAATGAATTTCCAAAGCTAATGAGAGTTATACAAACTTCACCATTAGTGGATAAGCTAGTTACACACCAGTTTCCTATGAGCCAAATTGAGGAGGCATTCTCGGAATCTGCCTTGCAAATGAGCGGTAAGATTCTAATTAAACCTTGGGAGTAATAGCAATATTGAAATTGAATGGAGTAGAGAAAATATGAGGATGAAGACTATTCCCTTTAAATGGCTTCATCTTAAATATTATAAAATTGAGCATAAGCTCCTCATGACGTACCCTATATTAATACTGATCTCCATCTTGGTGATCAGTTTTTTTGCTGTACACTTCAGCAAGCAGCTCCATAAGGAAAGATCAGTCACTTATGCGAACAGTATCATAAAGCAGATTAGCCGCAATATAGACACACAATTATCGCGAGTTGATCAAGATTCCTATATTTTCTACCATAATGCTGATGTTAATAGCTTTTTTACCGAGAGTACAGTTGCCGATAAGCAAGAATATAATCGATTGAGAAAAAGACTCCAAGAGTTTATGGTTAATTTTCTACTTACACACTCTGACGTCGAATCGGTCTATCTGATTAGTCCGAACAATCAGGTTCTTAGTACAGTTGATTCGCTTCGTCTGAAGGAATTGGATTATTATCGTGAAATGTCAAACCTTGGGGATGGAAAGATAGTCTGGCTCAATGTAGAAGAGACGAAGATGGGGAATCAGGTAGTTCCCCTAGTGCGAAATATTAATGATTTATCAACGATGGAGACGAATGGTGTATTACTTATCAATTATCGAACCAGTTCGATTAATACGGATCATAATATTGGAATACCAGGTAAACTTATTGTATTGGATCAGAGTGGAGTCATCATAACAAGTGATCAACGGACAGAAATCGGTATGGAGATTGAGGAAGAGAAGAAAAATCAACTAACTATGCTGACTGGTGATTTTTTCATTCAAGAAAATAATGAGAATACTTATTATGTTTATCATCAATCAGAATTTACGAACTGGATTTACTTATACAGAATATTGGATAAAGAGTTGTTTAGCGGGATTGACAGGGTACGTAATTTAATCATCATTGTTGCTTTATTGTTCAGCGCTATTGCTGTAATTACTGCAAGAGTGATTTCGTATAATATCTCCAAACCAATATATAACGTGATTAAGGAAATGAGGAATATTGAACGAAATGAGCTGCTGGTCAATTTAAAGGCAGATGGTGCGGATGAGCTATATTATTTGGCCACGTCGTTCAATAATATGATGGACCGGCTAAGAAGCCTAATATTGAAGGAGTCTCAATTGCAGCGAATGCAGCATGAATTGGAGATGAAGGCATTACAGGCTGAGATTAATCCGCACTTCTTATACAATACTTTGGATGCTATTAATTGGACGGGGCGTATTCATAGAATACCGGAAATATGTGAAATGACCTCGATGCTGGCAGATATGATGAGATACAGTATTAGCTATCAGCGTGAATTAGTTACTCTGGAGATGGAATATGAGCATATAAAAAAATATATAGGAATTCTACAGATAAGGTATAAGGATAAGCTTAGTGTGTTCTTTGACATTCCTGAACAATTAATGAAGGCTTCTATACCTAAGTTAACATTGCAGCCTATTGTTGAGAATGCCATTATCCATGGTGTTGAGAAGAAGGTAGGCTTGGGTATATTACGAATTGTTGGTCACATCGAGCGACAATCTGCAGTCATTAGAATTGAGGATAATGGTTGTGGCATATCGCTTGAGGTCATTCATCAATTGTTGAGTACCCATGACGAGCGATCGGATGGGGGCGTTGGTATCCGCAATGTCAATAAACGATTGCAGTTGTTCTTCGGGAATGCCTCTGGACTAAAAATTGAAAGCGTTATAGGTAAGGGGACAAGGGTGATCATTACTCTCCCGATGTAGAAGGGGGTCTAGAGACGTGTTCAAGGTGCTTATAGCTGATGATGAATATACGATTCGTGAGGGATTATATGCTACATTGGATTGGGTAGCTTTGCAGTGTGAGGTTATCGGTCTGGCTAAGGATGGGAATGAAGCGATAGCGTTGATTAAGAGGACACAACCAGATATCGTTATCTCAGATATACGGATGCCGGGTATAGATGGCTTGCAAGTGGCTGAAGCCGCATGGATTATTAATCCTCAGATTAAGATTATTCTGCTTAGTGGATATAATGAGTTTGAATATGCGAAGCAAGCTTTGCAGCTCGGGGTCGTTGATTTCTTACTTAAACCAACTGTTTATGAAGAAGTTAGGGAGACGATTCGTAATACGGTGCATACGATTATGATCGAGAGACGCCAGCATGAGGAATTAGCTAAAGATAAGAATGAATTTGCCAATCAGATCGTATCACTCAGACAAAACTTCTTGAAGAGCTTACTTACTATACCTCAAGCTCTTTCCGAGCAAGATGAGCAGAATTCGCAGGAGCGGCTAAGATTATATGGACTAGATATAAAGGGAAGTGTGTATGTTCTGCTGTGCCGGATCGATCATTATGAAGCGGTCCGATCAGCGTATTCCGTAGAGGAGTGGCAGCTTCTACTTTTAGCATTAACCTTCAATATGAATGAACATTTACTGACTTTACATAACAGCTATTTGGTACCTCTAAAGGATGACATATTTGCAATTGTATTTATTGATATTCATTCTCTTGGCGAGCTCTCTTTACTAGCAATATGTCAGGGATTACAAGACCTTATGGAGAAAAAATATTTAAGACTCACGATATCAATTGGACTTAGTCAGAAGAAGAGCTCATTCCTCCAATTAAATCAAGCTTATCTGGAAGCGGATAAAGCTCTTGAGCATATTTTCTACTTAGGTAATGAGTCGATTGTATTCTATAAGGATTTATTGTGGAGTAGTGCAACTGAAGGAACTCCACACCCTTATTCTGTTTATTTAGATTACTTTAAGCCGATTTTAAAGTCGTTACAAATAGGGGATGAGATTTCTGCACAGAAAAATCTGAATAACTTAATTGCTTCGATCGAATCTAATCGTGAAAGTCATGAAGCTGTGAAAACGATCTGTATCGACTTATTATCACAATTCATGCAGCTATTAGATAGCAGTAATGTGAGATGGCCAGCTGAACGACGCGAGCAAGTCTATACAGAAAGCTTACGCTGTGAAACTCTAGACGATTATGTTCGAATGTTGCAATTGGTTGTTGGCGAGTTATCTTCAGATATCTATAAGCTGACTCGATCTAAGCATAAGAAAATCGTAGAGCAGGTTCTTGATATTATATCTAATCACTTTGTTGAGGATCTTAATCTGGGCTGGGTTGCCGAACAAGTACATTTGAACAGCAGCTATGTCAGTCGACTGCTTAAGAATGAGCTTAATGAGAACTTTACGAATTTAGTGACAAAATACCGAATGGAGAAAGCGAAGGCGATGCTAAAGGATCCTCAAGTTAAAATCTATGAGGTTGCTGATCAGATTGGAATGCCGGACTCACATTACTTTTCTGTTAAATTTAAGAAGTATACAGGAATGACACCCAGTGATTACCGAGGTAGCTATAATGAGATATTCTGATCATCAAATTAAACCAAATGTAAAGATATTATATTAAAAAACTTGGTTTTACCCATTAGAATTAGTTAATGTAAGCGGCAACAAAATATACCTAGGGGGTAGGACATGAAGAGCATTGGAAACGCTTTAAGATTGGTTTCGATTACATTGGTATTGCTACTGGTTTTAGCAGCTTGCGGGAATTCACAGAACGCCGAGAGCAATAAGAGCAATGAACCGGCGAAACCAGCTGATGAGTCAAAGCCAGCGGCGGAGGAAAAAGTTACGTTGAAGGTGATGTTCCAAAAAGGTGAAGGTGATGGTGCTGATCCGCTGCATGATTGGATGCAGGAGAATGTAAAACTTTACAAAGAGCAAAATGCTCATGTTGATTTTGAAGTCGTGGCAAATACTTCCTCGGATAATTATTTAACGGTGATCACAACGAAGATGGCTGCAAATGATCTGCCAGATATTTTTCAGGGCTGGACTCTAGAACGTATGCGACCCTTCGCAGAATCTGGTAGAATCTATGACCTAAGTCAAGAAATCAGTGCTTATCCGGACTGGCAAGAGAATCTTCCGGAAACAGGATTAGATGCAACGACTTTTGATGGTGGTATTTATGGAATTCCTCTGGAGATGGCAGTAGAGCCCGTATTTTACAACAAGAAAGTATTTGCAGATAACGGATTGGAAGTACCGACTACTTATGAGCAATTCCTCAATATCGTGGATGTACTGAGCGCTGCAGGAATCACACCTGTAACCGTTCCGAATAAAGAGCCATGGGTGGGCAGTATTCTATATTCCACAATTTTTGAACGAATAGCTGGTCTCGACGTTTATCAGAAGACGGTAATGGACGGTGAAGGCAGCTGGACGGATGAACCATTCATTGAAGCAGGACGGTATATTCAAGACTTGGCAAAGCGTGGTGCGTTCGATTCGAACATGAACAGCATTGGAATGGAAGAGGCAGAAATCAAATTAGCCGAAGGTAAGGCTGGGATGTATCTTCAAGGTACATGGAGTGTTCCAAGCATGATTGAACGTTTAGGAGATAACGTAGGGTACTTCAACTTCCCTGATATTGCAGGTGGAGAAGGAAGCTCGAAGAGCTTTATGATTCTTCCGAATTCAGCACTGTCAATAAGTAATAATTCAAAAAATAAAGAAGAAGCAATTAAATTCATGAAATTTATATTCTCTCAAGAAAGACAATTAGAATTTGCTAAATCCGGCTATCTAACCTTCTACAAAACAAAAATTGCAGAAGGTGATATTCCAATGCTAAATCAAGAAATTCTTGATGGTTTGAGCGAGGCTACTGGATTTATGTATCCATGGGATGTTCCTCTTGGTGTGTTTATGGGAAAAGAGCTAAATAACGCTACACAAAGCATCTATACAGGTATCGAGCCAGAGGTAGCCTTCGAACGGTTGCAGAAATCGGCAGACAGCCAGAAATAATCAGTCAATTGTATATAGGGATTGGGGGGACAGTCATGTTCCCCTTTCTATACTGAAATTGGACAAATGAAAGGTGAACTCTATGGATAGAATGCTTAAGAATAAGTGGATCATACTTTTGTTTGTATTCCCGGGACTACTCATGTATGTCTTCGTCGTTCCCTTACCAATTTTATCAGCGGTTTATTATAGTTTTTTCGATTGGAATTTACTCTCTCCTATGGAGTTTGTTGGCTTAGGAAATTATGAGCGACTAATTACTCACGACTATATTTTTGCTATGGCATTTAAGAATACATTGATTTTTGCAGCGGGCTGTTTAATCTTACAGCTTCCCCTTGCTTTCTGGCTTGCCAATATACTCTCAGGGAAGATGAGAGGAAGTCAGTTTTTTAGAAACTCCTACTTCTTACCTGTCATCATTTCAGGCACCTCAATTGGGTTGCTGTGGAGATTTATTTATGATGGAAACAATGGTTTGATTAATACAATAGTTCGTATGCTTGGTAATCCCGAATACGCTAAGGAGTGGCTGTCAGATCCTAGTTTTGCGCTTTATGGCGTAATGATATCCGTATCGTGGCAATATTTTGGATACCACATGATCATATATCTTGCTGGAATTACTACCATTAATAATGAGATTATTGAATCGGCACGGATAGATGGTGCTAACGGCATAAGAGTCATCATGCACATTATTGTCCCTTTGGTGAAGCCGTTTATTGTCATTAGTTTAATCCTCTCATTAACAGGCTCTGTTAAAGCGTTTGATAATGTCCTTGCATTAACAAGTGGAGGACCGGCACATTCCTCAGAGGTTTTAGCACTACATATGTATAATACTGCCTTCCACGAGATGCGATACGGATATGGGAACGCAGTCGGAGCTATTTTGTTCATCATGAATTTAGGATTCACGCTTCTATTAGGACTCTTAATGAATGAACGTACGACAGAACGGAGGAGGGGACAATATGATAAGCCGTCATAACCAGATAGTGCACAGATTTATCACTCCTTCTCTACGGTATATCGCTATGAGTATAGTTGCAATAACCGTCATTTACCCATTGGTCTGGGTGTTTCTAAGTTCGATTAAGACAGATCGAGAATTGATCTTTGATCCTTGGGGACTTCCGTCTACCTTTACGCTAGAGCCGTATGTATCTGTAATTGTTGAGCATGGGCTGCTTTTCAATATCTTTAACAGCATATGGATTGTAGTTGTGAGTACGATTGTTGTTGTATTGCTTAGTTCTATGGTTTCTTATGGATTGATTCGTATGAAATGGAAGGGTAGCAAACTGGTTCTGGGCTTTATCCTTCTAGGGATTATGGTTCCATCGCACGCTACTCTAATACCTGTGTATCTTAACTTGCAAGTATTCAGAGACTTAGTTGATGATCGAATGATTCTGCTTATTCCCTATATTGCTGGAGGACTGGCACAGAGCATCCTCATCCTGTCCGGATATTTCCATACCTTATCTAGGGAAATTGAAGAAGCAGCTGTGATGGATGGGAGTACATTAATTGGTGTATTCTTCAAAATCATCCTACCAATCTCTGTTCCCGCCATTGCAACGGTTTCAATTTTCTCATTCATATTCACATGGAATGAATTATTATATGCGCTTGTGTTCTTGGAGAGCTCGACAGATCATACTATTCCAGTAGCAATTCTGAAATTTATTGGATTTTATTCGACCGATTGGTCCAAGGTACTAGCAAGCATAGCCCTAACAATGATTCCAAGCATCGCATTTTATATGATCTTCCAGAATAGAATCGTACAAGGTATTTCCGACGGAGCGGTCAAAAGCTAAAGGTCGTTAAATCATGGTCGATAAATCATTTTGACTCGGTCTATTGAACATGCTATAATACTTTCCAAAGTAATTGACATTACGAATAAGCACCATGAGGGAAAAGAGTAATCGATTTGCGTAATTATAGCGAGCTGGGGAAAGTGTAAGCCTAGTATTTACGTCTCGATGAAAGGCATTCCGGAGTGCTTGCACGGTGAAAAGAGGGCATCGTCTCTTGTGAGATATTGCCAATTAGGGTGGAACCGCGGGAGCTCACTCTCGTCCCTATGTCTGATTCAGACGCAGGGATGGGAGTTTTTTGTATGCATATAAGTAATTTGCGAATAGGGGGATTACAATGAATTTTCAAACGATGATATTAACACTGCAGCAATTCTGGGCTAATCAGAATTGCATGATCGTTCAGCCTTATGATGTGGAGAAGGGCGCAGGAACAATGAATCCAATGACCTTCCTGAGAAGCATTGGTCCGGAGCCATGGAACGTTGCATATGTTGAGCCATCTCGTCGACCTGCAGATGGTCGTTACGGTGAGAATCCGAACCGACTATATCAGCATCATCAATTCCAAGTTATCATGAAGCCATCACCGAACAATATTCAAGAGATCTATCTAGATAGCTTGAAGGAACTAGGGATCGACCCACTACTGCATGACATCCGTTTTGTTGAAGACAATTGGGAAGCACCTACGCTAGGCGCTTGGGGTCTAGGCTGGGAAGTATGGTTAGATGGAATGGAAGTTACGCAGTTCACATACTTTCAACAAGTAGGCGGTATCGATGCAAATCCAGTTGCAGTTGAGATTACATATGGCTTGGAACGACTTGCTTCCTATATTCAAGATAAAGAGAATGTGTACGAACTCGAATGGGTGAACGGTATTACCTATGGAGATGTATTCCATCAAGCGGAATATGAGCATTCTAAATATACATTCGAAATTTCAGATTCCGCAATGCTATTCTCTCTATTCAGTATGTATGAAGAGGAAGCGCGTCGTGCAATGGCTGAACGGCTTGTATTCCCTGCATATGATTATGTATTAAAGTGCTCTCATTCCTTCAACTTGTTGGATGCTCGTGGAGCAATCAGTGTTACGGAACGAACTGGCTATATTGTAAGAGTCCGTAATCTAGCACGTCAGATTGCGCAGACTTTCCTTGAAGAGCGAGAACGTCTCGGCTTTCCTTTACTACTAGACAAGGGGGTACAAGTCCATGACTAAGCAGCTGCTGTTGGAAATCGGAATGGAGGAAGTGCCTGCAAGATATATACGTGGGGCAGTTGAACAGCTGGGGCAGAAGTTAACGAAATGGTTAACGGACTCAAGGATTTCATATTCAACCTTCCAATTATATGCGACACCAAGAAGAATGGCAGTCATCATCAGTGATGTTAACGAGCAGCAAGCAGATTTGGACGAGGAAGTTAAAGGTCCCTCTCTTCGAATTGCCAAGGACGAACAAGGACAGTGGACGAAAGCAGCATTGGGCTTTATGAAAGGTCAGGGTGTTACTGAGAATGAAGTGTATGAGAAGGAAGCAGCTGAAGTAATATATATATATGCAAGAAAAAGCAGTAAAGGAGCGCCAACCTTACAATTGCTTGAGCTGCACCTGCCGGACTTGATTCAATCGATGGTATTCCCTAAGAATATGCGGTGGGGCTCTTACGACTTGAAATTCATTCGACCTATTCGTTGGATGGTTGCATTGTACGGTTCTGATGTGATTCCATTCGATATTACGGGAGTTACTGCGGGTCGGTTATCGAAAGGGCATCGCTTTCTAGGAGTAGATACAGTAATTAGCTCGCCTGAGGACTATGTAGAATGTTTGCGTAAGCAAAATGTTATTGTAGATATTGATGAACGGCAGAATACGATTGTTGAACAGATTGAAAGCTTAGCGCGTGACAATGATTGGCATATTTCAATTAAGGAAGATTTATTAGAAGAAGTATTGTTCTTGGTGGAATATCCAACGATTCTGCACGGGAATTATGCACCCGAGTTCTTGACGATTCCTCAGGAGGTGCTCATAACTTCGATGCGAGAGCATCAACGCTACTTCCCTGTATTTGATAAGAACGGTCAGCTTCTACCTTACTTTGTTACGATTCGCAATGGTAATGCTACAGCATTAGAGCAAGTTGCCAAGGGTAATGAAAAAGTATTACGTGCACGTTTGTCAGATGCTAAATTTTTCTATGAAGAAGATCAGAGAATGCTGATCAGTCAGGCATTGAAGCGACTTGAAACAATTGTATTCCATGAGGAGCTAGGAACGATCGGAGACAAGGTTAGGCGGATTGAAGCTCTCGCAAATCGAATTGCTCAGATTATTGAAGTTGATCAGGATATACTTCCGTCCATTCAACGTGCAGCGCAAATCTGTAAATTCGATTTAGTTTCTCAGATGGTATATGAATTCCCTGAGCTTCAAGGTGTAATGGGGGAGGATTATGCGAGGAAGCTGGGTGAATCCGAGCAGGTTGCATGTGCAATTAATGAGCACTATCAGCCTCGATTTGCTGGAGATCAAGTGCCGACTTCGATCGTAGGTGCCATTATCAGTATCGCCGATAAGATGGACACCATTGCAGGTTGCTTCTCCATTGGCATATTACCAACGGGCTCCCAGGATCCTTATGCACTTCGCCGACAAGCAACAGGAATTGTTCAAATCATGATTGAACATAACATCCCGTTAGCATTGAGTGACTTATTCCGAAGTGCGCTGGAGGTCATTCAATCACAAATTCCACTGAAACGAACAAGCGAAGAAATCCAATCCGATTTGCTCGACTTCTTCTCTTTAAGAATGAAGAATATTCTATCGGATAAAGTTCGTTATGATATTGCCGATGCTGCTATGGGGCCAGGTATCGATCATATCCCTGTTGTCATTCGCAAAGCTATTGCACTAGCAGATTTTCTTAGCACATCTGAAGCCAAATCGATTGTAGATGCTTTTAATCGTGTCAATAATTTGGCTGCTAAATCCAGCGGTGAACCAATGAATACNNCAAGTGGAGATCGACCTATTCAAACAGTCACAGTCCGTTCATATATTATATATGGAGAGAATGCAACAGGGGCAAGAAGCGGAGGCGTTACAAATTCTAACTGAGCTGAAGGCAAGGATTAATCCATATTTCGATGCTGTTATGGTGATGACAGACAATATGGAGCTGCGTCAGGCGAGATTATCTCTGCTTGCATCCGTCGCGAATCCCATTTTCTCTTTTGCTGACTTCTCCAGAATTGTATGGTCTTAACGTAAGCTTCAGTGCCGAGTAGATTTTATTGCTTGATCTTGTATTATAGAATAACATCCAGCAGGAATTTAGCTTTATATATCGTATATATATGGTTGACAAGTAAATAAAGAATCTGGTGATTATTATTCAATTGTTACCGTTTAAAATTATCGTAGATGCGGATGCTTGTCCGGTTAAATCGGAAATCATCTCGATTGGACAGCAATTTAAGGTGGAGGTGCTTATAGTTGCTTCCTTCGATCATCGAATGGCTCCTGCATCTGAAGGAGTTACAGTCGTACAGGTCGATCGTTCTGATCAATCTGTAGATTTATATATCGCCAACCGAGTATCTAGGGGTGATATTCTCGTCACACAAGATTACGGCCTTGCCACAATTGGGTTAGCTAAAGGAGCGATAACATTATCCAATCGTGGTCAACAATATAAGAACGAAACGATTGATTTTATGTTAGAACGCAGACACGAGCTTGCCAAACAAAGACGCAATGGGAAGTATGCTCGTGGATCGGGACCTAAGGCCTTTACAGACGAGGATCGAAATTATTTTCTACAATCTATGACAAAAGTTTTATTAGGCTTGCAGGAGAATAAATCCGTTTAGCGAATAGTTATACGTGGCAATTTTGGATGCTGCTTATACAGAATAGAGGAGTACATGTCTAATAAAATTCCAGAAGAAGTGATCGCCGCTGTACTCAAGCATCACGATATTGTGGAGACAGTGGGCAAGTATGTTCACCTTACAAAGCAAGGGCGGAATTACAAAGGACTCTGTCCATTCCACTCCGAGAAAACTTCGTCATTCACTGTTTCGCCCGAGAAACAAATATACCGTTGTTTTGGCTGCGGGGCCGGTGGGCATGTTATCAGGTTTGTAATGGATATCGAAGGCTATTCCTTTCCAGAAGCCGTTCGTATTATGGCGAAGGACGCACAAATCCCTGTTCAATGGGAGGAAGCCTCTACAGAGGAGACTGAAGAACAGAGGGAATTCTCTACAATCATAGCTGCACATGAGCTGGCCATCAAGATTTACAATTATGTGCTGAAGAACTCTGTTGAAGGTCATGCTGCTCTTGAATACTTGCGTGCTCGAGGTTTTACTGACCATATTATTGAGGAGTTTCAGATTGGTTATGCTCCCGCTTCTTGGGATACGCTGGTCCGTTACTTGATCAAGAATAAATTTGACCCTGTATTAATGGAGAAGGGTGGGCTTATATCAGCTAAGCAAGATCATAGTGGGTATGTAGACCGTTTCCGTGATCGTATCATGTTCCCTATTCATAATAATCAAGGAAAGCCGATTGCCCTGTCGGGTCGGATTGTCGGTGAAGGTCAGCCGAAATACTTGAATTCTCCTGAAACACCTGTGTTTAATAAAAGTCGCACATTGTTCAATCTACATCGTTCAAGAGCAGCTATTCGAAAGTCAGGGGTCGTTGTTATCTTTGAAGGCTTCGGCGATGTGATTCGAGCGTGGGAGGCAGGGACAGATAATAGTGTTGCAACTATGGGAACTGCACTTACAGATAGTCATGCTCGAATGATTCGAAGGATGGCAGAGCAGGTTATAGTATGTTATGACGGAGATCAGGCCGGATTAGCTGCAGCATACAAAAGCCTGGATTTGTTGGAGAAGGAAGGCTGTATCGTTAATGTAGCTTTATTGCCAGACAGTCTTGATCCAGATGACTACATTGCCCAATACGGGAAAGAAGCCTTTCAACTGCAAATTATCCAAAGTGCTGTTCCTTCAACAAAGTATAGACTCATCTATCTTCGCAGGAGCTTCCCCGCGAGGAGTGATGAAGGAAGACTCAAGTACATTCAAGCAGCATTAAAGATCATTGCTGAATTGCAGTCACCAACCGAGAGGGAATTTTATCTGCGGGAACTATCAATTGACTATCAATATACAATGGAAGCTCTGCATGAACAATTGCACCAATTAAGGCAACAATCACAAAATTTAAAGCGTCATAGGGATAAGAACGAAATTCCGTGGAATAATGTTATGCAGGGTGAAAGCGGCAAGAAAGGCATTCCTTCATTACTTCCCGCCTACCATAATGCAGAACGTAAGCTACTGACGGTTATGATGGAGGATCGAGAAGTTGCTTTATATGTCCAGGAGCATCTGGCAGATCAATTTCATGTTGAAGCTCATGCAGCTATTGCTGCTTATCTATATGCTTATTATGCACAGGACAATGAACCCGATCCCAGTCGGTTTATTACCAGGCTTGAAGACGAGAACCTCGTTAATATTGCTAGCGCTATGTTAATGACAGATACAGGCTCAGGAATTCATGCTCAAGTGATTGAAGATTACATTCGTGAGATTAAGAAATACCCCAAGCAACAAGAGATTAGGATGAAGAAGGAAGAACAGAGTAAAGCCATGCGCTCTGGTGATATGCAGAGAGCGGCACAAATTGGCATGGAGATTATATCCTTGGAGAAAGAGCTGAAGTCAATATAACGCAGTGGCGTTAATATGGCAACCAGGGAGGAGGGAGTTGGAATAATGGCTAACGAGCAGCATACTGAGTTAGAAACAGAATTAACTTTGGAACAAGTGAAGGATCAGTTAATTGAGTTAGGTAAGAAACGTTCCTCACTCACTTACAAAGACATTATCGAACGATTAAGTCCGTTCGACCAAGATCCTGAGCAGATGGATGATTTTTTTGAATTGTTATCTGATCAAGGGATTGAAGTGAACAACGAGAATGAAGAAGAGAATACACTTGACCCTGATGGACAACCAAGGGAGAGAGATGAATTCACATTCGAGGATGATATTTCACTTCCACCCGGAATCAAGATCAACGATCCAGTTAGAATGTATTTGAAGGAAATTGGTCGTGTTCCATTGCTGTCCGCTGAAGAGGAAATTCAACTTGCGAAGCGAATTGAAGATGGTGATGAAGAGGCTAAACGAAGATTGGCTGAAGCTAACCTCCGACTTGTTGTCAGTATTGCCAAGCGTTATGTGGGACGCGGTATGCTCTTCTTGGATTTAATTCAAGAGGGGAATATGGGGTTAATAAAAGCGGTCGAGAAATTCGATCACACCAAAGGCTACAAATTTAGCACCTACGCAACTTGGTGGATTCGTCAAGCCATTACACGTGCTATAGCTGACCAAGCAAGAACGATTCGTATTCCAGTTCACATGGTTGAGACGATCAATAAGTTAATTCGAGTTTCACGACAGCTCTTGCAAGAATTAGGTCGTGAACCAACACCAGAAGAGATTGCCCAAGAGATGGAGCTTAGCACAGAGAAAGTGCGCGAGATTATGAAGATTGCCCAAGAGCCTGTATCGTTAGAGACACCAATAGGTGAAGAAGATGATTCGCACTTAGGTGACTTCATTGAAGATCAAGATGCACTAGCTCCCGCAGATGCCGCAGCATATGAATTGCTGAAGGAGCAGCTTGAGGATGTATTGGATACGCTCACGGAACGAGAAGAGAATGTTCTTCGTTTAAGATTTGGTTTAGATGATGGAAGAACTCGAACACTCGAAGAGGTAGGTAAAGTATTCGGTGTTACACGTGAACGTATTCGTCAGATTGAAGCTAAAGCGCTTCGTAAACTTCGTCATCCAAGCCGAAGCAAACGCTTGAAAGATTTTTTGGAGTAATATTGCTATATCTTCAAATCATTGCATGTTACTATTCGACTGTCCCACAGGATGACCTTACTGCTCGCAGGTAGGTCATTTTCTGGTTAGGAGTGAGGTAAGATTGGACCCTGTTAAACGACAAACCATCTTAAGTGAAATTGAACGGTGGCGTAACAGTAAACTACTACCAGAGCATTATTGCGATTTTCTTATGAATTTATATATCGATGAACAAGATGCTGTTAAGGGTAAGGTGGCACGCCATTCCTCATCGGCAAGCACTCGTCGTAATATCTGGAAATCCTTCCTTATCCTTGGCGTAATCTCCTTGTTTTTGGTTTGTTCTCTGTATTTTACATCTTTTCATCCAGTGATGCAAATTGGCATTTCACTATTTGTTATTGCCACACTTTACGGTATTGGTATTGTACAGCGACAGAAGAATAATTCAACAACTGCCTATATTTGTATTGGATTAGCATCCATTATTTTATTGTACAGCGGTGAACTAATTTTGCGTATTAATGAGTGGAATAGTGCGTCAGCAGTCATAAGTACAATCGCGTTTAGTGGAGCTTTATGGATTTTAATAGGTACCGTTGCCCGTATTGGGTTACTTCATTGCTGTGGATGGATTTTGTTAGCTATGGCATATACCTGGTTGATTCAGTGGTTTCATCCTGAACCGAAGTGGTATGTTGGTCAATTATACGTTATTCCGGTAGTCGTAATTCTGTTCATCTTAGGTAGGAATCGAATTGCAATAGACCGGATAAATGGGTGGATATTGATAAGTATCTCATGTCTATTCTTGATAATACCAGAGGTTTATGGATTAATATTCTCAGACATCTCTCATCCAATTCTAATCATCAGTATGCTATGCAAAATATTGAGTTTATTATTAATCATGTGGTTTGTACTAAGAAAACCCAAAATGAAAGAGTGGGTAACAGGATAATGAAAGATCATATTATACCAGTGAAGCTGTCTCTTAGATTGAGAATGATTGCTAATCAAATTCCTTCGGGAAGTACAATAGCAGATATTGGATCCGATCATGCATTATTGCCAGTATACTTAGCACAACAAGGTATCATTAAAGGTGCTATAGCAGGTGAGTTAAATGAAGGTCCCTATCACGCAGCTAGTAAACAAGTTCAGCAAGCGGACCTCCAGCACATAATATCTGTTCGTCTTGGTGATGGTTTATCTGTATTACGTGCTAATGAAGTGGATACGGTGGTCATTGCAGGGATGGGCGGCTCGACAATGGTCAGTATTCTCGATGCAGGACTTCATTGTCTATCTGGTGTGAAACGGCTTATTGTTCAACCTAACGTGGGCGAGCTTGCTCTAAGAGAATGGATGATTCGAGAAAATTGGTTTTTAGAATCAGAGCATATTCTCGAGGAGGATGGCCTGATTTATGAAATACTAGTCGCTATTCCTGTTGACTCTGACGAACTGAAGCATAAGCAGGCGAATTTATATGATCCATATGAGCAAGTGAATGGGTTTCATGTAGAACGTGAATTATTGAAGCTTATGGGCCCATATCTGATTCGAGAGTCAAGCGTTGAATTTAAGAATAAATGGCTTCACGAGATTGGAAAGCGGGAATGGGCCCATAAGCTTCAATAATT
>DFXU01000098.1 GCA_002383285.1 Caryophanales bacterium UBA4100
ACACTCATGATTTACTCCTCTAAGAAGCTCAGAATTATTGGAACTGCTTAACTAGATTAGCCATCTCGATTGCGGTAACTGCTGCTTCCCAGCCCTTGTTGCCTGCTTTTGTTCCAGCACGCTCAATGGCCTGTTCGATTGAATCTGTTGTTAATACCCCAAAGATAACTGGAATACCAGTCTTAAGCGATACACGCGCTACACCCTTAGCTACTTCTCCGCTTACAGATTGGAAATGGGGTGTAGATCCACGTGTTACCGCTCCTAGTGTAATAAACGCATCATACTTACCACTCTCAGCCATCTTCTGTGCGATTAGTGAAATTTCATAGGCACCAGGCACCCATGCAACATCGATTTCATTCTCCTGTACACCATGTCGTTTAAGACCATCAAGTGCACCAGATAATAGCTTTCCTGAGATAAATTCGTTAAACCGTCCAACAACGATACCATACGTTAATTTTTCTGATATCAGCATACCCTCATATAGTTTATTCATTGTCCATTTCTCCTTTAATTTATATTAATTACGGTTTAGCTTCTAGTTTCCTTTAGGTTGAGTAAATGTCCCATCTTGTTCTTTTTGGTATTCATGTAGATATCATTATCCTCGTTATACTCAACCTGGAGAGGTACTTGTTCTGCTACCTGTAGTCCGTAACCTTCCAATCCGACAATTTTACGTGGATTATTCGTAAGTAAGCGAATTTGTTTAACACCCAAATCCTTGAGAATTTGCGCTCCAATTCCATAATCACGAAGATCAGGAGCAAACCCCAATTTAATATTCGCCTCTACCGTGTCCAATCCCTGCTCCTGCAGCTCATAAGCCTTCAATTTGTTGAGCAAGCCAATGCCTCGACCTTCTTGTCGTAGATAAACAATTACGCCTGAACCCGCTTCATCAATTTGTTTCATTGCTGCATTAAGCTGTGGACCACAATCACATCGATGGGAATGAAACACATCGCCCGTCAAGCATTCCGAATGCATGCGAACCAGTACAGGTAGATCACCGTCTATCTTCCCTTTTACAAGAGCTACATGCTCCTTATTATCGACCTCATTCGTATAACCTACTGTCGTGAATGTACCATAATCTGTTGGCATCTTCACTTCAACGATCCGCTGTACCAGCTTCTCCTTCTCATTACGATAACGAATGAGATCCTGTATAGATATCAATTTGAGATCATGCTTCTTCGCGAGCTTATGAAGATCAGGTAATCTTGACATAGTCCCGTCTTCATTAATAATTTCACATATGACTGCTGCTGGATAAGAGCCGCACATGATAGCTAAGTCTACTGCTGCTTCTGTATGTCCAGCTCTTCTTAATACGCCTCCCTTCTTGGCAATTAACGGGAAGATATGACCTGGTCTACGGAAGTCCGATGGTTTCGTATTCGGTAGGATAAGTGATTTTACCGTTCTCGATCTCTCAGGTGCAGATATACCTGTGGCAGTATCGTGGAAATCTACAGATACTGTGAAATTGGTTCCGTGGGCATCGGTATTCTGAGCAACCATTAATGGCAATTCTAGTTCAGCAGCTCGTTCACCTGTAATTGGCACACATACCAGCCCTCGCCCTTCACTAATCATGAAGTTAATCACTTCCGGTGTTGCCTTATCAGCTAGTGCAATAAAATCCCCTTCATTCTCCCTATCTTCATCATCAACTACAATAATCACTTTGCCGAGGATCAGATCGTAGATAGCCGATTCGATGGAATCCAATTTAATATTATTCATGATGTTTCCCTCCTTCTATCTCATTCAGATAAAACCGTTCTCTGCTAAGAAAGCAGTCGTTATGGGATTTTTCTTCTTGCTATTCGTGTCTGTTGATTGCTTATTATTCATCAGGTGCTCGATATATTTGCCCAGTATATCTGTCTCTAAGTTCACAGCAACACCAACACCTTTATCATTCAAGATCGTCTGAGCCAATGTATGAGGAATGATGGAAACGGTGAAGGTGGTTTCATCAGTTCGTACTACCGTTAAGCTTATGCCATCTATTGTGATCGAACCCCGGCCTATGATATATCTGAACATCTTCTTATCATCAGGTTCAATAGTATAGACTACGGCATTCTCTTCATTATGTCTTGAACGAATAACTCCACAGCCATCGATATGACCCTGAACCATATGGCCACCAAAGCGTCCACCAGCCTGCATTGCTCTCTCTAAATTCACACGTGAACCATGATTTAGCTTAGATAAATTCGTCTGACGGAATGTCTCCGGCATAACATCAACGGAGAAGGTTGTGGAATCGAACGCGACAGCTGTTAGACATACTCCGTTTAGCGCAATGCTATCTCCTAAACGGATATCTTCGAGAACCTTACCTGCTTCAATAGTAAGCACCATCGATTGACCTTTGGATTGAACAGAGCGTAAACTGCCAATCTCCTCTATGATTCCTGTGAACATGTGCTCTCACCCTTCCAGCGATTAGATGGATAACCACTCACGCAGAAATTGTTATCGATTTGTTGAAGATTCATCTCTTCAAGACGAATTGCCTCGCTGATATTAGCTATTCCATCGAACACGAGAGCACCTGGTGCATCTTTTCCACCTATGAACAGAGGAGCATAGAATAAGTAAATGTGATCAATAAGACCTGCCTCAAGCATAGAACCGTTCAACCTTCCGCCGCCCTCGAGAAGGACAGAGTTGATTTCTAACTTTCCAAGCTCCTGCATCGCCTGTTCTAGGTTTACATGAGGACCAGTACCACAACGAATAACCTCTAGTCCCCTAGCTTCTAATTCACTTTTCCGTTGTGATGAAGCTAATTCCGTGGTAAGGATAATCGTTCGATTCGCAATTGAAGTCTTAACGACTGTTGCTTCATTAGGTATTCTCAATTGACTATCCACAATTATTCTTATCGGTTGAAGGCTCGGAACAGATAGCCTCGCACTCAAGCTTGGGTTATCTGCAATAACCGTTTCAATTCCAACCATAATTGCTTGATGCTGATGCCGCATCGTATGTACGAGCTGACGAGAAGCATCGTTAGATATCCACTTACTATCCCCTGTTCGAGACGCTATCTTACCATCTAAGGAGCAAGCAGTCTTCATCGTTACATAAGGTAAATGGGTTAGCATATATTTCTCGAAGATGAGGTTTAATGCTCTTGCTTCTTGTTCCATGACACCAACAACTACTTCCATACCGCTCTCCCGCAGCTTAGAAACTCCTGTTCCGGCTACTAATGGATTAGGATCTATAGTTGCAATAACGACTCGGCTTACCTTATCCCTTATGAGTCTCTCCACACAGGGTGGCGTCTTACCATGATGACTACAAGGCTCCAACGTAACATATACCGTAGCTCCCTCTGCGTCATCGCCAGCCATATTCAGTGCATGAACCTCAGCGTGAGGTCCACCTCGCCGCAAGTGGGTACCGGTTCCAACAATGGCGCCATTCTTAACCACTACACATCCGACTACAGGATTGATATTGGTCTGCCCCCGTGCGGTTTCCGCTAATTGCAGTGCAAGTCTCATGTAGTATTGATCATTGATAACATCCAGCGGATTAACCCCCTTCTCCTAATAAAGAAATTGTGACTAATATTACTAACATACATGATCCGCGCTGCTAAGAGAGTGATAAAAATCATACATTTCTTCCAGATGCCCACCCTGCTACCCATACACTTGCAACCTGTAGAACAACCTGAACATTAAAAAAAACGCCCTCCAGCTTTAGCCGGGGGCATTATTGGGAATTTCACACGGTAATACAAAGTAAACTTGACTTTCTTCACCTAATGTGAAAAAAAGTACAAGCCCTATCGTAATAGGGATTACCTAGTCCGTGCATTCTTCTCCCATCCAGACTGTAACTGTCGGCCCTGGAATTTCACCAGATCCACCGTTCACCAATACTGGTGACCGGGTCACGGACTAAGGCTCGGATTCTCATCCGAACACATCACCGCCGGTAGGGATTTCCACCCTGCCCCGAAGAATGACTAATATCAGAAATATTATACATAGACAATGTAGAAATGTCTATACGATTTCATACATCAATACTCAAATAGATATGAAGTATGCTTCTAGGAGCGTATAGTCGACGTAAAAAAAGCGTTAGAGCAGATAATCCCACCCAAACGCTTCTAGATATTAAACTACTAAGCCTCGACAACCTCTACCTTCTCCATCTTATCTCGGCCTTTAATCGCATCTACGTTCTCCATACCAGACACAACAACACCGAATGTTGTATGTTGACCGTCTAGATGCGGCTGAGGGCCGTAACAGATATAAAACTGACTTCCACCCGTATTGCGACCCGCATGTGCCATTGCCAGTGTTCCACGAACATGCTTGTTCGGGTTAATCTCGCAATCGATTTGGTAGCCTGGGCCACCCGTACCAGTACCCGTAGGACAACCTCCTTGAGCCATGAAACCAGGGATAACACGGTGGAATACCAATCCGTTATAGAAGCCTTGATTTGCTAACTTCTCAAAATTTGCTACGGTATTCGGTGCATCATTCTCGAATAAATCAATAACGATCTCTGCACCATTCTCCATTGTAATTTTCGCTTGCTTACCCATTGATACATTTCTCCTTCTCGCAGGCTGTGTTAAATTAATTCGCAGCTGCTGTTGATATTGTTTGCTGTAATCGTTCCGGAATCAAATCATTATCGACTATGTTATCGTGCGACTCACGTTGAACGACAAGATCCGCTTGACCAGCTTGAACGAACACAACCGCTGGGCGGCGAATTCGATTATAGTTGCTGGCCATCGCATAATTATAAGCTCCCGTGCACGATACTGCAAGAATGTCGCCTGATTTGGTCTTCGGTAATGACAAATCCCAGATCAGCATATCACCACTCTCACAGGCTTTACCGGCGATTGATACCACTTCCTCATTCGCTTCATTCGCTCGGTTAGCGAGCATTGCTTCATAGACCGATTCATATAAAGCTGGACGCGGATTATCCGTCATCCCACCATCAACAGCTACGTATTTGCGAATTCCAGGAATATCCTTATATGTGCCAATCGTATACAATGTTGTTCCAGCATCACCGACCATACTACGACCTGGTTCAACCCAAATTTCGGGTAATGGGTAATTCGCATTACCGAAGCAATCCTTAATCGCATCAGTAATCGCCTTGACATACTCACTAATCTGAAGTGGTGTATCTCCCTCACTATACCGAATGCCAAAGCCTCCACCAAGATTGATCACCTTGAATGTGACATCAAGCTCGGAACGAATTTGAGTTGCGAATTCTGCTACACGCTCCGCGGCCATCCGGAAGCCTTCAACCTCGAAAATCTGTGAGCCTATATGAGAATGGATACCTAGAATTTCAATATTCGTAAGACCTTTAGCAGCTTCTACAGCTTGTTTCGCCTGACCATTACCTATATCGAATCCAAATTTCGAATCGGTTTGACCTGTCGAGATGTATTCATGTGTATGAGCCTCAACCCCTGGCGTTACACGGAACAGCACCTTCACTCTACGGCCCTTCTGCCCAGCAATTTCATTCAAGAGATGTAATTCTGTAAAATTATCTACAACAAAGCATCCTATCCTTGCATCAACAGCCATCTCGATCTCAAACGGGGATTTATTGTTGCCGTGAAAGTGAATACGTTCAACTGGAAAGCCTGATTTAAGTGCCGTATACAATTCTCCATCAGAAACAACATCCAATGATAATCCTTCTTGCTCTGCAAGCTTACACATGGCCATTACACAGAACGCCTTGCTCGCATAAGCAACCTGAAATCTTAACCCCGAAGCCTCGAAGGCCTTCGTAAATTCACGAGCACGCTGTCGAATTAGCGCCTCGTCCATGACATATAGTGGTGTACCATATTGCTCTACAAGTTTTGTTGCATCACAGCCACCGATTTCTAAGTGCCCTCGTCCATTAATACGACTTGTCCCATGAAGATACATCCGAATATGTTCCCCCTAAAAATTCAGCTTATAAGAATACTCTTAAATTTAACATATTCTACTCAACAAAAACAAGACACTACTATGGCCTACGTGTATTATCTATTGTTTTGTTAATACTTGGTCGCTTCTTCATCTTAGGAAAAGGTTGTCGCACAAGCACTGTGAATAATGCCTTAGCATTAAAAGGAATGAACGGCCACATATAGGGTGTATTGTAGGATCTCTGAACGATTAACAGCAATAAAATGATGGTTGTTCCGACCACGAGTCCAGGCACCTTAAAAATAGCGACTAGTGCGAGCAGAAGCAACCGCACCATTCGATTAGCGAGGCTCAACTCATAGCTAGGTGTGGCAAACATACCAATTGCAGCAACTGCAATATAAAGAATGACCTCATTCACCCATAACCCGGTCTTCACAGCAATATCACCAATCAGAATCGCTGCTACTAATCCCATCGCTGTTGCGAGTGGTGTAGGTGTATGCACAGCAGCCATCCGCATCAAATCAATACCAATTTCAGCAATGAAGAATTGTAGAATTAGTGGCAGGTGCCCCTTATCATTCGGCCCTAAGAATTCAAGTCCAGGAGGCTTCAATTCCGGATGTGTAACAAGTAAAAACCATAATGGCAGCAGAAATAAGGAAGCGAGAATACCGAAGTACCTTACCCAGCGCAAATAACTACCGATTAGCGGTGTTTGTCGATATTCCTCCACATGCTGAATCAAATGGAAGAACGTTGTAGGGAGAATCATAACACTCGGTGATGTATCCACGAATAGGATGACATTGCCCTCCAACAAGTGAACCGAGACTACATCCGGTCTCTCTGAGTAGCGGACCATTGGGAAGGGATTCCAGCCCTTCTTAATCATTAATTCCTCAAGCTGTTTATCTGCAACAGGGATACCGTCGACATTCGTTTTCTTTAATTTTTTACGAACGGATTCAATTAATGCATGATCAGCAATATCTTTGATATATGCGATACAGACATCGGTTTCCGATCGACTACCGATTTTCGTCATCTCGAGCCTTAATTGCGGATCACGAATTCTCCGTCTTACAAGTGTAACATTCGTTAGAAGCGTCTCAGTAAATCCATCGCGAGAACCACGAACTACCCGTTCCAGATCAGGCTCCTCAATAGAACGTACGGGCAGCGTCTTTACATCGATGACAATCGCACTGGTTTCCCCTTCAATGAAGATTGCACTGCTCCCGGATAAGACCATGAGTACAAGCTTCTTCATATCCTCGACCTCTTCAGACTGTACATGAGGGATATATTTAACTAATATTGACTTTAATGTGCTAGGTACGATTTGGTCGCGATCTACATAACTCAACCTCACCATAATATCAGCCAATACTTCGTCCTTCACAAATCCGTTTACTGCGAATAGAAAGGCTGCTTTCTTCCCAATTTCTAAATCCTTTGCTATTAAATCAAAGCTATCCTCAAGCCCTACAGCTTCCTTGAGTATTTCCTTATTCTTATCTAAGTGACGAGAAATAGATTGTGTCTCCAGCTTAGGTCCATCCCTTCGTAATACAGAGCTTTCCCTTTAATATGCATAAAAGCAAGAAGTGATAGTCATAAAAAATACGAAAAGCCTCGAAAAACAAAAAAACCAGATAGCTATTGTGCTATCTGGTCCTTTATCGTTTGTAATATTTTCTTCTCTAGCCGTGATACCTGTACTTGGGAAATACCAAGCCGTCTGGCAACCTCGGACTGAGTCTGGTCGCGAAAGTAACGGAGGTATACAATCAATCGTTCCCGTTCGTTCAGTGTGTCAATCGCTTCGGTCAAGGCAAGCTTGTCGAACCAACGCTCATCGGATTCATCAGCAATCTGATCCATAAGGGTTATGGGATCTCCATCATTCTCAAATACGGTCTCATGAATCGATGACAAAGGTCTATTCGCTTCTTGCGCGAATACGATATCAGATACCGTAACGTCTAGATATTCGGCTATTTCGTTAATCGTTGGAATCTTTCCCAGTGTCTTAGACAAATCATCTGAGGCTTTACGAACCTTATTCGCAAGCTCCTTCATTGACCGACTTACCTTCAATGTACCATCATCACGCAGGAAGCGTTGGATCTCTCCAATAATCATAGGTACCGCGTAGGTCGAGAATTTCACTTCGTAGCTTAGATCAAATTTGTCTACAGATTTCAATAATCCAATACATCCAATTTGGAACAAATCATCGGGATCATAGCCCCGGTTAATGAAACGCTGCACAACCGACCACACTAAACGTATGTTGCATTGAACGAGCGTATCTCGGGCTAGATTGTCACCAGATTGACTAAGTGCAATCAGCCTTTTGACTTCAGGATCGTCCAAATATCGGTGTGAGGCATGCTTTAAATCCACATCCATCGCTCATCCCCTCTATTCTGAACAACCTACCTAGTTATACAAGGCCTTCTTCGATTCAATACGTTTGGACATACGTACGATAGTCCCTTTACCCAAACTCGTGGATATCTCCAAGTTGTCCATGAAATTCTCCATAATTGTAAAACCCATACCTGAACGCTCAAGCTCAGGCTTAGAAGTGAATAGGGGTTCCATTGCTTGCTCAATATCATCGATTCCTCTACCTTGGTCCTCGATCGTAATATGAATGGTATCCGCCTCTATACGAGCGGATATTGTGATTACTCCATCCATATCATTCTCATAGCCATGAATAATTGAATTGGTTACTGCTTCGGAGATGACGGTCTTGATATCCGTTAATTCATTCATAGTTGGATCAAGCTGTGAGACGAAAGCCGCAACTGTAATGCGAGCAAAGGCTTCATTCTCCGATTTACTAGCGAATTGCAGCGTCATAAAATTGTTGTAGCTCATAAAGCCACCTCCAGACTCGACAATGCCGCTCTTTCATTAGCTTGTAGCACAACGATTTTAAACAAACCGGACATTTCAAATAAGCGATAAACTTCAGGCTGGATGTCACAAACGACCATCTT
>DFXU01000040.1 GCA_002383285.1 Caryophanales bacterium UBA4100
CTGCAGGTAACCAAATACAGCTAATCCTTGAACGTAATCCATTCTATGCAGAGAGTGGTGGCCAGGTTAGTGATCAAGGTTCAGTGTCCAAGCCAGGTGCAGAAGCCATGATTGAAGGGGTATTCAAGGCACCGAACGGACAATATGTATTAGTAGCGATTGTTCATCAAGGAGTTTTCGAAGTTGGAGATGAAGTTCTAGCAACGGTAAATCGATCGAATCGCGAGGATACGATTAAGAATCATACCGCTACACATCTGATGCATAAAGCATTAAAGGAAGTGCTCGGTGATCATGTGAATCAGGCAGGTTCACTTGTAGAGCCTGAGCGGATGCGGTTTGACTTCTCTCACTTCGGTTCAATAAGCGCCGAAGAGCTCTCTGAAGTGGAACGTCGCGTTAACGCACAAATATGGAACAACACAGAGTTGCACATTGAGCTTAAATCTCTAGATGAGGCCAAATCAATGGGTGCGATGGCGTTATTCGGGGAGAAGTATGGAGAGATTGTAAGGGTTGTACAGATTGGAGATTACAGTCTTGAACTATGTGGTGGCTGTCACGTTCAGAATACAGCTCAGATTGGATTGTTCAAAATTGTTAGCGAGAGTGGTATTGGATCAGGCGTAAGAAGAATTGAAGCTGTTACTGGTCGATATGCTTATCAGTACTTGGATGATCAGATCACAATATTGAAGGAGGCTTCATCAGCTCTTAAGACAAGCCCTTCAGAGCTTCCTAAACGAATTGAGATTATGCTCGAGCAGATTAGAGAAGTGACTAGAGAGAATGAATCCCTACAGAGCAGAATCAACCGGATTGAGGCAGGGAATTTGATTGATCAGGTTAAACAGGTTGGTGGGGTTCCGACATTAATTGCACAGGTACAGGTTCCATCCATGGAAGCACTTCGAACAATCGTGGACCAGATGAAGGAAAAGCTAGGCTCCGTTATTATCATACTGGGATCGATCAATGATGAGAAGGTAAATTTGATCGCCGCTGTTACACCAGATTTAATTAAGATGGGCTTCCATGCGGGTAATATTATTAAGCAGATTGCTGTCATCTGTGGAGGCAGCGGTGGCGGACGTCCTGATATGGCGCAGGCTGGGGGCAAGGAGCCTAGTAAGCTTGCCGAAGCCTTGGCCTATGGTGAGCGGCTTCTTAGTGAGAAGTAATCATTATTAGGGCGGAGGGATCCCTCCTACACAGGTTCTGCTCCTATAAAAGCCACTTGTTTGTCACTGAGGTTTTTGTGGAGGGATAGATAATTTTGGGACTTTGATGTAAGATGGGGTTATATCTTTGATTTTGCGTTTAATCGGGAGGTGTTGGTGATGGATCCTATGGACCATACGATGAAATTTAATGTTAAGGCGGAAGGTGTAGAAACATCACCAGAAGAAATCATCCTTACCGTATACGACGCCCTTCATGAGAAAGGCTATAACCCGATCAATCAGATTGTAGGATATCTTCTTTCTGGCGATCCGGCTTATATTCCGCGTCATAACAACGCAAGGAGTCTTATACGTAAGAGAGAACGAGACGAATTGATTGAAGAATTAGTAAAAGCGTACTTGCAAATACACAGTAAAGGATAGGTAAGAGAATATTTCTCTTCGTGAATAAGCATGAGATGGTTGGGACTGGATTATGGGGATAAGAAAATTGGTGTAGCTTTAAGTGATGAGTTCGGTTGGACTGCTCAGGGGTTGGAGGTTATCCCCAACAAGGATGTAACTGCAGTGTTAGCTCGCATCGCTCAGGTTGTAGATCAACATGAGGTTTCTGGTTTTGTTGTTGGACTACCTAAGAATATGAATGGTACACTTGGACCAAGAGCAGAGATTTGCATTACATTCGCTCAATCACTTCGAGAAGCCTTTAATCTGCCTGTACATCTTTGGGATGAGCGCTTAACGACCGTCTCCGCAGAACGAACCCTAATTGAAGCAGATGTAAGTAGGAAGAAGCGTAAGCTGGTTATCGATAAATTAGCGGCATCACTTATCCTTCAAGGATATTTAAATTCTAAATCAACGAAATGAGGTGCCTAAGGCATGACGAACGAACAGGATAATAACGATTATGAGCCAGAGATCATCTATATCCCAGATGAAGAAGGCAATGAAGAAGAATTTGAAGTAGTGATGAAATTCGAAATGGATGGCACTGAGAAAAAATATATGATGGTCGTTCCAATGGAAAGTGAAGAGGAAGAAGATGAAGTTTTTGCATTTCGTTATGAAGAAGACGGCGATGATTTAAAGCTCTTCACTATTGAAGACGAGGAAGAATGGAAGCTGGTTGAGGAAACCTTCAATACCTTGCTTGAAGAAGATGAAGAGGGTACTGAGTAAATGTTCTATGAAGCGAAGGATGCTCTTGCTTCTAACGTACTTCTCCAAACGTTCGGAGAAGAAGTTATCCTAAGTGGAGATGGGGAAGAAAGTACAGTTTACAGAGTTCTGCAGGAATTTCGTCTTGGGGAACAGATCTATACTGTGCTAAATTCACCAAAGCTATCCAAGCTTGAGGAGTACGTCATATTCCGAGTAGTCCGTAATGATCATGGTGAGGTGTCCCTCGAAACGATCGATGATGATGATGAATGGGAAGCTGTCGCTGAGGTATATGATGAAATGACATTTATGATTTGAACAAGGGCGGCGATTCGTCGCCCTTTTTGTGGGAGGAGTATCGTGGATAATAACAAAGATAATAATTCTGAACATCAAATTCATACTGAACCTATAATGGACATGCCTGGGCACATCCAAAGACCTGCTTCAACTAAGCTAACTGCGAGGAACAAACGAATGATGGCATTCTGGACCTTCCTGATTCTGATCTGCCTCATGGCAGGTACAGCGGGAGGTATTTTGCTTTATCTAGGCAATGCACTTTCGCCTGTTGAGGCATCAAACGAAGAGAAGAGATTTGTCGTTCCAAGGGGAATCAGCTCAGCACGAATTGCTAATATTCTTGAGGATCAGGGCTTGATCCAGAGTGGAACGGTATTTAGTTATTATTTGAAGTATAAGAAGGAAGGGGCAGGCTTTAAAGCAGGAGAGTATGCGATGAGCCCTGGAATTACTGTTGAACGGATTATTGAAATGATGAATAATGGGGAGATTGTCACACCAGATACATTCACATTCACAGTTCCTGAAGGATTAACGGTTACTCAAATTTCAGAGGTAATCGGCAATTTAGGTCCTATTGATCGCACTAAGTTTATTGAGATAGCTAATAATCCGACTTTACTTGAATCTGTAAAGGGTGTTGTAATCCCCCCATTCGTTGCTAAAATTCCTCAGAACGAAGGAATGAAGTTTCGATTAGAAGGATACTTATTCCCAGAAACCTACGAGATGTTAGAGAAGAGTAGTACGGAGGAGGTTGTAATTAGGCTTCTGCAGGAATTATCCAAGAAACTAAGTACACTTCCTGAGGGCTGGTCTGATCAGCTGGAGGCTAATGGTGTGAATTTCCACGAGTTAATGACAATCGCCTCTCTGATTGAGAGAGAAGTCGTGCTCGATGAAGAACGTGCAACTGTTGCGGGAGTTATCTATAATCGTCTTGAGAAAAAGATGGCTTTACAGATTGATGCAACTGTACAATATGCATTGGATAAGCATAAAGAACGGCTTTTGACTGAGGATACTAAAGTAGAAAGTCCATATAATACGTATAAGAATGCTGGGCTTCCGCCCGGACCGATTGCAAGTCCTAGCATTAATGCAATTAAAGCCGCACTTTATCCAGAGGATACGAAATACTTCTATTATGTTACCAAAAAGGACGGAACTGATGGCCATCTATTCGCAGAAACCTTTAAACAACACCAGAATAACATTGCGATAAGCAACAAGAAAGCGAAAGAAACAACAAGTGACTAGCCTAGAGGTGACGAGAATGAGAAAACCAGAACTCTTAACAACTGCAAGCACTATCGAGGAATTGAAACAAGTCATTGAAGCGGGTGCAGATGCCGTAACTATCGGTGAACAGCGATATGCAATGAGGCTGGCAGGAGAATTCCAATTGGACACGATCAAGCTAGCTGCTACGATTGCACACGAGAGAGCGGCTAAGGTCTATGTAGCCGTGACGAACATTATGGATAATGAAACGATCAAGATGCTGCCGGATTATCTAAGAGCTCTTGAACAGTGTGATGTGGATGCAATCATCTTCGGTGACCCTGCTGTGTTATTAGTACATAAACAAATCAATTCAAATATTACGCTTCATTGGAGTACGGAAATGACTGCTACCAATTATACAACAGCCAATTACTGGGCGGATCGTGGAGCCACTCGAGTTCTTGTACCGCGAGAGCTTAACATGGAACAGATTGTAGAATATCAACAGAACTGCAAGATTGACTTACAGGTTCAAGTGCATGGACTAACGAATATTTATCACTCTCGTCGCCATTTGATTGGTAGTTATATGGAGCGACAGCCGATACCCTATGAGAGTTCAGCCTATGGATTGAATAAAGGCTATTATTTGATCGAGGAAGAGCGTCAGGAGTTAAGTCATCCTGTTTATGAAGATCATAACGGTACTCACATTATGAGTGCTGAAGATATATGCATGCTGGAAAACCTCCCGGAGCTTATAGAGAGTGGTGTTCAGAGCTTCATGATTGAGGGATTGCTCAAATCAACTGACTATAACGTGACCGTTGTACAAGCTTATAGAGCTGCATTGGATCGATATGTAGAAGAACCCTCACAATACAAAGAAGATCCAGAATGGTTATTATCCATTCAACGCTTACAGGATCCGAGTCGAGAATTGAGCTATGGCTTCTTCTACAAAGAGCAAGTTTACTAATCAATTTACAGGAGGACGTCATGAGTACACTGGAAACTAGCGTGATCAATAGGCAGAAGCAAACAAGTCAGAAGCTAATCTTACCAGAACTTCTGGCCCCTGGTGGCAGCTTGGAAAAGTTAAAATTTGCGATACATTATGGGGCAGATGCTGTGTACATTGGTGGACAGCATTATGGATTGCGTTCGAATGCGGATAATTTCACCTTTGACGAAATGGAACAGGGTGTGGAATTTGCAAGAAAGTATGGAGCGAAGGTATTCGTTGCCACAAACATATACGCCCATAATGAAGATTTAGCTGGTATTGCTGAATACTTAATCGCATTAGAGCGTGTGGGGATTTCGGCGATAATTGCTGCTGATCCAGCAATTATTAGCGTTGCCCAGAAAGTTGCTCCAAAGCTGGAAGTTCACTTAAGTACTCAGCAATCAACAATGAACTGGATGACGGTGAAGTTCTGGAGCGAAGAAGGCCTCCCTCGTGTAGTACTTGCCCGTGAGGTGAGCATGGAGGATATTAAACAAATCAAACAAGAGGTTGACATTGAGATCGAAGCCTTCATTCATGGGGCAATGTGTTCTTCTTACTCAGGTCGTTGTGTCTTGTCGAATCACTTTACGGACCGCGACTCCAATCGTGGAGGCTGTTCACAATCCTGTCGTTGGAAGTATGATTTGTATGATCAAGAGCATCAGAAGGTTCATCCCGTGGAACTAGAGGAAGAACAATTTACAATGGGCTCCAAGGATTTAGGAATGATTGAGCATATCCCTGAGCTTATCGAGGCAGGCATTGATAGCTTTAAAATCGAAGGACGAATGAAAAGCATACATTATGTCGCTACAGTTACCCATGCATATAGGCAGGCGATGGATAGTTATCAGCGAGATCCTGTATCATATTCGACAAAGCCTGAATGGATAGATGAAATTATGAAGGCTGCTAATCGACCATTAACTACAGGCTTCTACTACGATACACCTGATTATGATGATCACATATATAATTCCGAAGATCGACTGATGGAGGTTGAATTCTCGGGTGTTGTCATAAGCTATGAATCAGCAACTGGAGTGGCGATCATTGAACAGCGAAATTATTTTAAGCTTGGCCAGTTCATTGAATTTTTCGGGCCAGAGGGTGTAAAGTTTAAACAGGAAATTGTAGAGATGATGGATGAGGACGGCACGCCTATAACCGTAGCAAGGCACCCCTTACAAATCATTCGATTAAAGGTAGACCATGAGGTACGAGCTATGGATATCATGCGAAAGTGGGTATAATTACAAGCGATATCTCTTTATTGTTAAAAATAATGTAATCGCTTTACAAGAATCAAAGGATTATGATAGATCATGTCGAAATATAAAATTACGATAATCATAAATTTATTAAATATAAACTACATATTAGGACGGTGATACGTTATGAAAGATAACCGTTTTGAAAAATTGAAGCAGGGTGGGGGATCCATGTTGAATAAAGTTAAGAACGTTTCAGGTCAAGCGTCACAGATGAGGATGCAGAATCCAATAAAGTCAGTGGGGTTGAAATTGTTCCTTATTATATTTCTAAGTATTGTTATCTTCGTGGTTGTAGTAGGGCTGCTAGGCTATAATACCTCGAAGAATATTATAAAAGACAAGGTTGCAGAAAGCTCGGTAGAAACGATTAGACAAGCAAATGGAAAACTAGATTTAATGTTGAATACATACGAAAGTTTGAGTCTTCAGCTAATGCTTAATACAGAGTTGAATGTATTATACACCTCACTGCTCGAGGGAAAAGGAGATGAATATGCTCAGCTCCTTAATCAACAAGCGATTACTAGCGCACTAAACAATTATTTATTCGCGGATAGCAATCTAATTTCTATTCAATTTTACTTTACTAATGGCAAAGTCATATCAACAGGCGGCAATTTGTTAACTTATCAGCAAGTTAAAGAGATGCCTTGGCATATCAAGACTATGGAGAATAGCGGTAAGGTAACTTGGTTGCCTACAGTTCAAGAAGGATATTCGAAAGCTCGCCCTTCCTTTGGGCTAGCTAGAAAGCTAACCAATCCAAGCACTACGGTGGAGATTGGAACTGTTCTGATAGAAATCAAAACAGAGGCGTTAGGTGATCAGTTAGCTGGGCTTGCTGAAGGTGATAATCATATCCTCTTAGTTGATTCAGACAATAATATTACTTATTCAGAAGATCCGAATCTGATTACTCTCCCATCCAAAGTTCAGCTTACCGCGAATAGTGATGGAGATTATTACGAGTCAATCGGACAATTTGATGAAGAAGCACTCATCGCATTCAATCGATCACCAGTCACGGGATGGAATCTAGTTGGAACTTACCCAGTGGATTCATTGGTAGAGGATGCGAAAGAAATCTTGAATCAAACGTTTATAATTGCTTTACTCGCTGCGCTAGTTGCAGTGGGAATTGGATTTGTAGTAGCACGAATGATTGGACGTCCACTAGTTCAACTGCGAAATCTGATGAAAGAGGGAGAGCAAGGTAATCTTCAAGTCAGAACGAACATTCGAAGTAAAGATGAGATAGGTCAATTGGGACAAAGCTTCAACGAGATGATGGAGAGAATTACTACATTAGTTAAGCAGACGAATCATTCTGCCCAGCAGGTATTAGTTAACGCCGAAGAGCTACTAGATTCATCTAAACGAACAGCCCTTTCGGCGAAGGAAATATCCGTTGCAACCGAGGAAATTGCAAGTGGAGCATCGACTCTAGCTGTTGAGGCAGAGAGAGGGAACGACCTAACGAATCACATAGGTGGGCAAATGCTACAGGTCGTTGAAGCGAATTTACAGATGGGTACGTCAGCTTCAGAGGTACGCAGAGTTAGTGAACAGGGTATTGAGTATATGTCGCAATTAATTTCCAAGACTAGCTCTACAGAGATGATGACACGATCAATGGTAGAGAAGGTAGACAAGCTGAAGGAGAGTACTAACTCTATTCGCAAGATTCTTGAAGTATTGAGCAGTGTTTCTAAACAAACGAATATATTATCTCTGAATGCTACTATTGAAGCAGCAAGAGCAGGAGCTGCAGGCAAGGGTTTCATGGTTGTTGCTGATGAAATTCGTAAATTAGCGGATCAATCCAGACAATCGATTGGGATTGTAGGTACGATCACTGAGACGATTCAACAGGAAATTGATGAGACTGTCGAGGTGTTGTCAGAAGCCTACCCACTGTTCCAAGAACAGATTGGTTCAGTGAAAGAAGCTGATTTGATCTTCAAGAATGTTCAGAACAATATGGGAGGATTCATCAGTCAATTAGATGGAGTTACTGAATCCATTCAGCAGCTAGAGCAATCTCAGCTTACATTATCTGAAGCTATGAGTAGTGTCAGTGCGGTTTCACAGCAATCATCGGCAACCTCAGAAGAGGTAGCATCACTTAGCACCGAGCAGTTAAATGTAAGTCAAGGACTTGTCCAGCTTGCTGAGAAGCTAGAAGCATTATCTAATGACCTAAAGAAATCACTGAGTAGTTTTACTGTATAAAACCCGTTTCCTATTGTTCAGATGCCTGTATCGCTAATTTAGCGATACAGGTATTTTTGTGTTTGTATGGAGAATAATGATACCAAGCTATGAAAGAGGTGATGAAGGTTGGTAGCTCGACGAGGATTTATACTGGGATTAATATATGCAACTTTATTCAGCATATTATTGCTAAGATTATTGTGGCTCCAGACATTGTCTATTGTCGATGAAGAATTAGCAGGTAATCTGGTGAGACGTTCTGTTGAACAACGTAGAGAGAGTGTCATATTAGATCAAGGTCGGGGCCGTATATTGGATCGGAATGGTATAATCCTTGCTGGCGAACGAGTACACTCGTTGTTGCTGATCCCAAGAATGCCTCAATGGCACAATCCTTCACTTATGAAGCAGATCGCAACAATTATTGGTATAGAGCATCAAGTATTGGAAGCGCAAGCTAGACTAAATGATAAGCCCTTTCTTGTATATAAAGAAAATCAGAAAAAGCCAATTGTTCTCTCCACCGAACAAATTGAACAACTGGCATATTTACAATCCCCCGCAATTAAAGTAGTTCCCTATGCTCAGAGATATCAGGATGCACCGATCGCTGCTCATGTCATTGGATATTTAGCTCAGAATCCGTTCCTAATGAAACAGAAATATTCAGTGCAAATGAAACGTGGGATATTACATGAGAATGATCTTCTTGGTGTTGCGGGTATAGAAAAATCGTTCGACCAATTGTTACAAGGGGTTACTACTTCAAGGTTCACTCATTTTGTTGACGGTCAATCAGATGCAATCCCAGGACTGAAGGACCGCCTAATCACATCCACTAACCCATTTTACCCCCTTAATGTACGGACAACTTTAGATGGCAAGCTTCAGAATGCAACGGAAGAGATGATTGATCATATGCATATGAAGGATGGGGCGATAGTAGTGCTTGATGTCGAGAATTCTGATATTGTCGTCATGGCCAGTCGGCCAAATTATGATCCGAACTCAGTATATCCAGAATTGGGAAAATGGAGGAATAGAGCAGTATTATCTGAGACTCCTGGTTCAATCTTTAAGACAGTCGTATTGGCTGCCGCCCTCGAGGATGGCATTGTTAAGCCAGGACAGAAATTTTACTGCTCTGGGCAATGGGACCGGTATCATCTACGATGCTGGGCTAGAGAAGGACACGGGGTACTCACGCTGGAGCAAGCCTATGCTCAGTCCTGCAATGTGATTATTGCACAAATCGCTTCTAAGCTTGACCCAGGGCGGCTAGAGGAGGCTGCAGAATCACTAGGTGTTCTTCAGCGGATTGGCTGGTCTACCGAGCTCTTAAGCTATCCATCAGGAAGTATTCATTCCTTTCGACAATTGGATGGTGAGCAGGAGGGGCAGCTGTTCGATCGTGAAACAGCACGTACAGATCCTGGAGTGTTGGCACAGACCGGTATTGGGCAAAGAGATGTAAGGATATCACCCCTTCAAGCCGCGAATATGGTAGTCACACTATTGAACGCTGGACAATTAACGGAACCTAGGATCGTAACGGAAATCAGTCATAACAATAATCGTTCCATGCTGCGATTTCCTCATCATCGGGTAACTAGCTATACTGGTAAAGGTGGAGGTGGAGTTTCGCATTCAACAGCACAATGGTTACTCGAAGCGATGAAGCTAACCGTACATTCAGGTACAGCTTCCTCACTATTGAAGACACCCGTTGAGGTTGCAGGTAAGACGGGAACTGCTGAGACAGGTCTGATCGAGGATGGCAAGATGAATCAATGGTTCATTGGATATACACCGACTCATAAACCTAAGTATGCTTTTGCGGTCATGGTGAGAAATAGAAACGCTGGTGATTCACATCAAGCGCTAACAATTACTGACCAACTATTACGCATATTGGACGAATAATATGTTAAAATAGACATATTCGCACATTAACATACGTTCATTGGTGGAGGGAACAGAGATGTTATCTATAAATCGACATGAGAAAATTGTTGAATGGCTAGGGCAAAACCGTTCCGTGAAGGTGTCTAATTTAAGCAAACAATTGAATGTAACTGAGAAGACCATTCGTGAGGATTTGGAAAAGTTGGAGAGTATGGGCTTGCTGAAACGAATTCATGGGGGAGCTATATTAGCAGGTGATGGAAATTCAACCTTACTTCCAATCTCAAGTAACAATACAAGGAATGAATCATGGAAGAAAGCCATTGCAAAGTCTGCTATTTCCTTTATTGAACAGAGAGATATCATAGCGCTAGACTTTGGGAGTACGACACTGGAAATAGCTAGAATGCTAGATAATATTCCCCTCACCGTTATTACAAATGACCTACATATCATTAGTGAGCTTGTGAAGAAGGACAACATCCAACTAGTTGTTCCCGGGGGCTACCGTAATCGTAATTCTCTAATTAGTGCTGAAGCCATTAGTTTTATGGGAAAGCTGAACATTAAGAAGGTTTTCATATCAGCAACTGCAATTGATCTTGAGCATGGACTAACCGTCTTCACTAGTGCACAGATTGAATTGAAACAAGCGATGATTCGTTGTGCAGATGAGGTATATGCTGTTGTAGATCATAGTAAGTTTGATAAGTGCGCACTGATGACGATAGCGCCATTAACTGACCTGAAGCTGATTATTACAGATAGCGGTATCGATTCAGACATCATTCGTAAATATGAAGACCATGGTAGTCATATCGTGAAAGAATAAGACTGGAAAGAAATCGAATAATAAGCTATACTGTGATTAGTACATTTGCGAACATTTATGAACATTTTGGAACGAGAGGGATGTGTGATGACCATGTTTAATTTATCTGGTAAGAATGCACTAGTAACAGGAGGAACAGGCGGCTTAGGACAAGCGGCAGCACTTGCGCTTGCAGAGGCAGGAGCTAATATTATCATCATATCGAATCAGAACAATGGTGAAGAATCGTTAGCGGAAATTAGAGCTCTAGGACGGAAGGCTGTCGCTATTTGTGCTGATCTAAGCAATGAAGAAGCACTTCCTGAATTAGTTTCTCAAGCTAATCAAGAGATGGGAAGCATCGATATACTTGTTAACAATGCAGGAATCATACGCAGAAAGCCTTTTGCAGAGCATTCTGCTCAGGATTGGCATGATGTTATTCAAATCAATTTAAATTCAGTGTTTTTCTTATCCCAGTTAGTTGGACGTGGAATGCTTGAACGAGGACACGGTAAGATCATTAATATTGCTTCTATGCTCTCATTCCAAGGCGGAATTAATGTACCAGGATATACAGCCAGCAAGCATGGAGTTAGTGGTATCACGAAGGCTATGGCTAGTGAGTGGGCTGGTAAAGGGCTAAATGTGAATGCAATTGCACCCGGATACATGGCAACTGACAATACGAAGGCTTTACGTGAGGATGAGGATCGCAGCAAACAAATCCTTGATCGGATTCCAGCTGGTCGCTGGGGTACTCCAGATGATTTGAAGGGACCGATTGTATTCTTAGCTTCAGAAGCATCCAATTATATGAATGGTCATATCATGTGTGTTGATGGTGGATGGATGGTTAGATAGGTAAGCTTGTTAATGTAAGCTTATAGATTGAAGTCAATAAGAAGAGGCCCTCCCCACCTTGTGTGGATGAGAGCCTTTTTTTATTGACTAAGTGTGAATTAACGTAAATCCTTCATAGCAACGGCATCCATATCCGTGAAGGTTTGATTCTCGCCGGCCATTCCCCATATGAACGTATAGTTACTAGTGCCAACACCAGTATGAATCGACCAGCTTGGGGAGATTGCAGCTTGTTCATTACGTATAACTAGATGTCTTGTTTCCTCTGGCTCACCCATGAAGTGGAACACAACTGCATCCTCTGGCATGTCGAAGTATAGATATACCTCGGATCGTCGATTGTGAGTATGACAAGGCATTGTATTCCACATATTATTCGGCTTTAATAATGTCATCCCCATAACTAACTGACAGCTCTTAATTCCATCTGCATGAATGAATTTATAAATCGTTCGCTCATTGGAGGAGGATGGGCTGCCTAGATGTACGGGCTCTGCGCCTGTAATATCTACCTTATGATTAGGGTATGCGTGGTGCGCTGGTGTAGAATTTATATAGAATTTCGCAGGATTTGCTGGGTCATTACTGCTCATTATAACTTCTTTGTTACCTAAGCCTACATATAGACAGTCCTTCGAATTCATTGAGTATTCTTGACCATCTACCACAATCAGTCCAGATCCGCCTATATTGATAATTCCAACCTCTCTACGTTCTAAGAAATATTCTGAACCCATGTCATGCTTTGAGGCTTCTAGCTTGATTGAACCTTTAGTTGGTACGGCGCTTCCGGTTATATAACGGTCTACATGACTATAAACAAGTACTAGTTCATCAGTAGCGAATAAATTGTCTATCACATATTCATCCCTCAAGCGCTTTGTGTCATATTTTTGCGTATCAGCGGGACTAGCGGCATAACGAATTTCCATTGAATAATCAATCCTTCCTATGATTTGTTTGGAGCTGTTGCGAACATATGCTAAGGGTACCACAAATGTTCGTTTATTACCACAAATGTTCGGAATACCATTCGGATTTATTCCAAAAATATTGACCAAAAATTGGCTTTCCGTTATAATTATGTTACATTGAGGAGGCGATAATATGGATGCTGGTGCAGCGCTTAGAGCGGTCGACAGTGCATCTTTACTACAACACTTCATAGGTATTAGGATGCTAAACAATATTAAACAAATGGAAACTGCTCAGATGGCTACTATGCTTGCAGATTTCTCAGCCGCCCAACCAGTGAATCCTAATACTCCGGTGCCAGCCTCACTAAGGATAGGACATAACTTAGATATTACTGTTTAAGAATTAATGATAGATAGTGATTGATTAAGAGGAGGAATTCGCTTCATTGAATTCCTCTTTTGTCGTTATATCGCTATATTGTGACGATTATCACAAGTGCAGTGGAAAATCAATATTATTATTAGTATAATAAATTAGTTTCATTCATGCTGAAGGCAAATCTCGGCTTATGAAATAATTTATGGGGGTGAAGAAATGGGAGTTTTATTGTCAAGGATACCATTGTACAGAGAGTTAGTAGAAACCTCCGCAGACGGAATTATGATAACTGATAATCGTTGCAAAATTATAGAGGTTAACTCGGCTTTCACAACGATAACAGGCTATTCAAGACAGGAAGTTCTCAATAAGAACCCTCGATTCCTTAAGTCTGATCGACACTCAGCAGCATTCTATAAAGAACAGAAAGAATATCTATACATGCATGGAAGCTGGAAGGGTGAAGTTTGGAATCGCCATAAGAATGGAGAGGTAAATCTAGAAACATTAAATATCCGTTCTGTTATCGGTGAAGATGATACAATTCAATACTATGTATACGTCTTCACAGACAAGGAATTAAGACTCAATGCCAGTGTATTTGACTCTACTAGTGATGGAATTATGATTACCAACAAAGATAAAGTTATATTATCCGTAAACCCTGCATTCACACAATTGACTGGATATACGTTCGAAGAATCTGTTGGACAATCTCCTAAGATACTTAGTTCAGGTGTGCAAAATCAAGAATTCTATACAAGTATGTGGACTTCCATTAATACGACAGGCGAATGGAAGGGGGAGATATGGAATAAGAGGAAGAACGGGGAACAATATCCTGAGTGGTTGAATATCAATAGAGTTATGAATAAACAGCAGGAAATTACTCACTATATTGGGGTATTCTCAGATATATCAGAACGGAAGCGCTCTGAAGAAAGCTTGGTTTATCTTGCTCATTCTGATGCGTTAACCGGACTGCCTAATCGCTTATTATTCATGGATCGCTTGCATGAAGCGATGAATAGGGCTGAACGATATAACAATAAAGTGGCCGTGCTCTTCATCGACTTGGATCGATTTAAATGTGTGAATGATTCGTTCGGACATGCGATTGGGGACCTCCTGCTTCAAGAAGTGGCTAGCAGGCTGAGCAATTGTATTCGCAAGAGTGATACGCTTGCTAGAGTTGGTGGAGATGAATTTACTATGATTTTATCGGATATACAAGATGCGAAGGATACGATAAAGGTTGCCAATCTAATACTCAAACAAATAAACCAGCCCTTCTTATTAGAGCAGAATGAGGTTTTCATAACACCAAGCATTGGAATTAGTATATTCCCTGATGATGGCATCGATATAGATGTATTGCTCAGAAAAGCAGACACAGCTATGTACCGCGCTAAAGAACTGCGAAACCAATATCAATTTCATTCAGCTGAGAGCATGTTAGGAACGTCTAGAAGCTCTACACTAGAAAAATCTATTCAGATGGGTATAGAGGAAGAGCAATTTAAGCTGTTGTATCAGTCCCAGAAGGGTATTCATAATCGGCTAGATGATCGATATGAGGCGCTACTACGATGGGCGCATCCAGAGCTAGGTATGATTATGCCGTCTGAATTTATTCCTATTGCAGAGAAGAATGGCATGATTGTGAAATTGGGTGAGTGGGTCATAAAGCAAGCGTGTAGAAAGATTAAACAGCTGACTGTCAACGGATCTCCTTCAATTAAAATTTACTTGAATCTTTCGGTGAATCAATTGCAGCAGAAAAATTTTGTGGGAATCGTTAAACGAATACTTAAGGAGATGAAAGTATCACCAACAAACTTAGGATTTGAGATTACAGAGAGCATGAATACGGCACAATTAAAAATGATGATTAGAAAGTTACATACATTCCGCGAATTAGGAATTGATATCGCTCTGGATAATTTCGGAGACGATTATTCCACAATATCCTATATTAATAAATATCCGATAAATATACTGAAAATTGATAAATCCTTCATTCAAAAGCTGGACACAGACTATTCACATAAAGTGATTGTACAAGCGCTGATTTCGATGTCTCATGAGCTAGGTTTAGAGGTTGTAGCTGAGGGAGTAGAATCAGAACGTCAATTGGAATATCTCATAACAATGGGGTGTGATTATGTTCAGGGGTTTCTGATCAGTCAACCTATAGATATATTACCACAACCAAACGCATATACTTGAGACAGGTTTAAGGGAGGTGTGGTGATTCCCTCTTGTCGCGGGTTGCACTAAAAATGATTGCACTAGTTCTAGGTAGCATATTTATTGCGTGTGGAGTGGATTTCTTCCTTATACCCTTCAAAGTACTTGATGGCGGTATTATCGGACTTGCTCTTATTATGAAATATCTGTGGGGGATAGAGGTTGGTTTCTCTATGCTATTATGCAGTGCACCGATCTTCATCCTAGCATGGTTTCAATATCGTCCTTTATTCTTAAGCAGCATTTATGGTCTCATTCTCTCTTCCATGTCTATTAGCTTTCTTGAGCCCCTGCAATATTACTTCCTATATTATATTGAACTATCGGCGATAATGAGTGCAATATTAGGCGGGGTCGGAATAGGTATGGGAATTGGGATAATGCTTAGATTTGGCATAAGTACAGGGGGAACAGATTTGTTAGCGCAATACATCTCGAAGCTAACATTGCTGAATGTGGGATTGATTATAATGATTATAGATTTCATGATCATAGCTATGGGAGGATTTCTCATAGCTATGGAAACCTTTGTGTTATCTCTGATTACTATAATTGTTGGGGGTATTGTAACAGGTTTTATTGCTCATAAGGACATCTAATTGTATCGTTTACATATTATTACCAATGGATTCAACAAATGTTGCAATAAATCATCGACTCATGTACTTTTAATATAGCTTAATAATACTGGAACAACCGTATCGACTAATTCGGTTGTTCCTTGTCATATGCATGAATGTTTTATTTTGGATTAGCTTAGAGAGGGGTACAAGAATTGGATTCAGAATCAGCGACATTATATGATGCTCTTGGTGGCGAAATTACTGTAAAGAAGCTAGTTGAAGCTTTCTACCCCCGTGTCATAAAGGACCCGGATTTATCTCCATTGTTCCAGAATGGCATTGACGAGATCAAACGCAAACAGTTTATGTTCTTAACACAGTTTCTCGGAGGAGCTCCTTTATATTCCGATGAATTCGGTCATCCTCAGATGCGATACCGCCATCTTCCCTTTGAGATCACTCCTATAAGAGCGAAAGCTTGGTTGAAGTGTATGAGTGAAGCAATGAATGAGATTGGACTTGTTGGTCCTGCGAAGGACTATTTCTATGAGAGGTTAACGCAGGTGGCAGCACATATGGTCAATACGAGTGAAGAACAATGAATGTGTCGAGGTGACGGAATGATTGAGCCTAATGTGCCCAAATATATTCAGCTAAAAAAAGAAATTCAGTCTTGGATTTACGCTGGGCGGTTCAAGTCTAATGAGCAGCTACCCTCAGAGCATGAATTATCAAGGGTTTTCTCGATGAGTCGTCAAACCGTTCGACAAGCAGTGGGCGAGATGGTGCAAGAAGGATGGCTATATCGTATTCAAGGTAAGGGCACATATTGTACAGGTATGAATAACCGAAGAGCGAGCGAAACAGCAACAATAGGTGTAATTACAACATATATATCTGATTATATCTTCCCGCTAATTGTTCGTGGAGCTGAAGCGACATTACGCAGTAGAGGCTACCAGCTGCTGCTTGCAAGTACGGATAATGATAAAGCGAAGGAACGAGACAGCTTAGAGTTGATGCTTGCCCAATCGGTAAGCGGATTAATAATTGAACCTACACGAAGCGCTGAGGGTAATCCGAATGAAAGCTACTATCGAGCACTTGAGGCTCAAGGTATTCCTTATATCATGATTAATGAAAGCTACCCTGAGTTGAATTGTCCATGTATTAAGGTAGATGATAAGCAAGGTGTATTCAAGGCAGTTGAATACCTAATTCTAGGTGGTCATCGACATATTGCAGGATTTTTCAAAACGGATGATTTACAAGGATTAAATCGAATGAATGGTTATATTGCTGCTCATCAACAATATGAGGTACCTTTCTGCATTGAGGATATAATCACATATACTACAGAGGAAAAATCGGTTAAACCACTGAAGGTGGCGGCCTCCATGTTAAGCCGAGCAGATCGTCCAACCGCATTCGTCTGCTATAATGATGAGTTGGCGGTTCGAATGATGGATATCATTAGGGAAGCAGGCTTACAGGTCCCTCAGGATTTATCGATTGTTGGCTTTGACGACTCATTCTTAGCCACTGCGACGGAGGTAAAGCTTACGACGATTGTTCATCCCAAGATAGAGTTAGGCATTAAGGCGGCTGAAACACTCATGGATATGAAGGAACGGAAGATTGATAGTCAATCTGTTGGAGTAGTGCAGTATGAGCCTGAATTAATCATTAGAGAATCGACGAGGGAGTTGAAATAAAAAAAATAGATTTACTTGTACGTACAAGTATATAATAGAGATAAAGATTTAATGAATAGGAGGAATATTCAATGTTGGAATCATTGAAATTAGCTGTACTGGAGGCAAATCTTGAATTACCCAAGTATGGATTACTTACATTTACATGGGGCAATGTTAGTGGAATTGATAGAGAGGCGGGCTTAGTCGTAATTAAACCCAGTGGGGTGCCTTATGATGATATGCTGGTTGAACATATGGTCGTTGTGAATCTAGAAGGGCAGATTATTGAGGGAAACATGAAGCCTTCTTCCGATACACCTACGCATCTATATTTGTATAAAGCGTTCGAACAAATTGGTGGCATTGTCCATACCCATTCACCGTGGGCAACAAGCTGGGCACAAGCAGGTCGTGCTATACCGCCTCTAGGGACTACACATGCCGATTACTTCTATGGAGATATTCCATGTACTCGCAAGCTGAGCGATACTGAGATTAATGGGGCTTATGAGCTTGAGACAGGTCATGTTATTGCGGAGAGGTTTAGTCAGATCGATCCGGTTAGCACACCAGGTGTGTTGGTTCATGGTCATGCTCCATTCAGCTGGGGGAAGAATCCCCACGATGCGGTGCATAATGCGGTTGTTATTGAAGAGGTTGCCAAGATTGCCTATCATACGTTTGCTTTAAATCCAGCAGTATCTTCAATTGAGCAATCATTGCTGGATAAGCATTATTTGCGCAAGCATGGCAAGAACGCCTATTATGGTCAATCATAGATTCTAATCATTCTATACTATAGGAGGTTTTACAGATGTCGAAAAAATATGCAATTGGTGTTGATTACGGTACGCAGTCAGGTCGTGCTCTGCTTGTTGACTTATCTAATGGTGAGGAAATTGCTACACACGTAACTCAATATCCGCATGGTGTCATCGATGAGAAGCTACCGGAATCGAACATCGAATTAGAGTTCGACTGGGCCTTGCAGCATCCGGCGGATTATATTGAAGTATTACGTAGATCCGTTCCAGAGGTTATAAAAGCTTCAGGAGTTAATCCATCTGATATTATTGGTATTGGTATCGATTTCACTGCATGTACAATGTTGCCTATTGACGAGAGTGGAACACCGCTGTGCTTTCTCCCGGAATACAAGGATCAACCACATAGCTGGTTGAAGCTATGGAAGCATCATGCTGCGCAGGATGAAGCGAATAGAGTGAATGAGGTAGCTGAGCAGCGTGGAGAACAGTTCCTCCCCCGATATGGCGGGAAGATTTCCTCTGAATGGATGNNTGGATGCTAGCTAAGGTATGGCAAATTCTGAATGAAGCTCCTGACATATACGAGAAGGCGGATCAGTTCTTAGAAGCGACGGATTGGGTGACCTTCCGTATGACAGGGAATATATTACGGAACAGCTGTACGGCTGGCTATAAAGCAATTTGGCACAAGCAGGATGGATATCCAAGCAGCTCTTTCTTAAAGACGCTTGATCCTCGTCTGGAAAATTTAGTGGAAACAAAGCTTCGCGGAGATGTTGTTCCATTAGGTACAAAGGCCGGTGGATTAACCGAAGAAATGGCTTCGATTATGGGGCTTGTTCCTGGAATCGCTGTGGCTGTTGGTAATGTAGATGCTCATGCTGCTGTTCCAGGTGTTGGTGTAGTTACTTCTGGTAAACTAGTCATGGCGATGGGGACATCAATCTGTCATCTGCTACTTGCAGACCAAGAGCATGTCGTTGAAGGTATGTGTGGCGTTGTTGAAGATGGCATTATCCCAGGTTATTATGGCTATGAGGCAGGGCAATCTGCTGTAGGTGATATATTTGGTTGGTACGTGGACGAGGCTGTTCCAGCTTATGTTAAGGAAGCTGCTGCTCAAGAGGGAATTAATGTTCATGAATGGCTAGAGAGACAAGCTGCTGCCTATAATCCCGGAGAGACAGGCCTGCTTGCGTTAGATTGGTGGAATGGAAACCGTTCAGTTCTCGTGGATACAGATTTAACAGGCTTGCTGGTGGGATGTACATTATTAACTAAGCCTGAGGAAATTTATCGTGCATTATTAGAAGCAACAGCATATGGAACTAGGAAAATTGTAGATGCGTTTCACTCTAATGGAGTGAGAGTAGATGAATTATACGCTTGCGGAGGTTTGCCACAGCGTAATGCTTTACTAATGCAAATTTATGCGGATGTAACGAATCGTGAGATCAAGATAGCAGATTCTACTCAGACGCCAGCACTCGGAGCAGCGATGTTCGGTGCAGTCGCCGCTGGATCAGCCAATGGTGGATATGATAACATTGTAGACGCAGCCCTTAAGATGGCGCGTGTCCGTAAGGAAACATACAAACCGATTCCAGAGAATGTTGCTGTGTATGAGAAGCTATACCAAGAGTATACGCTATTGCATGACTATTTTGGCCGTGGAGAGAATGATGTGATGAAACGCCTGAAGGTGCTAAAGGAGCAAGCCCGACATGCATAATATCGTATGTAACAAAGCCATAGATTTAATAGTCCCTTATCTGAAGGAAAGAGCTTACCAGCATGTAATCATGATTGCCGATAAGAACACCTACACAGCAGCCGGAGCGATCGTGCAGGAGCAATGTACAGAAGCGGGTATTGCCAGTCAGGTTATTCTAGTCCATCCAAATCCTATTGGGGATGTCGTAGCTGATGAGGCTTCCATCGTCCAGTGCATGCTAGAAATTTCTGCGAAGACAGAGGTGTTATTAGCTGTTGGCACAGGAACCATACACGACATTGTTAGATTTGTCGGTAGTCGTATGATGAAGCCGTTCATCTCTATTCCGACTGCAGCGTCAGTCGATGGATTTACCTCTGCTGGAGCCCCTCTCATTATTCGTGGCTTTAAGCAGACGGTTCAAGCAATTCCACCGGAAGCGATATTCGCTGACACATCGATATTGATGAATGCACCTAAACGTTTGACTGCGGCTGGATTCGGAGATATGTTAGGAAAGTACACTTCTCTGTTCGATTGGAAATTCTCTCACCTGATGGCCGGTGAACCGTATAATAGCGAGCTAGCTGCTGAAACTTCATCCGCGCTTGAAGCGTGTGTTGCGAATATCGACGCCATCAGCCGATGTGATGAGGAGGGTGTAACGATTCTAATGAATAGTCTGATTGAGTCGGGGCTCGTAATGCTGAAGTTCGGAATGTCCCATCCAGCCTCTGGCTCAGAGCATCATCTATCCCATTATTGGGAGATGGAGCACATTCAGCATGGAAAGCCTCAGCAGCTGCATGGCTTGAAGGTTGGTTTTGCAGCGATTGAGATATCGAGGTTATATCATCAATTCGCTGAGCGAGTTGCATCTATGATGAATACTAATTCACCTATGACCGAGAACGCTGAATTGCAATCGAAGCTTATGGAGCATTGGGATGAATTGAAATTACGAATTGCGGGAATTCCACAGCCAGAGGAATTATCAGCTATGCTAACGTTAACTGGAGGCTCACCTGATGCGATGCCGATCGATAAGGCTGATGTTGCGCGGGGGTTAAGGCATGCACACACGGTTCGTAATCGATATACGTTGCTGCGTTTTATTAATGAAGAGGTGAATGAATGAAGACGATTAAAGAGCTCTCTGTCGGAGAAACAACAGATATATTCCTGCTTATCAAGCATGCAGAATGTAAGGTGGGTAGTACGAATAAAAAATATATCGATCTAGTCTTATGTGATCAGACAGGTGAGATGAATGCAAAAATCTGGGACCATACCCCAGAAGCGGAACAGATGTATCAAGCTAATGTGCTCATAAAAGCTCGTGGTGTGGTTAAGGAATGGAATGGTCAGCCTCAGCTCAATATTGACAAATTGCGTGTGGCGGTTGAGGCTGATGGATGCAAAATCGAGAATTTTGTCCCTTCAGCACCCTTTGAATCAGCTTTTATGTATGAGGAGATCGTTAGCTTTGCGAACCGAATAAGGAATACAGATATTCAAACGATCGTGATGCGGTTATTGCTCGATAATAAGGAAAAGCTCATGTACTATCCAGCAGCTCAGAAAAATCATCATTCCATCCGAGGAGGATGGTTATATCATATATATACAATGCTAAGGAGTGGGGAAAAGCTCTGTGAGATATACACCTTTCTCAATACTGATTTAGTATTTGCAGGAGTAATTCTTCATGATATGGCAAAGCTAGAAGAGATGAATGCTAATGCATTGGGTATCGTATCCGAATATTCGATTGAAGGGCAATTGTTAGGGCATATCATTCAAGGTATTAATATGGTTGATCGAATAGGCAGGGATATTAAAGCGGATAAGGAAGTGATCCTCCTTCTTCAGCACCTTATCTTGAGTCATCATTATAAAGGTGAGTGGGGTAGCCCGAAAGTACCAATGATTCCAGAAGCTGAGCTCCTTCACCACTTGGATGTAATTGATGCGAATATGTTCGATTTCAAGAAAGCAATGGAGTCAACGGATGTAAACCAAATGTCTGAGAAAATTTGGACCTTACAGCGTAAAGTATACCGTACGGATTTGAATTAAAGATTCATCACCCCTAAATGTAATATTTGGTGGTGATTTTTCTTTTATTCGCGATGGTATAATATCCAGAATAACTTCTCCGAATAGGTAAGTTTTTCTTATTTCGTAGTAACCTGTTATACTGAACATTACAATACAGACTCGGAAGTCTGTAGATTTGATTATTGAGAAGAGGGAAAATTTCCATGGCTACAACTTTTAACGCTCTAGGTATTCGTTCCGACTTGGTTCTGATGCTGAAGAAGAATCAATTAATTCATGCTACACCTGTACAGGATGCTGCAATTCCGTTGCTGCTCTCAGGTAAAGATGTTATTGCTCAAGCCCAGACGGGTACGGGAAAGACATTAGCTTTTGTGCTGCCCATTCTTGAGATCATCAATACAGAGCTGCCACATGTTCAAGCATTAATCATCACACCTACTCGAGAGCTGGCTATTCAAATTACATCCGAGGTTAAGAAGCTAGCGCCAGCAGTTGGAGCCAGTGTTCTTGCCGCTTATGGTGGTCAGGATGTGGATGCTCAGATTCATAAGCTTAAGGGTGCTGCTCATATTGTAGTCGGAACCCCGGGTAGATTATTAGATCACCTGCGACGTGGAACGATGTCATTGTCCAGAGTTACGATGCTCGTTCTTGATGAAGCTGATCAGATGCTACATATGGGCTTCTTTAAGGAAGTTGAAGAGATTATTCAAGAGGTGCCTAGGGAGAGACAAACTATGCTATTCTCTGCCACGATCTCGGAGCCCATCCGCAAGATAGCAGCAAATTATATGATCAGACCTGAGGATGTTCGCATCGAAGGAAAGGGAATTACACTTGAAGGTATTGAACAGATTGTCATAGAGACGACAGATCGTGGCAAACAGACGGTTCTGTTCGATATGATTAAACAATATCAGCCCTATCTAGCTGTTGTGTTCTGCAGAACGAAGGTCCGTGCCAAGAAATTGACTGAGGCACTAATCGAGAATGGATTTAATGCAGATGAGCTTCACGGGGATCTATCTCAGGCGAAGCGAGAGGCGGTAATGAAGCGATTCAAAGCCGCTAAGCTACAGATACTTGTAGCAACAGACGTAGCAGCACGTGGACTTGATGTTGAAGGAGTAACACATGTGTTTAACTACGACATTCCACATGATGGTGAAGATTATATTCATCGGATCGGACGAACGGGACGTGCAGGCCATGAAGGTATGGCGATCACTTTCGCAACGACGAAGGATCGAATGACCCTACAGCTGATTGATAAACGGATTGGGAATGTGTTGAAGTACAAAACATCTAATTCGAATAACAATGAACAGGGTGAGGGCAGTCGAGATAGAAAAGGTGGTAAAGCTCGTGGCAGAGAATTCACGGGCAGATCAGCCGGTCGAGGGCGTGAGCGTGAACGAGGGTCAGATCGTGGAGCGGGTGCCGTGGGACGTGGCTCTGAACGTGGAACGGATAGCAGAACAGCGCGTGGTACTGAACGCGGTGCGGAGCGTGGGAAACCAGGTACAGAGCGAGGAGAACGCGGTGCAGAGCGCGGGAAATCTGGAGCGGTTCGCGGGCGTGTCGCAAGTAGTAGCGCTGCTCGAGGGAGTTACGACGGTGCAACCCGTGGTACAGCACCTACATCAAGGAGCACAGATGCGAGGGGTGCAAGAGCGGAAGGAAGCCTGAGAGATACCGGCTTTACTTCAAGAAACGCAGAAGGTGCATCTGGTGCAAGAGGCACTGGAGCAAGAGGGAAGGATGCTCCCTATAGAGGTACAGCATCATCAAGCGCTTCGGGCGATAGAAAACCCAGAGGAGCATCAGCGAGGAGCTCCTCTACTACCAAGAAGCCGGGATTTGATCGTCGCGGAGGCTCGGGATTAGGTAGAGGTCGTTCTTAGGCTAACAAAAGAGCTGTGAATTCTTATATATGACTGAATTAATAATGGAGGGGCTGCACAAAGTCGAATTAGACTTAGGGTATAGCTCCTCCATTATTACTCTGGAAGCTTAGGTAGTGTGAGAATGAAGGTGGAGCCTTCCGCAGAGCTTTGTTGTAATGTTAATTCACCGTTCATTGCTCTTGCTGCCATTCTACAAAAGGATAGTCCTAAACCAAGTCCTCTAATATGATGCTTCTTGTTCTCACCACGGAAGAAGCGCTCGAATATGAGCGGCTGCTCATTCATGGGTATCCCGGGTCCATTATCGGATATGGTAATCATAATGTGCTCATTGTTCGAATGCTTAAGCGATACATGGATATGTCCTTGTGTTGTGAAGGAATTCGTCTTTCTGGCTGCTTCTATAGCCTGATAAGCATTGTTCAATATATTATCTATGATCTGTTGAATGCGGAGTGGATCTATGTTGGCCCAGATGAGCTCTGTTGGGATATCCGAATGAATACGGACATCTGAGTCATCGTGAACAAGCTTCCATTGATGTGTAATTTCTGCGAGGAGTGAATTAAGCTGAACCACTTCAGCCCGTATTCGGACAGCCCCCGTCACAAATGCATTATAATCTAATAAGTCAGCTACCATGTTCTTCAATCTATTGGCTTCCTTCAAGGAAAAATCAATATATTCCTCTGTTTCTTGACCTGTAACGACACCATCCCGAACCGCTTGTAATAAACTGCTAATCGAGGTTACAGGTGTCTTCAGCTCATGAGTTACTCCTGCGAGCAAATCCGTACGAAGCTGTTCTAAGTGCTGTAGTCGATCAGACATATCATGAAAGGATTCTACTAAGGTATATAGCTCCTGTTCCTTCAAATCCGTAGGAAGCTGTAAGGAATAATTACCTTCGCGAATTTGTAAGGCTGCATCGGATACTTGCTTGATTGGCTTCGCGAGTCTACTTGTTAAGAAGTAAATGGTTGCCCAACCGATCGCAGCAAAGGTACCTAGCATAGTGAGCAGCAACATTGATTCTTTGTTAAGACGGAACAAATCAGGTTGGGGATTGGCAAAGTGCACCCAGCCATATACAACGTCATTCACAATAATGGGGCGACTAACTAATAAAGCTCGTTCACCGCTTTTCATTGTGAATTTGCTCGTATTCTCGGAAGGATTCATTAATGAATCAGAATAGATATTGCGCATATGAATAGATTCACTTGAGAATATGAGTTGATCTTCTAAATTAGTAACATAGAAAGGTACGGGGTGACCTAGCTTCATCCGTTGCAGTCTTTGATCTGCAAATTGACGAATATGCTGATTCATTGGACGACTTAGTTGAGTTGCTGCTATCTGCTCGGCCACATCCTCAGCAAGTATTGCGATGGCGTCTATTTGATTATTTACAGAAATTTGCCTTACCCAGAGTGTGGATATGAGTCCAATTAGAACTAAACCAATGAATAGGATTAGCAAATAGCGGGTTGTCCAATAGCGCAGTAATGTTGATCGTTTAGTTGGGTTTATTGACACTGAATTGATACCCCAATCCTCGTAAAGTTTTAATCTCACCCTCGTCTAATCGCCAGTTTCTTAGAGAATGACGCACTCGTTTGACAGCTAGATCTACAGCACGATCACTACCATCATAATCTAGACCCCACACTTGATCGAGCAGCTGCTCTCTGGTAAAGGTTTGATTAGGATTCTGAGCAAGGAATAATACCAAGGCTAGGTCACGAGGGTTTAGGTCAACAGTTGCACCATAAAGTCGAACTTGATGTGCTCTGAAATCAATGTGAAGACTGCCGAATACCTTGAATGTGTGTTCTTCCATTACTTGAGAGGGACGTCGAAGAATAGCGCCAACTCTCGCAATAACCTCATCATTGATAAATGGCTTTGCAATATAGTCGTCTGCGCCTTCACGGAAGCCATTCAGCTTATGATTGATATCATCAAGCGCAGTTAGCATAATGACGGGGCAAGAGCCCTTCTTGCGGATATCCTGCAGAATGTCCCACCCGCTACGACCGGGGAGCATAACATCCAATAATACGAGATGGGGTCGCACCTGATCGAATTTGAATATCGCTTCATTGCCATCGAAAGCTTGTTCAACGTGGTAACCGCTTCGCTCCAAGTAAGCTTTAAGCACTCTGGATATCGCTGGTTCATCTTCTACAACTAATATCGTTTTTATCATAAGTGTCTCCTGAGATTATTAGGAATATCTGATACTTTATAGATACTACCATTCTATCATAAGAGGCTATCCCAATAGTCAACTGACTTTTGGGACAGCCTATAATTATGCTGATTGCTCTGTATGGGTCAGCTGATCAAGCTGAGGGAGCTTGGACTGATTCGACTGGTGCATAATTGTTTGGCCCGCCTCGCCCGCCTCTACCAGCTTTAACACCTTGGCCTCTGAAGCTTTCTGAATCGTTGATATTGCCTTGACCGCAGAAACCGCCTCTACTACCATGGCCGCCGAAACCTCCAGGGCCTGGACCGTTCAGCCCTAGCGCATCAAATTCTGTAGGAAATTTCTCTTTGATTTCTAGTACTAGCTGCCGATGCGTTTTATTGTCAGTAGTAATTCCGAGATCGGTCGCAGCCTTCAGAACCTTGGCTTCTGCTGCTGCTCGTTCTAAGTCGCGAATCTCTTCGTGTAACGCATCAATGTCTTTGCCTTCGGTAGCAACACCTAGCTCTGCGGCTTTTGCTAGCGTTCTTGCTTCGCGAATCTCAGCTCGTAAATCTTTAATAGCGATTCCTTCTGTTGTTATACCTAGTGCTTTCGCTTCTGCGAGGGTCTTCGCTTCATATACTTCCTTTCTTAATGTAGGAACATCCTTGCCCTCTGTCGATATACCCAATGCGGTAGCATCAGCCTGTAATTCAGCTAACCTCTCTTGTGATCGCTCAATGCTGTTTCCCATGTGAAATCCGGGAAAATCCGAATTTTGTGCAGCGGATACAGCTACAACACCACCGATTAAACTGATGATGAATAAACTTGATAGTGCCACTAACCATTTTTTCTTCATGTTCATTTCCTCCTATAGCTTCTGTTATGAGTGAGCTCCTTCTCATGTCTCTATCTTAGTAGCTGAATATGTCGGGAAGATGTCGGAGGTAATAGAAAAGCTACAATATTTTCCGATAATTTTTTCATGAAGAACTTCATTAATTTGTTGGAATATGCTATTCTTCGTAGAGTAGAAAGTGAGAGGAAGGTAGCGAATGGAATCCTTATATCATGTTCTAGGTGCTAAACAATTCGACAAGCAAACATTAGAGGAGCTATTCAACTCTGCAGCAGAGATGGAACAGATTGTGAAGCAGGGCGGCTCTAAGCGATTCGCTAACAAAATCATAACAACGCTATTCTTCGAAGCTAGCACACGGACAAGGCTGTCGTTCGAATCTGCCATGCACCGTTTAGGCGGTGGGGTTATCGGTACTGAGAATGCTGCGCAATTCTCTTCTACGATCAAGGGTGAGACGCTAGAGGATACGATCCGAATCATATCGGGGTATAGTGACCTCATTGTCATGCGGCATACCGACATTGGTGCAGCACAACGTGCAGCTGCTGTCGCAACCGTACCCGTAATTAATGCGGGTGATGGAGCGGGCGAGCATCCTACGCAAGCCTTATTGGATCTATATTCCATCCGGAAGGAATTAGGGCGTATTGATGGATTACATATCGCCATGGTAGGTGATCTAGCTTATGGACGAACCGTCCATTCATTAGCTTACATGCTGGCCAATTACAAGGATGTGCATCTGCACTTCATATCACCAGAGAATACGATGATTCCTCCATATGTGAAGCATTATTTAGATGACCTTGGGATTTCTTATGAGGAATCCAGTGACTTGCTCAAAGTAGCTCAGGTTGCGCATGTTATATATCAAACGCGTATACAGAAGGAAAGATTTCCATCTGTTGAGGAATATGAGAAGGCGTCAGGTCAATATATAATTAATCAGCAGGTGCTCGACCATATGCATAAGGATGCTGTTATTCTTCATCCTCTGCCGCGAGCTGGAGAAATTGATGAAGAGGTTGATGCTGATCCACGGGCGGCTTACTTCAGACAAGCACAGAACGGGTTATACATTCGGATGGCCTTGATTGAGAAGTGTCTATCCTCATAGAACAAGACAGAAAAAACTACGACAGCAAGATTAACGAGCAGAAGAAATTTTCGACCTTTACTTTAGGATTAAATTCGAAATCGAATAGCTATAGTGCAGGAGCTAGCATTAATCACTAAGATGTTACTTTTCAACCCAATTTAGAACATTTACAAGGTACTGTAGCGCTAACTATAGAGTTAAACGTGTGAGGTTACTCTCTAACTCGGCCTCACTATTATACAGCCACCGAATTCCTCGGATGTATGTTAATCATGCTGATCGTAAGAAAAAAAAGAACTACCTCCTCATACATATGAGGTGGTAGTTCTTCCATGATGAACAGCTAATTGACTTGCCAGAGGTTCTTGAGCCGATTCTGCTTCCACTTAGAGACATGAATTCGCTTATTCTCGTTATTATTCTCCCCGAAGTAAACATTGTCGTTCTCGATTGCTGTGATCTTACCAATGTTGACGAAGCAGTCGGATTTGATTTTAACAAAATTAGTGTGTGCAAAAAGCGTGCTTAGCTGTTCGGAGGTCATACGTTTCTTTATATTGTAGTTTGATCCATGGAAGCTAACTAAGCCTTGAGCACGTGCGCCAACTTTGAAGAACAGGATATCCCGGTCAATCTCAAAGTCCTCATACACATTCTTATCTGCTAACCCCATTATTCCATCTTCCCCCTTTAGAAATATGTAACAAATGAATTGGTAGCGCTTTCAGTATATCGTACTCCGACGTAAATTGAAAGCCCAAATCACAAGTTTTCGCACATTTTTTCTAGTTTTTTTTGTGAGTTATTCTAATTGCGATGATTTTTACGATATTCACTAGGTGTAACGCCAGTTTTCTTCTTGTATATTCGATTAAAAAATTTCATATCCTGATAACCTATTGAGCCGGCTATATCACTAATTCTGCGATCAGTAGTGCTGATCAAACGATTAGCTTCTTGAATACGTATGTGCTGGAGGTAATCAATGAAGGTCATGCCCGAATAACGCTTGAATACACGCTGGAATTGCCGCTCGCCTAAGCCTAATAATTTAGCCATAGAGCTCAAGCTAATCGGCTTATCGATATGATTATGAATAGAATGCATGACACTCTCTATACCAGGGAATTTGGCTTGACGATGTGTGATATGTGTATCCTGTAGTCGATGAATATATAACAGCAGCTCGAACAAACACGTATATAATGCAGCTTCGAAGCATGCTTTCTGTGCGGTATACTCATCGTGCAGCTTCTGGAACAATCGATGAAATTCCCCATGCTGGTCTCTAAACTGCAGCCACTCTGATCCTGAATATAATTGAAGCATGTCTTGATTAATGGGAAAGATATTCAACAGTTTAGCTAAGAGTGATGGGAGGAATATACAGTTATACACAACTAATGTATGTCGCTTATTGGTCGATATTGGACGGAATACATGATGTGTTCCCACCGGCAGGAAGAAGATATCACCTTGTTTAACGGGCAATGTTCGATTCTGGATGTAATGAGTGCCTGAACCATCGCCGACATAACAAATTTCAATAAAATCATGACGATGCTCGATCGTATCGAAGGATTCATGTACCCGATTTACATAGATGGGAAGACTAGCTTGGAACAAATCCTCCGCTCTGAAGAGCTCTACGGTTCGATGAATGGACATAGAAGTTCCTCCTAAATGTAAATTAGATTTGTAGGAATTATAAGTCTGAATACCCCTATAATATTGTCGTGATCATACCCTAAATGATATGTGCTCTCATATTACAATAAGCTCAGGAAGAATTCAAATGTGAGTAGAGGAGTGTTCATTAATGACAGACTTGCAAATAAGGAAGATGAGATGTGAATACAGAGAGAATCCGATAGGATTGAATTTGCCGAAACCGAGATTCAGCTGGCAGATTGTCTCAGCCGAGAGGAATTTCCAACAAGCTGCTTATCATATTCAGGTTTCTAAGGGTGATGCGAGCTTTCAGGAGTTGGTGTGGGATTCGGGAAAGGTTGATTCGGACCAATCTGTTCATCTGGTTTATGAAGGTGAAGAGCTGCAATCCAGCACGAGATATTATTATCGGGTGATGATATGGAACCAGCACGGATTGAAGTCAGAATGGAGTGAAGGTGCATTCTGGGAAATGGGTTTAATGGACACAGGTGACTGGATAGCTGATTGGATTACTCCAAGTGCGGTGCACATTGATCCCCATTCAGAGCCTGCATTCCTTATGCGTAAATCATTCGAGGTAGATGGTGGTATTCAAAGTGCTAGAGTTTATGCAACTAGCCTTGGCATATATGAACTGGAGCTGAATGGCTGCCGAGTGGGGGACATGCTATTCACACCGGGATGGACTAGCTATGCTCATAGGCTGCAATATCAAACTTATGATGTAACTGGGCTGCTGCAGAAGGGAGCCAATACCATTGGCATGTCACTTGCGAATGGCTGGTACAAAGGACATCTTGGGTGGAATGGTCGAAAGAATATTTACGGAAACCAACGGGCTGGTCTTCTACAGATGGTGATTCGTTATATGGATGGAACAGAGGTAACAATAAAGACCGATTCATCATGGCAATCGTCAATAGGAGCGATTCGTATGTCGGAGCTTTATCATGGCGAGCATTATGACGCTCGAATGGAGCAGGTTGGCTGGAGCAACAGCACATTCGACACGTCAGACTGGTATGGAGTAGAAGTGCTTGATCATACCAAGAACATCATCGTCGCTCAAGAGAATGAACCGACGCGCATTGTGGAAGAGATTACTCCTGTTGAACTAATGATCACACCTGCCGGTGAAGTGGTAATTGATATGGGACAGAATATGGTAGGCTGGGTGAAGTTTAGCGTTGAAGCAGTGGCAGGAACTCAAATTGAGCTGCACCATGCGGAGGTATTAGATCAGGATGGGAATTTCTATACAGCCAATCTACGCAGTGCTAAACAAGTCAATACCTTCATTACGAAGGGAGAAGGGGTGGAAAGCTTCGAGCCATCATTCTCATTCCAAGGCTTCCGCTATGTGAAGGTAGAAGGATATCCTGAATCGTTACAATTAGATCGCTTTGTTGGCAAAGTGATCCATACGGACATGGAGCTAATCGGATCATTCGAATGCTCGCATCCAATGATTAATCAGCTACAGCATAATATAATTTGGGGTCAGAAGGGGAATTTCCTCGATGTTCCAACCGATTGTCCACAGCGAGATGAACGATTAGGCTGGACAGGGGATGCACAGGTTTTCGTTAGGACGGCAGCTTATAATTATAATGTTGCCCCGTTCTTCGGGAAATGGTTAAAGGATCTGAGCGCAGATCAATTGGAAAGCGGTGGTGTTCCCTTTGTTGTACCACAAGTTCTTGGTGAGAATGATTATTCATCTGCGGCATGGGGGGATGCGGCTGTTATCTGTCCATGGAACATCTATCTGAGCTATGGAGATAAGCGAATATTAGAAGCGCAGTACGATAGTATGAAAGCTTGGGTCGAATATATCCGAGTGCAGGGTGACAATGAGTATCTATGGAATACGGGCTTTCACTTCGGTGATTGGTTAGGGCTTGATGCGAAGGAGAATAGCTATGTTGGAGCAACTCCTAAGGATTTAATCGCGACAGCCTTCTTCGCATATTCTACATCTCTATTGAAGAAAACCGCTGCCGTCTTAGGTAAGCACGAGGATGTAAGCAAGTATGGTGAGCTGCTGGAGCAAATTATTGTTAACTTCAACCAAGAATTCATTACTCCCAATGGGCGATTAGCCGCTCCAACCCAAACAGGAAATGTATTGGCGCTTATGTTCGACTTGGTTGATGAAACAGCACGAAAGCGAATAGCAGGTATGCTGGCAGAATATGTGAAAGAGAATAAGTACCACTTGACTACTGGGTTTGTGGGTACGCCTTATCTCTGCCATGTGTTATCGAGCAACGGTTATCACGATATTGCAGTCAAGCTAATACAACAGGAGGAGTACCCTTCCTGGTTATACTCCGTAAGTAAAGGTGCAACAACGATTTGGGAGCATTGGGATGGCATTAAACCCGATGGTTCATTCTGGAGTGAGAATATGAATTCCTTCAATCATTACGCATATGGTGCGATAGGAGATTGGTTGTATCAGGAGGTTGCCGGCTTGAATACCGATGAGGAGCAGCCGGGCTATAAGCACATTCGTATTAAGCCAAATATGCAATCTGGTCTAAGCTATGCTCGTACTTCACATGAATCGATGTACGGTATGATTAAGAGTGGGTGGAAATTGGGTGAGCTGGGTAATACTGAAGTATCGGTCATGATTCCACCTAATACTACAGCAACTGTAGAGCTGCCTGCCGCTATTCTGGGGAAGGTAAAGGAAAGCGGTGCTTTCCTAGCTGATGTTGCTGGGGTCATTAAGCAAGAGCAGGCGCCAGGGTCGGTTGTTCTTCAATTGGGATCTGGGGAATATACGTTTACTTATCCTGCTAATTGAACCACCACATAATTGGGATGACTGATATAGATGTAATAATTCCAGTGAGTGCCATCGCTAATGCGCTGGCACCACCTGCATAATCTGATTCATGAATGACTTTAGCTGTTCCTATTCCATGAGAGGCTGTTCTTATAAATACCTAAAGGGAGAGCCTTCTTTATACCTGTCCTTCTCAGGAAGCGTGGTCCTGACATACTACCAATCACGAAATGGGAAGATAATAAACTAGAGGTTATAGTAGTATGTTTGCATTCATAAGAAAGTGACTTCTTACCCTCTGTAGAATTGACTTGGTTATTCAATAATTGATAAAATAACCTCCATACAAAAGATTGTAGAGGGTGGATGTAATTATATTTAAGATGGTAGGAAACATAAGGATTAAATCTCAATTGCTAATTCTCATATTCATATCTATTGGTGTTATTATTTTACTGCAGATCATTTTCTTGAATTGGTTTAATCAAATTAATCGAAGTAATTACACGGAATTTCTAATCGACACTACAAATCAATTAGAATTGAAAGCGCTATCATTTTCAACTGAGATGAACAACATCGCTAACATTACTTCCTTTAATGATGTGACCTTCCAATTTATTAATACTAAGGATATGGGTGAGCAGCTCAAGTATAGTAAGAGTATTCAGATTATGATTGAATCAATAAAACTATCAAATAAGAGCATTAGTGATGTGATCATCTCAGATTTAGATTTGATTAATATTGGTGCGACTAAAATTGAGAACTTCTGGGTTTTAAAAAAAATAAAGGAGCTCTATATAGATGGAAGCATACAAATTGATCAGCCCACTCATCTGTTGTTAGACGGACATGAGAGCGGCCTACCTTTTTACATTTATGTAACAAAGTCTTACAGCTCATCAATTGAAAACAAAGAGTTTTTCACCGTATTGATTTATAACGTAAATACATTTATTGATACAGTATCCAACATACAGCCTCATAATCGGTCAGTGTTCTTAATCCTTGATGCCAAGGATAATATCATTGCAACCAACCGCAAGGACCTTGATCCTCATTATTTGATGTGGCTGAATGATTTCGAGAATAAGCGACAAGAGGGAACAATGGATGAACAGTTTAATGACACTAATAATTCATTGGCTTATCAAAGATTAGTCAGTTATCTAAACTGGAGAGTGATCGGTTTTACGCCTAATATTGAGATTAATAATGATCTGAGTTCGTTAAAAAGATTCTCAGTTCTGATGGGAACAGTTGTTATTGTGATCTTGTTAGGCTTTGGATTTATAATTAACAAAAGCATCACGGCTCCGATTACCAGAATGACAAGGTTTATGAATGCATTGGGAAATAATTACAACACACGTAGATTGGTTATCAATAATCGAAATGAATTAAGTATTCTAGCAAGAGTAATGAATAAAATGCTCGACAACATTGATGATATGACCAATAAGGTTGTATCATCCCAAAAGGAGCTTCACAAGGCAGAGCTTGCTAAAAAGAATGCACAGTTTTCAGCTTTACAAAGTCAGGTTAACCCCCATTTTCTATACAATACATTGGATTGTATACGTAGTATAGCCTTATCAAGAGATGTAACTGAGATTTTTCAGATAACAACCTCAATGGCTAAGATATTCAGATATAGTATCAAGGAAAGTAATAAGGTCGAGGTTCGCGATGAAATTGAATGTATTAAAGATTACATAAGAATCATCCAAATTAGACAGAGAAATCGATTTACCATTATTTACGAGGTGGAGCAATCGATTATGGATTACTTGATTCCAAAGATGATTTTGCAGCCAATTATTGAAAATGCTGTATTCCATGGACTTGAGCAGAAAAAAGGAAAGGGAACTCTAATTATAAGTGGAGATACCATGAACAACACTTTAATATTTAGTGTCAAGGATGACGGTAACGGTATGTCCCCTGAGCTATTAAATCAGCTAAGCACCAAGTTAAACGCGCGGGATCCATTGGAAGAAGACACTATATTTGATGTGGATAATAAAGGTATAGGGATCATTAATATAGACCGACGAATCAAATTGTTATATGGCGTACAGTACGGACTTTCCGTTAATAGTATTCAGCGTGAGGGAACTGAGATTAATATTTCATTACCAATAGAACATAAGAACCAATAATAATCCAATTATTCCGATGATATCACATTCCTTGATTCCAGCTTCTACGGTATTCTTTTATAAAGCGCTTACAAAAGAGGGGGTGGAATAAATCGATGCAATTTCCCACTACATTCAACGAAAATATCAAACCAACATTATGGGAAAGATGGCGAAAGCAGAAAAGGCTATATCATAAATATCGTTATGTATATCCTCTGATTCTGCCGGGTTTCATTTTTTTCCTTATTTTCAAAATAGCGCCGATGTGGGGGTTGATATTTGCTTTTAAGGATTATAATCCATATGTTGGTTTGCTGAAAAGCGAATGGGTAGGGCTTCAGAATTTTATAGACTTTTTTTCGAATCAATTTTTTTACATTATGTTTCGCAATACTTTGGTTATCAGCTTAATGGATTTATTGCTATATTTTCCAGCACCGGTAATTCTCGCTTTGTTACTTAGTGAAATTCGATCAGCGAAGTTTAAACGATTAACTCAGTCGATCGTTTATATGCCTCACTTTTTATCGTGGGTAGTTATATCGGGAATCACTTTTTTCATGCTTTCTTCAGATATTGGACTTGTAAATAAGGTGATTGTTAATGGTGGTGGAGAGACAATATCCTTTCTCTCAGATCCGAAGCTGTTCTGGTGGGTCATTCTTGCACAGAATACTTGGAAGGAAATTGGATGGGGGACGATATTATTCTTAGCTGCAATTAGCCAAATCGACCCTGTTCAATATGAAGCAGCAACGATTGACGGTGCAAGCCGGTTTCAAAAGCTAATGAATGTTACCGTTCCTTCCATTCTTCCTACCGTCATTGTGCTGTTCATACTAAGAATAGGGAATATAATGGATGTCGGCTTTGAGCAAGTGCTGCTAATGGGAAACCCATTCGTACGGAATGTTGCTGAAGTATTCGATACTTATGCTTATAGGCAGGGGATCAATCAAGGTAATTTTAGTATTGCTATAACCGTTGGTATATTCAAGGGTATTGGAGGTCTCATCATGGTAATGATCTCCAATCACATCGTCAAGAAGCTTGGACATAGCGGTATATATTGATCGTGTTATCGCGGATAAATATATATGACTTGGGCAGAGGAGGTGAGGATGTGCAAAGTAAGCGTATTACAATAGCTGATATTTTTATTTACGTCATCGTCAGTCTAATCTCATTAATTTCAGTGGCTCCATTTATTTATGTCTTCAGTATTTCGTTAACGGATCCATCCGTATATGTCCCATATAAGCTGTACCTCATACCAGAAAAATTTTCGTTTTCATCTTATTCTTACATCCTTTCTACGCCGAGTTTCATCAACGCGATTAAGAACACTATCATTATCACTATTGTGGGGACAGCTTTGAATATAGCTTTTACCTTCACCATGGCTTATGGACTGACCAAGAAAGAATTGCCACACAGGGGCTTGGTCATGGGCATCGTAATCTTTACCCTATTGTTCAGTGCAGGTATCGTGCCTAATTACCTTCTTGTTAAAAATCTTGGTTTAATGAACAGCTATTGGGCTCTAATCCTCCCTGCACTGACCAATTCATGGATGCTAATTATTGCCAAGAGCTTTATTGATTCCTTACCTGTTGAGCTTGAGGAGTCTGCCAAGATTGACGGCTGCAATGAGATAGGGATTTTCTTTCGAATTATTATGCCGCTTTCTAAAGCTTCTATTGCTACCCTAACTCTATTCTTTGCGGTTTTTCATTGGAACACTTATTTTACAGCACTCATTTATATGAATGATGCTGATAAACAAACCCTCCAAGTGTATGTGAAATCGCTTCTTATAGATGCATCTACCTCGGGTGCAGGGGATACAGGTTTAGCGGATTTACTCAATCTACCTTCTGAGACAGTACGTATGGCCACAGTAGTATTAGCTATGGCGCCGATCATGGCTGTCTATCCATTTGTACAAAGATATTTTATTAAGGGTGTCATGCTAGGTTCTATTAAGGGCTAAAAATTGAGGGAGGTTTACCAATGAATAAAAAAATCAAAGGATTGATATACACGTTATGCATTCTTGTTATAGTTTCAGTGCTATTAGCAGCTTGCTCATCAACAAACGATCCAGACAACTCTTTAGAAAATATAGAGAAAACTCAAGACTCTATTAATTCGACTAAAAAAGTTGCTTCGGAGGATCCGTTGGTTTTCACAGGGATAGCTAACCTTTTTGCTAATGCACCTGCCAAGGATAGTGTTTTTTGGAAAACGATGGAGGAAAAGTTTAATGTGGATTACACGGTTAACTGGTCACCTCAAGATAATTATCAGGAAAAGCTGGATCTTGTCCTAGCTTCTGGAGATATACCTGACGTTATGCAGATTACCAACACCACTGCCCCTAGTAATCTGAGAGCGGCCAATGCTGGTGCATTCTGGGACTTGACAGAGGCTCTTGGTGATTTTAGTAACTATCCAAACTTCAAGAAACTTAATCCGAGTGCATGGATTTTAAGTAAGGTTGAAGGAAAGAACTATTTTATCCCAAGGACACGCGGTAATCTCGATTCTGCTTTGTTCATCAGACAAGATTGGCTTGACACTTTGAAGCTAGAAGTACCGACTACGATGGAAGAGTTTGCCGAAGTTATGAAAGTTATTGCTAAGAGTGATCCTGATGGAAACGGCAAGATAGATACAATTGGTGTCGTTCCAAATCCTGGATATTTCGCAGCGGCATTTGGCACAAGCGATCCCGTTCGTGACAGCAATGGGGGCATAATCCATATGAATCTTACTTCTAATTATGCAGACTATGTAGAATATATGCGAGAGCTCTATGAAGCGGGAGCTATCGCCGATGAATTCGCATTATTTACCGGCACGCAGCAGGAGGAAATGTTCATGACGGGGCGTTCAGCCACCTTTGTCAAAAATTCTTGGCATAAGTTCCGTATGGAGGAGGAAACTGCCAAATCAGATCCTGCGGCTGACGTCACCTTAATTCCGCACATAAAGGGACCTAAAGGTTATGCTCATATTTATGATTTAGGATACTTTGGCGGGATGGCCATCTCAAAAAAGGTGGATGAAGAGAAAATGCTGAGAATATTAAAATTCTTTGATGCAACATCAGCTGAAGAAAACTATAATTTCGTGAATTTTGGTATTGAAGGTGTTCATTATACGATCGTGGATGGGTTCCCTTCTCTTACCGAAGAAGGAAAGAAGGAAGTGAATAACTCGTTCAATGCTCCTTTCATATTCGCTACCAATGAGTTTGCAAAGGTGGACAGTCCTTTAGCACCGATGGACTATAATCTTCAGACTAGAGAGGAAATGAAGGAACTTTATAAAATTGAAGGCAAAGTTGATATTTTTAGAGTATTGCAGTCTGATGCTTGGACCAAAGAATGGTCTAAGATTCAGGATGAGTTTGAATCCATAGAGGCGAGAGCGATCTCTGGAGCCATTACTATGGAAGAGTTCAGATCATATCAGCAGAAATTAGTTGAGAATCCGGATATTATTGCCTCCTTCTCAGAGTTTGCAAAGAGCTATGAAGAGTTCTTCGGAGAATAACAGGAGTTGTGGTACAGGTGCCGATGTGACTGTACCGTCATTTTTCAAATACTATAAAGAACTCATAATTAGGAGAGATGTATAATGTTTATCAAAGAAGTTGCAGCAAGCCTATACCCATGGGACTTAGCCGATGAGGGAGTAGAGACCTGTGTAGACAATGTTGTCCAACGTAGCCTAGTCAACAGTGTCTATCTAGTAGGGATCATGCATAAGGAAAAAAGACCATTAACAAACTTATTCTATCCCCATAACACGAAAAGAAAATTTTATCTACCTGAAGACAGTCGTATATATTATCGAATGGACGAGAATAACTTCAAGAATACGCCTTTAAAGCCTCTGTATACAACTAGAGGATTCCTACAGGAAAAGGATTGGTTAGATGAGCTTACTGTATATGGCAGGAAAAACAACTTAAAAACAGGTGCCGAAATATCACATACCTTCTTTGACTGCGAAGTAGCAAAGAGAGACTTCCCTGATGTGCTGCAGAAGAATATACATGGTGATATTATTGAAAGGCATTATTGCTGTAATAACGATGATGTAAAGGAATATATGAAAGCGATCTTCTATGATACTGTGAAGAATCATGACATAGATTTTATTCAAACGTGCATGATGCTATTTGCAACTGGCGAACCAGTAAAGGCCCCTTGGTTCATGGAGAATGATCCTGAGAATAAGGTTGGTGCATTACTCGGGGTAGTTAAAGGTGGATGCTTCTGTAATCATTGCAGGAAAAAAGCGATTGATACGGGTTATGACTGGGATAAGATAGTGAATGACCTAAAGGGGCTAGAGCAATTGGTTTATGCGACCGCTTACCACAATCTTGATTCCGTGATGGATAACCACCTTCTAATGGGAAGTGATTTGCTGGAAACTGGTTTACTTCTAGAATATCCATCCTTGTATCAATTTTTGGAATTCCGTATGAATTCAATTGCTGAATTGTTCAAAGAAATTAATATCTCCATTAAGTCCGCTAATAAAAAAGTTGATTTCAGATATAACAATTACCTTAAATATCCTGAGCTTGCCGGATTAGATTTTGCTGCTGTAAAGGATTACCTGGATTCAGTTAGAGATTCAGATTATTCAGAACAGCATGGGGCTCCTGACAGGTTTAAGAGGAAGAAGAATACATTGCTAAAAATAAGACGAGGGATTGGTTATGATAAAAACCTGATTGCAGCATTTGCACCACGACCGAACGCAACGCCGGAGCTAGTCCGTGAAAGCATTAAAATTCTAAGTACGCTTGGTATCGATGGCTTATCACTAGGTCATTATGACGGAGCGACAATGGAACTTCTTGATGCAGTGAAACAGGGCATGCAGGAAGCCGGAATCGAAATTAGAATATAATTGCTGTCGGACCTTCTGCTGTGTTCAGAAGGAGGGGTTTATGTATAGCGTATTATTGGTTGATGATGAGTATTGGTCTTTAGATGGATTACGAATGCTGTTTGATTGGGATAGTATGGGCTTCTATGTAATTGATCAGGTAACTGATGCCTCAGAAGCCTTCGACATCATATGCAGTAAAAACCCAGACGTGGTTTTTACTGACATTAGAATGCCGGAGATAACCGGCATTGAATTGCTGAATATGTCTAGGCAAGCTGGAATGAGTAGTGAATTTGTAATCATGAGTGGGTTTGCTGAATTTGAATATGCACAAGAAGCCCTGCGATTTGGAGCTTTTGACTATCATCTTAAGCCAATCGATCCTGAAATCAGCATGCCTTTGCTCCAAAAGCTGAAGATCCGGCTAGAGCAGAAAGAAATTGAGCGTAGTGTGAATATGTATAAAGAAATAACTAGAGGTATGAGTAATCCGCTAGAACTATTAAAAAAAAATCATTATGTACCCTTAGGAGCGTACTGGCAGGTAATTACCTTGTGTGGATGCGATAGTCGGGATCAAGGTGAGCTATCCTGCGATATGAAAAAACTGAATTCTTATAAATTCAAGCTTGAGAATGGGAATATAACGTTCATAGTTAGTGGTGCTTTATCACTCGGGGATGAAGTGTCAGCGATCATGGATAAATGGTCTCAGCATAGTAAGCTTAGTATTGGACTAAGCAATGTTTCGAATAATGCCGATAATTTAGTAAGTCTCATTAGAGAAGCAGCTATGGCAGCCTCCAATGCTTTTATTAATGGAAGTTCAGGAATGATAAGATTTAATTCTAATCGAAATACTGAGCTTGAGAACGTAGTAATGAAAACAGAAAAGTTGTTGATGATTAAAAATTTTGACGAGATTAGTTCATTAATGGACAGCATTCCCGGCATTTTTGAAAGTGGAGATTTGGGAATTTATCATGTTACTATTCTATGGAATCAACTAGCTATCTTGATTAGCAAACGACTAGATGGTGATTCTCCTATGACTAAATTTGATTTCTTCGATCACAAGGAAATACTTAATAGGTTCCAGAATCTACATGTGATGTGTGAGCATCTTAAGGAGTTGCTAAGGAATATATGCAATTATTCCGAGCAAGACGAGGCCAGACCGAATAACTACAATACAAATTTTATAGCTTTACTAGAGTTTGTGACTTTGAACTTTAATCAGGATTTATCATTACGAGAGCTTGCAGAAAATCACTTTCTTAACATGAGCTATTGCAGTGAGCTATTCAGAAAAGTTACAGGATATACGTTTAGTGACTATGTCACAAAGCTTCGAATGGAATTAGCTGCGGAGCTCATTCAATCAGATCAGCATACGGCTGACATCATTAGTCGGATGACAGGCTATAACGATTATTATTACTTTTGCAAGGTATTCAAAAAATTTCATGGGTTATCACCAACGAAGTTTAAGCAAAAAATGATTGAAAATAACAGCATTTAACAGGAGGGAATTATATGTATTGGAAAGAATTGACGACGGGTATATATCCATGGGATATGCATGACGAAGGAATTGAGAACGTCTTAGATAATCTACAAAATCATGCGGGCAACAATGCGGCTTATATGCTCGCAGTCATGCATCATGAAAAACGTCCGCTTCATGATAATTACTACCATCATAATCCAATACGCAAACGTTATCTTGCGGAAGACAGCCGAAGCTACTTTACCATTCATCCCGAATCCTACAAGAATTCAAGAATCAAGCCCTTGCCAAGTGATCGCGAATTCCTCAAAGGAACAGATTGGTTGGAGATCTTTACAAAGGCACTTCGCAAACGCGGAATGAGTCCTGGAGCAGAGATATCGCATACACCACTCGACTCTGTGAGGGGAGCCGGAGAATTCTCGGATTGTATTCAGCGTGATATATATGGAAATGCACCCGATCATAGACATTTCACTAATCAACAGCTTTGCTGGAACAGTCCAGATGCCAGGGCATACATGTGCGCGATAGCTACTGACCTTGTCACTCATTACGATATAGATATGATACAGACCTGCTCCTTCCTGTATAATCAAGGTAAGCTTGGTATTCATCCTTGTCTGGGTGTCACACTAGGTGGCTGCTTCTGTAATAACTGTGAGAGGGAGGCACGCAAAGCAGGATTGGATTGGGATCTAATCAGAGATACGGTACGACATTATGCAGATATAATGAATAGGGCAACCTTACAATCGAATGAAGATTGGCTGACATTACAAAGAGGTGATTCATCAGCTGTTATGTTCTTAATAGAGCGTCCTGAGCTTTATCAATGGTTGAAATTCCGCACGGAATCGACTACAAGATACTTTAAGGAATTATCGGAAGCCATTCATACAGCCAATCCAAAGGTTGACTTCCGCTTCAACACCTGTTGGCCGGAAGCCGAATTTATTGGACAGGATCTAACGCAGATAGGTAAGTATGTAGATTCTATCCGCATCATGGACTATGCTGAACAGACAGGTGATGAGGAAAAGGTATTAAATAAAGAGAAATGGTTATCCAATGTAAGACGCCAGATTGGTGAAGACAAGCCTATCATTGATTGTATCGCACCTCGAGCTAAGGCAACACCTGAATTAATCAAGAAAGGAATAAAAACGGTTGCACTCGGTGGAGCTGATGGCTTATCTTATGGCTTCTATGATGGAGCAACGATTCGAAAGCTTCAGGCTATAAAAGAAGGTATGGAAGAATGCGAAATTACACTAAGGAATTATTCGAAATGACAGCTTTTTGATTGACGGTCTGATTGTAGAAGGGAAGCAGTGTGGTTTATACTGCTTCTCTTTTTGCATCTGTTTTTTCTGATATATACAATGGGATTGACCTGATGCGAAGTTAATGATAAATTATATTCATCAACATAAACAAAGTTCATTATAATGAACAATTTGATTTGGAGGGAAGCTAATGACTGAATCATCGATTAACTCAGGCAAGAATATTATTCTTCGTATTGAGATGGAAGGGAATATTAAGTTCGCCGAGGTTGCTAATGCGATAGCGCTAGCAGGAGGAGATATTATTGCGATTGATATCGTAGATGCGGGCAAGAACTATACCGTAAGAGATATCACTGTGAATGTATCCGAGTCATCATTAACAGATCGAATATCAGATGAGTTATCACAAATTACTGGTGTTAAATTAGAGCACATCTCTGATCGAACTTTCCTCATGCATTTGGGCGGCAAAATCACAACGGTTCCCAAATCACCTATCCAGAATCGAGATGATTTATCTCGTGTATATACGCCAGATGTCGCTAGAGTCTGTATGGCCATTCATGATGATCCGAGCAAAGCCTTTACTTTAACAATCAAGAAGAACATGGTTGCTGTTATTTCTGATGGTAGTGCAGTACTGGGATTAGGTAACATTGGGCCTCGGGCAGCGATGCCTGTTATGGAGGGAAAAGCCGTATTGTTCAAACAATTTGCGGATGTCGATGCATTCCCAATCTGTCTGAGTACGCAGGACACAGAAGAAATTATTCATATTATTAAGAATATTGCAACTGCTTTCGGAGGTATTAACCTAGAGGACATATCGTCTCCAAGNNATATTCCTGTATTTCATGATGATCAGCACGGAACCGCAGTTGTCATGCTGGCTGGGCTAATTAATGCGTTGAAGTTAGTTGGTAAATCTATGGAGGAAATTAAGGTTGTCGTCTGTGGAGTAGGAGCTGCTGGAGTAGCATGTACGAAAATGTTAATAGCTGCAGGTGTCAAGGATATAGTGGGACTAGATCGCAATGGCATACTTACTGCTGNNCCAGATCGTTATGATAACCCGATGAAGCAATGGTTTGCAGATCATACGAATGTAGACCGCAAATCGGGATCATTACAAGCTGCTTTGAAGGGTGCGGATGTATTCGTCGGCTTATCCTCAGGCGGACTCTTGACCCGAGAGGATATCCTCACTATGGCGGATGATCGGATTGTATTCGCAATGGCAAATCCTACTCCGGAAATTCTACCTGAAGAAATTGAAGATATCGCCATTGTTGCAACAGGTCGTTCCGATTATCCGAATCAAATTAACAATGTATTATGCTTTCCGGGCATATTCCGTGGAGCATTGGATTGCCGAGCATCGACGATCAATGAAGAGATGAAGCTCGCAGCAGCAGAAGCTATTGCTTCGGCTGTAACGGATGAAGAACTAGGAGAGCACCATATTATACCCAGCGTGTTTAATAAGGAAGTAGTTGTTGCGGTTAGAGACCGTGTAATCAAGGCAGCAATCCAATCTGGTGTCGCTAAGAAGACACCGCGTGAATTCAGGATAAATCTCAAAGGAGATGAATGATATGGAAAACTATGTACATGTTGGGAAGCTTAAGGTAGCTCAAGAGCTCTATACATTTATTAATGAGGAGGCTTTGCCCGGGAGTGAGGTAAGCCCAGATGCATTCTGGACTGGATTTGAGAAGCTAATAGGAGATTTAACACCGAGGAACAAGCAGCTCTTAGAGAGTAGGAACGTGCTTCAGCGTCAATTGAATGATTGGCATATCGCTAATAAATCTTCATTCAATTTTGAAGCCTACAAAAAATTCCTGCAAGAAATCAATTATTGGGAATCTGAGGTAGAGTCATTCCAGGTCACAACAGATCATGTTGATGATGAAATTGCGATCCAAGCCGGTCCACAGTTAGTAGTGCCTGTAAACAATGCGCGTTATGCACTTAATGCATCCAATGCACGCTGGGGAAGCTTATATGATGCCGTATATGGAACGGATGTCATTCATAATAATGATGTACACAGCCCTTCAGCATATGACCCAGCACGTGGTGAACAGGTCATTACATATGCCAGGGAATTTCTCGATCGCACAATCCCATTAATCGAAGGCTCACATAAGGATGCGGTGAAATACTTAATCGTTATGGGTAAGCTGGCTGTTGCCTTGCAGAATGGTGTAGAGACTCGATTACAGGATGAGTCGAAGCTGATCGGTTATCAAGGATCTCCGTTAGACCCTTCAGTGATACTATTCAATAATAATCAATTGCACTTTGAAATTGTTATTGATCGTGAAGATCGGATAGGCAGTACAGATCTTGCGGGAATCAAGGATATCGTTCTAGAAGCAGCTCTAACGACGATTATGGATTGTGAGGATTCCGTTACTGCTGTAGATGCAGAGGATAAAGTGCTCGTCTACCGAAATTGGTTAGGCTTGATGAAGGGTAATTTATCAGCAGATTTCTCGAAAGGAAACCAACATGTGACTCGTAGAATGAATCCCGATCGTGAATATATATCCACTGACGGGAAGACATTCAGCTTACGTGGACGTTCGTTATTATTCGTACGTAACGTTGGGCACTTAATGACGATTAACGCAATCTTAGATCAGAATGGACAGGAAATTCCTGAGGGTATTCTGGATGCAGTGGTCACTAGTCTTGCTGCCAAGCATACATTGCTAGGTAACGGTCCTTATCAGAATACAGGTAAAGGTTCGATCTATATTGTTAAACCTAAGATGCATGGCTCCGAGGAAGCAGCTTTCGCCAATGAATTGTTCGATCAGGTTGAAGACCTGCTTGACTTAAATCGCAATACCCTCAAAATTGGTGTCATGGATGAGGAGCGTCGAACATCTCTGAATTTGAAAGCGTGCATCCGTCAGGTTAAGGATCGGATTGTCTTCATTAACACGGGCTTCTTGGATCGAACTGGAGACGAGATGCATACTTCTATGGAAGCGGGAACGATGATTCGCAAAAGTGATATGAAATCATCTGCTTGGCTCCAGAGCTATGAACAATCGAATGTGATGGTTGGTCTAGCTTGTGGACTTCAGGACCATGCTCAGATTGGTAAAGGAATGTGGGCTATGCCTGATCTCATGAATGACATGGTCAAGCAGAAAATTGCACATCCACGAGCTGGTGCGAATACAGCTTGGGTACCTTCTCCTACTGCAGCGACACTTCATGCAATGCATTATCATCAGGTGAATGTCAGAGAGGTTCAAGATACACTTAAGAAGGATATTCGTGATTATCGTAATGAAATATTAACGATCCCCGTAGTTGAGAGCCCTTCATGGTCGGAAGCTGAAATACAACAGGAGTTAAATAACAATGCACAAGGAATTCTCGGCTATGTGGTTCGGTGGGTTGAACAGGGTGTTGGCTGCTCCAAGGTGCCGGATATTAATAATGTGGGATTGATGGAGGATCGTGCAACACTAAGAATCTCAAGTCAACATATGACCAATTGGCTGCACCATGGTATATGTACCAAGGAGCAAGTTGTAGAAACATTCCAACGGATGGCCAAGGTAGTTGATGAGCAGAATGCGGGTGATCCCCAGTATCGTCCAATGGCTGTTGATTATGACAAATCGATTGCTTTCCAAGCTGCTTGCGAGCTCGTATTCGATGGTTACAATCAACCCAATGGGTATACGGAGCCTATCCTACATCGTCGCCGGCTGGAGTTTAAGGCTCTAAATCGTTGACGGTGAAGTAATGCGATGCTATGATAATCGTGCATTATAATGAACCGAATTCGATATAAGATATACAATTCGTTAGAAGATATGGAGTCTGAGCTGTTATGGATAAGAAGTATTGGGTGCCCGCTTTAGAGAAAGCGCATAGTATCATTAGACTAATAGCGGAAGAGCCGAATCAATTAAAGTTAAGTGACCTATGCAGGCGTCTCGAAATAAGCAAGAGCTCGATGTTCTCACTCCTGCAAACCATGGAAGCATTAGATTGGATTACACGCAACTCGTCCGATGCATACACATTGGGGATGCATTATGGGCTTATGGGGAACGCATACTTCCAACAATATGACTTAATTGATGCCTTTCGTAAAGAAGCACCCACATATATGAAGCTAATTAATGAGTCTTTGCAGCTCGCGCGATTAGAGGAAGCTGATATATTCTACTTAGCCAAGGAAGCAGCGCCATCCCCAGTACAGATGGTATCTGGACCAGGCACTCGCATTCCTGCTTATGCAACTGGATTAGGGAAGATGTTACTATCTGGACTAGAGAGCGATCAATTAGCGCTTATGTACCCTGAACAATCACTACCAAGTCTCACTTCCTTCACGATAAGAACAAGAGAGGAATTGTTCAGCCAGCTTACTAAAATTAGAGCGCAAGGATATGCGCTAGATCTCCAAGAAGGAGTTATGGGATTTAACTGTATTGCTGCGCCAATCTATCATCCGAACGGCCAATTATCAGCTGCTGTTAGCTACTCCATTCCCCTTCACCATTGGGAGGAGAAGAGAGAAGAGGCACTGCAAGCAATATTAAGCTTATCCCAGAAACTATCATTTGCTCTGAAATAATCAAGTACGTAAAGAGTTGCTGGATTCACAGCGTTACAAAAAATATGAAGGTTTTAGGAAAGCTGCCTACTGTTACTCCACGATCACTTTGGTCGTTTCTTCTGCAGTAACTGAAGGCAGCGGCTTCTGGGTCGATCAAATATTCTTCGCTTCGGTTTTCATCATTGCGGGTGCAGCGGGAATAATCGGAAGCTTTATTTTGTACCCATATAACATGTTTTCTATAATAGTGATGGGACTTAATCCATCAATTGTCCACCATTCACTTCAATGATTTCGCCTGTAATGTAGTCAGCATATGGCGAGGCTAGGAACAGCAGGGCTCCAACCGCTTCTTCCGGGGTTCCCTCTCGACCCATCGGAATGGTCGATAGCGTCTTTGCTCGAATATCGGGCGGTGTGAAACGGTCATGAAACGGTGTTGTAATAACACCTGGTGCTACCGCATTAACAGTCATATTATAGGATATTAAATCTTTGGCCATTCCGCGAGTCATGGTGCTGACTCCGCCCTTGGCGGCGGCATAGGCAATCGAACCGTATCCACCTCCGTTTCGTGCAGCCACAGAGGTGAGATTGATAATTTTTGCTTTTTCTGCTTGTTTGAGTAAAGGGAGTGCCGCTTTAGTTACGAGATAAACGGATTTCAAGTTAACGTTCATCACTCGATCCCACAATTCTTCGTCCAAGTTCTCCAGACGAGCTCTCTTGATTAGAGCCCCAGCATTGTTAACCAACACATCCAATCGACCGAAGGTCTCCTTGACTTGAGTGGTCATCTGTTCTACATGGGCGCGATCGGCCACATCACCCTGAACGAGCAGACATTTTCGACCATTGGCAATAATTTCTGATTCTAGGCTTTTGGCCTCATCTAGGCTGGAATGGCAATGGATGACCACATCAGCACCATGATCTGCGAAAGCAATTGCAGCGGCTCTTCCGATCCCTGTGCTGCTACCTGTAATCCATACTACTTTATTATCAAAGCTGTACATTGTGACCTCCTCCTAAAAGTTTTTGATGGGTGGTATACAGTAGGGAAAAACTACGTATGCATTCCTTACTACTCTCTTCTGGTCAACACCGGCGCTCTACCTCTGCGTTGTTGATTTTCTGCTGCCAAATCATAAGGATAACTAACCGGAAGCTCACTTACTTCGTTTAATCGATGGATCTGATCGTCAGTCAAGGACCAGCCGCTAGCACCCAAATTGTCCTGAAGCTGCTTCACATTTCGCGCTCCAATAATTGGAGCCGTAATAGCTGCGCGATGAAGTATCCAGTTTAAAGCAGTTTGTGCAACTGTTTTATCTGATTCTGCAGCCACATCAATTAACGTTTCAATGATATTCCAAGTAAAGTCATTATTATAACGCTCCCATACTTCCTTGTTTGCACCAACTCTTGTGTTTTCCTGCGGATGTTCGCCTCGATTGAATTTTCCGCTTAACCACCCGCCTCGCAGAGGACTCCATGGAATGACGCCGACTCCTTCATGCTCGCACAGCGGTAGGAGCTCATATTCGGTTGCCCGGCATAGCAAGCTATACTGCGGCTGCAAGCAAACAAAGGACTCCCAGCCGTTTTGACGACTTATATAAATTGCCTTTTGCAGCTGCCACGCTTTGAAATTACTTGCTCCTATGTACCGGATCACTCCTTTGCGCACCAAATCGTTTAGCGTGCTTAAGGTTTCCTCCAACGGAGTAACCAGATCCCAGGCATGGACTTGAAACAAGTCAATGTAATCAGTCTTCAGTCTGCGCAAGCTATCTTCCACAGATGCTAGAATATGCTTGCGGCTCAAGCCGCCATCATTGGGGCCGTCTCCCATCGGAAAGCGTACTTTAGTGGCTAAAACGAAATCATTCCGATTGCGCTGCTTTAACCATTCGCCAGTTATTTCTTCCGATACGCCTTGTGAATAGACGTTGGCCGTATCGATAAAATTGCCGCCTTCCTCCATATAGTGATCCATTATTCGAAAGCTTTCATCACGATCCGCAGCCGCTCCAAATGTCATTGTACCCAAGCAGAGCTCACTTACCTTTAGCCCTGTTCTGCCCATTAAACGACTGTTCATTTTAAGCACCTCCCTAGTTGGTCTACTATCATTATAGAAATAAATCCTTCATTATGTAAGGGATTACACTTAGTATACCAAGTTATCTAAAGGTAAGCAGAGTTATGGTCTCGTTGCTACTCCGTTAATACACGGTTGCACTCATACAAACCTAGTTGAGAACATTCCGATAGGTTTATATGATTTTCAGATTGACCTAAACATGGGAAGATGATAAAATTATTATTAAATTGAACAAGGTTCATTATAGGGAACTAATTTAACGCTGAATGGAGACGATTTCTATGAAATTTGCGCGGTTTAAGACATCTGCTAATGAGGTCGCAAGGCTTGCTATTCTTGAGCAAGGTAAACTTTATGAAATTGAAGGGGATATATTCACGGATTGGAAGAAGACAGGGAACGAGTATGAGGTAAGTCGTGTTCATCTGTTGGCGCCGCTTATTCCAAACACCATTATTGGAGTGGGTAAGAATTATGTTGCCATGGGTGAAGCTAAGCCAGAGCATGTCCCAGCAATTCCTGTTCTGTTCTATAAGCCAGTCTCTTCTATGATTGGACCCGAGGATCAGATTATGTTGCCATCCGGTCTAGAAGGAGTTAAATTTGAATCCGAATTAGCTGTAGTAATTGGTAAGAAGGCATCCAAGATCTCCGAAGAGGAAGCGCTAGATTATGTATTCGGTTATACGATTGCTAACGACATCACTGCACCACAATTCTTTCACCCAGATGGGCATTGGATGGTTGGTAAGTCCTTCGATACATTCACACCTATAGGACCATATATTGAAACTGAGTTGCAATTAGCAGCAGTGAACGTTCAGGCCGTTCATAATGGCACACTTAAACAGGATAGTCCATTGGACTTAATGATTCTAAAGATTCCGTACCTGCTTTCTTATTTATCCAATGTTATGACATTACAGCCGGGTGACGTTTTCTTATCAGGATCACCAGCAGGAGCAGATTTCATGGCAGCAGGAGATACGATTTCATGCACGATTGATGGAATTGGAGTGCTGACCAACAAGGTTGTAGGATGAAGGGGATACACGCAGAAGCTCGATTGCTAGAGCAGCTCACTACACTTGTAGGAGAAACGAATGTGACTTATGATCCTGGTTATTCAACCAATTCTGTCTACACGTTGTCTGCACCCTTCGTCGTAACGCCAGAGCGTGAAGATCAGGTTGCCGCCATTCTCCAATTCGCCTCGAAACAATCACTTCATGTGGTTCCGCAAGGAGGTGGCACGAAGGATGCATTCGGTCTCAACACTACTCCTGTGGACCTCATATTATCTCTAAAGAAGCTCTCAGGGGTGCTGCATCATTCTGTTGGGGATTTGATTGTGACTGTACTTCCTGGAACAACATTACTAGAGCTGCAGGAATTGCTCGCTCACAAGGGACAGTTCTTACCGCTTGATCCTGCGTGGCCTGCGGATGCTACGTTAGGTGGCATAGTGGCCTCGAATGCATCTGGGCCTAAGCGTGCGCGATACGGCTCTGCTCGTGACCATCTAATTGCAGCTAGAATCGCATTCTCAGACGGTACAATTATTCGAACCGGGGCTAAGGTAGTCAAGAATGTTGCAGGCTACGATATGAATAAGCTATTTATTGGTGCAATGGGGACGCTGGGGGTATTCACAGAATTAACATTCAAGATTAGGCCTCTTCCTGCGACATCAGGATTAATTGTGCTGTCAGCAACGGCAACGAATAAGCTGATTAAATTCCAAGCAGCATTGCTAGACTCTCACTTGGAGCCGTGTGCATTCGAGTATGTAAGCGTTCACTCAGAATTGAATATCAATGAACCCGCTGTCTACATATTATTCGAGGATGTTCAATCCTCCGTGCAGTATCAGATGGATTGGGTGCTGAATGCTGCCAGAGAATTAGGAATCGAAGTGCTTCAAGCTTGGGAGGGGTATGAGCAGACTGAGCCCATTATGGAGCTGCTGCGATGTTCCGTCTCCAATGCTTCCCTTATGTCAGAGGATCATACTGAGGTAGGCTTAAAGCTGCTGACGAGTATATCTGATGTGCCGGATATCATGCAATATTTGGAGTTAATGGGTCGCAAAGAGGCTCTAGATCTTCAATGCTATGGAGGTTTATATACGGGTATTAGCCATGTTCGTCTGTATTCAAGCTTAGGGCGTGATGACTCAATGATCCATAGTATTAAGAAAATAAGAGCTGATATAGAGCGACTGAATGGGCATGTCATAGTGCAATGTGCACCAGGGTATATCCGATCCGCTATTTCAGTTTGGGGAAATTCTAACGAAGGAATAGAAGTGATGCGAGGCATTAAACAGAAATTCGATCCAACAAACAATTTAAATCTTGGTCGCTACGTGGGAGGGATTTAATTTGTCAGGGCTTAAACCAACAATCAGCAACTCACCAGCATGTGATACGGTATCACTGCTCAAGTCGAATTACAGATGGGAAGATGCCCCAGACGAGAACAAATTCTCGCAGTGCGTACACTGTGGTATGTGTCTTGAAGCCTGCCCAACCTACCAAGAGACGGGACTTGAAGCCCATTCGCCAAGAGGGCGAGTTTACCTGATTAAGTCAGTTGCGGAAGGCAAGATGGAATTAAACGAGTTTTTTGCAAACCCTGTCCACACATGTCTAGATTGTCGTGCTTGTGAAACGGCATGTCCAGCCAATGTTCAGGTCGGGGCATTGATTGAGGAGGCTCGAGGACAGTTAATCAAATCAGATCCGCCTAAGGGACTTTCAGGTATGGCGCATAAGCTGTTCTTGCATCATCTGTTCCCACATCCGCGACGAATGCAGCTGCTGCATTCGCTCTTAAAGCTGTATCAGAAATCAGGGCTGCGTAACTTAACTCATCGCATGAAGCTTCTACGGATTCTGCCCAAGCATCTCATGGATATGGAGAAGGCGCTTCCATTACTTACAAGTCCTCCTGCTCTGCGCAGTCATCCTGAACGCCTATCTGCAATAGGCGCTAAGAGAGCCAGAGTAGCTGTATTGACCGGATGTGTGATGGACGTTGTCTATTCCGATATTAACGATGCAACGATACGTGTGCTTAGGCAGAATGGTTGTGAGGTGTGGATACCTCAGGACCAACGATGCTGCGGTGCGCTTCATGTCCACGCTGGAGATCGCGATATGGCGAAGAAGCTAGCTAAGCAGAATATTGAAGCCTTTCTCTCCGAAGAAGTAGATGCCATAATCATCAATGCTGCGGGCTGTGGCTCAACCCTGAAGGAATATGATGAGCTTCTAAAGTCAGACCCAGAATACTCTGGAAGAGCGGCTGAGTTTGCTCACAAAATAACCGATGTATCTCAATTCTTAATCAAGCTTGGATTGATTTTACCTGAAGGAAGCTTAGACCTTACGGTGACCTACCATGATGCTTGCCATCTAGCCCACGCTCAGAATATACGGGAAGAGCCGAGGAGGCTGCTGGAGTCCATTCCTGGTCTTCGTATAGTAACCTTACCTGATTCCGATCGTTGCTGCGGCAGTGCGGGCATATATAACTTGACACATCCCGAGATGGCCAATGCGCTGCTTGCGCGTAAATTGGACGATATTCCGAGCGGCTGTGACGCGGTTGCTATGGGGAATCCAGGCTGCATGATGCAGTTCCAGACAGGTATCGTTCGCGAGGGCAGAGATGAGCAGATTGTTCATACCATTCAATTACTGGATTGGGCTTATCGCAAAGCGATTCCAGACGAACAGTTGCAGAAGGGAGGATGATCATGAATCCAGATATGAAAAAAAGGTTTATTCACGCTATGATCAGCTTACTAGGTAAGACTGCTGTGCTTCATCAGTATGAGGAATTGGTATCCTATGAATGTGATGGTTATACGATTCATAAGGGTTTGCCAAGCGCGGTATTGTTCCCGGCTAATACGGAGCAAGTAGCAGCGGTGGTAAAATATATGGCTGAGCATCAGATTCCATTCATTCCACGCGGTGCGGGAACTGGTTTAAGCGGAGGAGCAACCGCACTGAATGGAGAGGTACTAATCAGCCTCGTTCGAATGAATAAGTTGATTCGAGTTGATTATAAGAATCGTAGAGCCGTAGTTCAGCCCGGGTTTGTCAATTTGAAGCTATCTACATCCATCTCGAGTGAAGGCTATTATTATGCTCCTGATCCATCAAGTCAGAGCACATGTACCATTGGCGGGAATGTTGGAGAGAATGCGGGTGGCGCACATTGTCTTAAGTACGGTGTGACAACGAACCATGTGTTAGGCTTAGAGGTTGTTCTGGCGAGTGGTGAGATTGTACGCTTCGGCGGCCTACCGGACACACCAGGATATGACCTTGTTGGCTTCTTCACAGGATCAGAAGGAACGATGGGGATTGTAACAGAAATCACCGTTCGCATATTGAAGAAGCCTCAGGGCATCAAGACGGTGCTTGCATTATTCGAGGATGTTGCTGAAGCCAGTCAAGCCGTATCCGATATTATCGCTGCTGGCATCATCCCTGCAGCGCTTGAGATGATGGATCGAATCGCCATTGAAGGCGTTGAGTCGGGTAATTATCCTGTGGGCTATCCAAGGGATATTGGAGCAGTTCTAATTGTTGAGGTTGATGGTATAGAGGCAGGACTACAAGACCAGATTGACCTTGTGCTCGCGGTTTGTCAGCAATATCGCATCCGTGAGGTCAGGCAAGCGTCAAGTATGCAGGAAAGGGCAAGCTGGTGGGCGAATCGCAAAACAGCTTTCGGTGCAATGGGTACAATCTCACCTGATTATCTAGTCCAGGATGGTGTTATCCCAAGGAGTACACTTCCGCAGGTATTAGCCCGAGTGGATGAGATAAGCCGCAAATATGGATTGCGAATTGCGAATGTATTCCATGCAGGCGATGGTAACCTGCACCCGCTTATATTGTTTGACTCCCGAATTGTAGGTGATACCGAGAGGGCAGTCCGAGCAGGCTCAGAGGTATTATCCGTTTGTGCAGAGGTAGGAGGCTCCATTACCGGCGAGCATGGAGTAGGTGTAGAGAAGATGGAGGATATGCGATATATCTTTACTGAGGAAGAGATAGAGGCGCAATTGAAGGTTCGTGATGTGCTAAACCCGAATCAATTGTGCAATCCCGATAAAATTTTCCCGAAACCATCTCGTTGTGTAGAGGTGAAGCGTTATCTAGCTTCAGCGAATGAGGAGCATGTCTTACATTAATCATATACGATTGTTTTTTTAAAGAGAGCGAACTGATATAATGAAAGAAAAATGCTGATGGGGATTAAGTAATGGGTTTGTATGAGAATAGCAAGATATTGACAGAAGTGAAATCAGTAGGGTATTCAATCCATAATAAACCCTTCTATACGGACCAACTGCCATGTCTTCACGACTATTTAATTCGATATCAGATTCAGGGTGAGAGTAAAGCACTTATCAATGGTCAGCTAGAGAAGGTGATAACTGGCGATCTACTGATCTACAAGCCAGGAGATCCTTATGAGCTGATTATAGGCAACCATGACGACATTTCGGAGCATGGTTGTCTTAGTGCGGATTATTTTCTATTCTGTAATGGACCTGGTGTTGATGAATGGTGGGCGAAGCATGTGTTTCCACAGCGAATTAGCGTTCCGATCGACGAAGCATTGCTCAACGTCTGGAAGCAGCTTATCTATGAGAAGCGCAGGGTAAGAGAAGAGGATCTCTATGTGAATGATTATTTATTGCGAATCCTGTTACGATACATAGATCGAGTCATATTAGACAATAATGGATCTGTTGATACCCGATTATTCATTACCCATCGGATCAAGCAATACCTCGAACGGAATGCGACAGGTGCTATCACATTGAACAATGTTGCAGAATACATTGGGCTAAGCATCTCTCGGACGACCCATCTGTTCAAGGAGGCATTCGGACAATCGATCATGGACTATGTGCTCGATATTCGAATACACATTGCCTGTGAACGAATTCGTTACAGCTCTATGACAATTGAGCAGTCCGCTGAATCGGCTGGGTTTAACAGCTATTCCTACTTCCATCGCATGTTCCGCAAACGAATGGGGATGTCCCCAAAGCAATATCAGGATGAATTGTTAGCCAAATAGTGCATCATACAATCACATTCTTCATGTTATTCGGACAAGGGTTGTGTTTAAATGAGAAGGAAATTAAGGAATAGGAGATGAATAGATCGTATGAATAACATTGGGTTACAGATGTATACGCTAAGAGACGAATCAGCTAAGGATTTCATAGGCACTCTGAAAGCGGTTGCAGAAATGGGGTACAATGGGGTTGAATTTGCTGGATATGGTGGATTAGAAGCCTTTCAATTAAAAGAATTATTACAAGGCTTTAATCTCAAAGCAATTGGTAGTCATGTGGGTTATCGACGCTTATTGGATGCATTAGAAGAAGAGATAGAGTATAACCTAACCATTGGTAGTCAGTACATCATATGTCCATATTTAACTGAGGAGGATCGCGCCGATCTTACTACCTGGCAAGAGGTATTCAATAATCTGGAGGAGATTGGATTACGCTGTAAAGAGAAAGGACTTGTATTCTGCTACCACAATCATGAATTCGAGCTTACTCAACAACTAGAGGGTGTCCCTGCATTAGATAAGCTATTCCAAGCTGTATCAGAGAAGGCGATTCAGGTTGAGCTTGATTGCTGTTGGGTTTTCGATGCTGGATATGATCCTATTGCATACATTCAGAAGTATGCTGGAAGAATTCCACTCATTCACTTTAAGGATCTGAGGAAGCAGGATAATCAGAGAGGATTGACTGTAGAGCTTGGACAAGGTGAGGTGGATTTACTTGGTATTGCAGCGGCCGCTAAGCAAGCAGGATCAGAGTGGATCATTGTCGAGCAAGACCATTGTCAGAATCCACCGCTCGTTAGTGTGCAGAATAGTTTAAATTGGATCAAGAAGAACTTAGCATAATAGGCCTTAACTTGTAATGACCAAGTGAAGTTAAATTAGGAGGAATAATCAATCATGTCAACAGTAATAAGAATTGGTATCATCGGCTGCGGGGGTATCGCGAATGGTAAGCATCTGCCAGCCTTAGCAAGATTAAAGCAAGTAAACATCGTAGCTTTCTGTGATATTCTACCGGAGAAGGCTCAAGAGGCGAAGGAAAAATATGGCACGCCTGAAGCCGTCGTCGAAACGGATTACCTTAAGCTGCTTGCCGATCCTACGATTGATGCGATCCATGTATGTACTCCCAATGATTCACATGCAGAGATTTCGATTGCGGCGCTTGAAGCAGGTAAGCACGTAATGTGCGAGAAGCCAATGGCTAAGACTGCTGCTGATGCCAGGTTGATGGTAGAAGCTGCAAAGCGTACAGGTAAGAAGCTAAACATTGGTTATCAGAATCGATACCGTGCGGACAGCTTATATTTGAAGCAAATATGTGAAGATGGTGATCTCGGTGAGATCTACTATGCGAAGGCTCATGCGATCCGGCGTCGTGCCGTTCCTACCTGGGGCGTATTCCTCGATGAAGAGAAGCAGGGTGGAGGACCATTAATCGATATCGGAACACATGCATTAGATTTAGCGCTATGGATGATGGATAACTATAAGCCGAAGGTTGTGCTAGGTAAAGCATATCATAAGCTCTCCAGCATGGAGAATGCAGCGAATGCATGGGGTCCTTGGGATCCTGAGAAATTCACAGTAGAGGATTCTGCCTTCGCAATGATCATGATGGAGAACGGTGCATCGATCGTATTGGAGTCAAGCTGGGCGCTTAATACACTAGATATAGATGAAGCTAAGGTATCTCTGAGCGGTACATTAGCTGGTGCAGATATGAAGGGCGGCCTTCGCATCAATGGAGAGAAGCACAGCAAGCTATATACGAATGAGATTAATCTGAAAGCAACGGGTGTTGCATTCTATGAAGGTGAATCTGCTAAGGATTCTGACATCGAGGCCAAGCTATGGATTGATTCGCTTATTAACGGAACTGAGCTCACGGTTAAACCTGAGCAAGCGTTAGTCGTATCAGAAATTCTAGAAGCGATATACGAATCCTCGAATACGGGTAAGGCTGTGTACTTTAACTAGTAGGAAAAATTTGGGTTGAATTTGGTCAGGGTGACAAGTGAAGTCGGTTTTGGTATAAGACTGTTCCACTCGTAGAGGAAATCTGCGGTGGGGCAGTCTTTACTTATATATATGGTAAAATGATCTCAAATGCCAGAGAAGGAGCGGATGCAGTTGGCGAAGACAGCGGTTATTGTTGGTGCAACAGGCTTGATAGGGAATGAGGTGGTTCAGTTACTACTGAAGGATGATCATTATGATCGTGTGATGGTGCTTGTTCGAAGGAAAATGGCTATGCTGCACAAGAAGCTAGAGCAGGAGATCGTTGATTTCGATAAATTAGATCAGGCTGCTCATCATTTGGCCGGGGCGGATGTATTCTGCACATTAGGGACAACGATTAAGAAAGCTGGATCCCAACCTGCGTTCATTAGAGTGGATCGAGACTATCCATTGCAGCTCGCTCAATTGTCGAAGCAGCATGGAGCGGCCTCCTTCTTAATCGTTACTGCACTAGGCGCGAATCCGAAATCGTCGATATTCTATAGCAGGGTTAAGGGGGAGCTCGAGGTTGAGCTTAAGAAGCTGCAGCTAGGGAGTTTACATATCTTTCAACCATCATTGTTACTCGGAGATCGAGCAGAGGTTAGGTTAGGCGAGAGGCTTGCTAGTAAGCTAATGCCGGTGATAGCCTTCTTATTCGCAGGACCGCTTAGACCATATAAAGCAATCCATGCACAGACCGTCGCGAAGGCGATGATCAAGGCAGCATTGGACAGACAGCTGGGTCATTTCACATATACTTCGGACAAGATTGCAGATTTCGTGCAGAGCTAAATGGTTTTACTTTTGTATTTCTTTGTTATTTCGTCTGTGATATAATAAAAAACAGAATAAAACAAACAAAAACAAAGGTGGGAATGCAATTGGCTATTATTTTGTGGGATAAAATTAAGGCGGATTCTGTTGAAAAGGGTTTAGGAGAATTGGTGTATCGCTCTAATCTACTAGGAACGGATCGTTCTGTATGTAACTTTGGCGGCGGTAATACCTCAATGAAGACAACGGTTACCGATTTCCGTGGTCGTCCTGTTGAGGTAATGTGGGTGAAGGGCAGTGGATCAGATCTAGCTACTATGAAAGCAAACAATTTCACAGGCTTACGGATGGAGGATATTCGTCCCTTGTTCGAGAAGGATGTTATGCCTGATGAGGAAATGGTCGGATACCTTGTTAATTGTATGATCGATAGTAAGCACCCTCGTGCTTCTATTGAAACATTGCTGCATGCATTCTTACCATTCAAGCATGTGGATCACACGCATCCTGATGCGATTATTAGCTTGTGCTGTGCGGATAATGGTAAGGAGCTAGCTCAAGAAATCTATGGTGATCGATTCGTATGGGTTCCCTATGTACGTCCTGGCTTTACATTGTCGAAGATGATTGCGCAAGGTGTAATAGATAATCCTAAAGCAGAGCTTGTATTGATGGAGAAGCACGGTCTAGTTACATGGGGTGATACTTCCGAGCAATGTTACCTGAAGACGTTAGACATTATTAATCAAGCAGAGCAATATATTGAAGCAAAAGTGAATGAAGCTAAGCTGTTCGGTGGACAACAATATGATGTAATTACTGAGGCAGAGCGTAATACGATACTCGCTGAGGTACTCCCTATTATTCGTGGTGGTGTTAGTGATGAGAAGAAGATGATTCTTTCCTTCGATGGTGCGCCCGATGTATTGCAGTTCGTGAACAGTAAGGATGCAGCGGTATTGTCGCAGGTTGGTGCTGCATGTCCGGATCATCTCGTACATACGAAGATGAAGCCATTATTCATTAAGTGGGATGCGAATACGAAGGACTTGGATGCGCTTAAATCGGCACTTGTCCAAGGAATTGCGGATTATAAGGAAGAATATAAAGCCTACTTTGAGCGCAATAAGAACGAAGGAGACGTTATGAACGAGCCTGCGCCGAGGGTTATTCTGATTCCTGGAATTGGTATGGTGAATACAGGTAAGAGCTGGTCGATGTCTCTGATAAGTGGAGCATTGTACCATCGTGCGATTGCTGTTATGCGTGGAGCGACTGCGCTTGGTGAATTCGTATCCTTAATTGAGAATGAATCCTTCAATGTTGAATATTGGCCGCTTGAGCTATACAAGCTATCTCTTGCACCTGCTGAAGCTGAATTCTCTCGTAAGGTTGCCTTTGTAACCGGAGGAGCTGGCGGAATTGGTAGTGTTACCTGCCGTGAGCTTGTCGCTGGAGGAGCTCATGTTGTACTTGCCGATCTAAATCTTGAAGGTGCACAGAAGGTTGCTCAAGAGATTAATGATAAGTATGGTGAAGGCCGTGCGATTGCCGTGAAGATGGATGTAACGAAGGAAGAGGACGTTCAAGCCGCATATGAGCAAGCCATTCTGATGTATGGCGGAATCGATATTGTAGTGAACAACGCAGGTCTTGCTACTTCGAGCCCATTCGATCAGACATCGCTCAAGGAATGGAATTTGAATATGAACGTGCTGAGTACTGGATATTTTCTGGTGGCGCGTGAGGCATTTATTATTATGAAACGTCAGAATATTGGCGGTAACATGGTATTCATCGGCTCGAAGAATTCCGTATTCGCAGGCAAGAATGCATCCGCATATAGCACAGCCAAGGCTGCGGAAATTCATCTTGCTCGTTGCATTGCGGCCGAGGGTGGAGAATTCGGAATACGTGTGAACTCCGTACTGCCTGATGCTATTCTTCAAGGCTCTGCGATCTGGAATTCAGGCTGGCGTAATGAACGCGCTGCTGCCTATGGCATTGAACCGGATCAGCTCGAGGAGCATTACCGGAAGCGGACGACGCTGCTCGTAAATATTTTCCCTAAAGACATTGCTGATGCTGTATTGTTCCTTGCTTCTTCGAAGTCGGAGAAGACAACGGGCTGTATGATCACTGTAGACGGCGGCGTGCCTGCTGCTTTCACTAGATAAGAGAGGGTGACTTAGAATGAGCGATCGTGAATATCGTATTTTCGAGGAAAAACAGGTAGCAAGAGGTATTAATCTTGAGCAGGTTAAGCAAGCATTAAAGTCTATCAAGGTTGAGACACCATCATGGGGTTATGGTCACTTCGGGACACGCTTTAAGACCTTCCCGGATCCACGTGCAGCTAGGAATGCTTATGAGAAATTCGATGATGCCGCACAGGTTCAGCAATATACGGGGATCTGTCCATCGGTTGCGGTGCACATCCCATGGGACAAGGTTGACGATTACGACAAGCTGAAGGCTCATGCTGAACAGCTAGGTGTATCCATTGGTGCAGTTAATCCGAATCTATTCCAAGACAATGAATATATATTCGGTAGTGTATGTAATAGCAATCCGAAAACGCGCAGGAAGGCTATTGAGCATCTGCTAGAGTGTGTGGAGATTGGGAAGATTACGGGCTCTAATGTCCAAAGCTTATGGTTCGCAGATGGCTCGAACTACCCGGGACAGGTGGATATTCGTCAACGGAAAGCTTGGATGTTCGAAGCGCTCTCCGAGATGTATGGAGCGATGACACCTGATATGCGCATGCTCATTGAGTACAAATCGTTCGAGCCTGCATTCTATCACACAGACATTGCCGATTGGGGCATGGCCTTTAATCTTGCGAATAAGCTAGGACCGCAGGCAGAAGTACTCGTAGACACAGGGCATCATGCTCAAGGTACTAATGTGGAGCACATTGTTGCTTACTTGTTGGATGAGCAGAAGCTTGGCGGCTTCCACTTCAACAGTCGCAAGTATGCAGATGATGACTTGATTGTAGGCTCGATGAATCCATATGAGCTGTTCTTGATCTTCTATCAGATTCTTGATGCATCTGCTGATAGTAATGCTGGTGTGCGTCGTTCAGCTGAGAATATTGCTTATATGATTGATCAAGCACACTCCATTGAACCGAAGATTCCGGCAATGATTCGTTCGGTATCGAATGTGCAGACACAATATGCGAAGGCATTGCTTATTAATCTGGATGAGGTTGCTAAGGCGCAGGAGCAGCAGGATGTCTTAGGCGCTGAGGATGCGGTTCGTAAAGCATATGAGTTCGATGTGAGTCCATTGCTGCAGGTTGTTCGAGAAGAGATGGGTGTGCCTGCTGATCCAATGAAGGCATATCTGGCGAGCGGCTATGCAGATCGTATCGTGAGCAGAGGCGAAGGTGGTGCATAGGCATGCACAAGGAGTCGATCATCCTCGCCTTCGATCTAGGGGCGAGCAGCGGTAGAGCGATCATCGGGAAGTATGATCTGGGTAAGCGGTTGGTGGAAATCGAAGAAATTCATCGGTTTCCTAATGAGCCCGTGCAGGTGGATGGTCACCTGCATTGGGATTTTCTTCGTCTGCTAGGTGAGGTTAAGCAAGGTATTGTGAAAGCGAAGCAGCTGGGCTACGAGCAGATCGAGAGTATTGCTATAGATTCATGGGCAGTGGACTTTGGACTAATCGATGCGAATGGGCAGCTATTAGGTAATCCCTATCACTATCGGGATATCCTAACCGATGGAATAATGGAGCAGGCTGTAGAGAAGCTTGGTCGTGAGCGATTGTATGCGTCTAGCGGATTACAGTTCCTCCCCTTTAATACCATCTATCAGCTTTATGCGTTGAAGCTTCACAACCCGGAATTATTAGCTCGTGCAGATAAACTGTTGATGATTCCAGATTTATTGCGGTATTATCTGACCGATGAGATGCATAGTGAGTTCACGAATGCTACGACTACACAGCTTCTGAATGCTTCGACACATGCATGGGATGAGGATATTCTTAGTGAGTTGGGGATCCCAGCGGAGATACTGATTCCACCAGTCCGTTCTGGAACGGTTGTCGGTCGGTTATCTCCGTCCATCTGTGCGGAGTTAGGTGTTGAAGCGATTCCGGTTATTGCAGTTGGCGAGCATGATACGGCTTCGGCTGTCGCTGCGGTTCCTGCTGTGGGTTCGCGCTCTGAGGATGGTGAACGCACTGGTGATGCTGATTCTTCAGCTGCAGTGGGTGCGGGAAGTGGTCATTTTGCCTACTTATGCTCGGGTACTTGGTCCTTGATGGGTACGGAGGTTCGACAGCCTGTTCTAAGTGAGCAAGCGTTGGCGTTGAATTTCACGAATGAAGGTGGCGTATATCATACGTACCGTCTTCTGAAGAATATTATGGGCTTGTGGCTTGTACAGGAGTGCAGGAGGGTGTGGGAGAAGGAAGGTCATTCGTGGAGCTTCGTTGAGTTAGTAGAGCTTGCCGAGCAAGCGGTTCCCTTCCAATCTATGATCGATCCTGATCACAGCATGTTCCTGAGCCCGGCTCATATGCCTGAACAGATTCAACAATATTGTAGGGATTCCAGCCAGTATGTACCTGTAACACCAGGTGCTATCATGCGCTGCGTTCTAGAAAGCCTAGCGCTGAAGTACCGTATGGTCCTCGAATGGACAGAGCAGCTATCGGGGCAGCATTATGCGGGTCTCCATCTTGTTGGAGGCGGGTCGAATAACGGGCTTCTGAATCAATTCACGGCGAATGCGATCGCGCGTCCGGTTTGGGTTGGACCAACGGAAGCTAGTGCTATCGGCAATTTATTTGTACAATGGATAACATTGGGTCATGTGTCAGATATGAATGAAGCACGATCGATCATACGGCAATCGTTCCCAATAGAAACCTATACACCACAGGACAACGAACAATGGACGGAAGCCATAGAGCGGTTTCGCACATTGGTAGCGAAGTGATTGTCAGACCTAAATACGAATTGAGGGATTGCGATGCTGGTAGTGCAAAGATGGCAGAAAATCGTACAGCTGGTCAATGAACGTGGCAGTATTCGAGTAACGGATTTAAGCGTACTCTGCGATGTCACAGAGGAGACCATCCGACGCGATCTAGACAAGCTAGAGAGTGAGGGCAAGCTGATACGAAGTCATGGCGGAGCGATCAGTGTCAGAGAGGTCCATGCGGAGGTTCCATACTCAGAACGAGAGACGATTAACGAGGAACAGAAGCGTAATATCGCACTTGAAGCAGTCAAATATGTTGCCGATCATGACCGGATCATACTAGATGCGAGCACCACTGCATGGTACATGGCTCAGCATCTACAGAACCGACCACTTATCGTAATTACTAACTCGCTGAAGGTTGCCATAGAATTAAGCACGAAGGATAAGATTGAGGTCATATCGACAGGTGGTCAACTATCCGCTCGCTCATTGTCCTCCGTTGGACCCTTAGCAGAACGATCATTAGATCACTATCACGTTGATAAGGCGTTCCTATCCTGCAAGGGTCTCCATCTCCAGCGTGGAATCAGTGAGTCGAATGAGCAGCAAGCTTTAATCAAGCGCAAGATGATCACCATTGCCGATCACGTCACGATCTTAGCCGATTATAGCAAGATCGGTACGCAAGCCTTAACCCAAGTCGCTTCCTGGGATTCGATTGATCGTGTTATCACAGATGGTCAGACGGATATGCAGATTGTGAGTGACTTGCTGGAAGTGAATGTAGAGGTTGTGCGGATCGAGAGTTAGTTTTGTAACAGATTGTGATGGACTTAATCCCAATAGGGGTTTTGTCCTTTTTTTTTGTTGTTGTGAATTAGATTTGAGGTGATGGAGTGATCACATTCTGTGAAAGGAAGCATGTGAGCTTAGGCGTCAATGATATAGCCACCTTTGGAGTGGTTAAAAGCGACTTCGATGAGTAAAAATGTGCTGTAGCCACTCTTGGAGTGGTTAAATGATGTAAATCTCAAAAAAAATAAGATAAGAGATCAAATAGCCACTCGAAAAGGGGTTATTCACGATAAAAGTTTAAAATCGGTGGAAATAACCGCTCAAAAGGTGGCTAAACTAGATATCTGAAGTTAATAACCCCCTTTACTAGGATCACACCAACATGTCGGCTACAACTGACTCCCCGCTGAGATCTCAATTAATCTTTCCCGAATATTCCCCGTACAAATGCCCCCGTGGTAACAAATAACTGATTCAATCTCGTAGTCCACTAGCTTCCCAACTGATGCTAGAGCAGCTCCCATGTCCGCGGTATGCTGCTCAGCAGGAGGCAACAGCTGCCCCTCATTTGCGATCATTGCATCTCCAGAGATAAGAGTTTTACTTGGAATATGGTATAGACTGATGTGGTCCGGTGTATGTCCTGGTGTAGCTATGACTCGGATACCTCCGCATAGTGGTATGATATCGCCATCCTTCAATGACTGGTCGACCTGTGTGAAGGGAACCGTGTTGCCAGACTTGAGTAAGGGGACCTCCCCTTGAATATAAGGCACAGATAGCTCATGTGCCAGCACCTCAACAACGCCTTCGGACACCGCAGCCAATTCAGGCAAGCTACCTAGATGATCCCTATCTTGATGTGTGATCATAATATGACTTAAGCGATGAAATGGAAAATAATGAAGCTCCAATTGTTCCTGAATCAATTCCAATTGTCCTGGAATACCTGTATCTATCAATATTGCATGCTGGTCATCCCATATGACCGTAGGGTTCACGATAAATGGGTTGCTGCTAGCGTTCATCTCAAGTTTCATTGCACGAATTGTAGCTTTTGTGGTCATTTCAGTAACCTCCTGTTTGATAATATTTCCTAGAATTTAATAATAGCAATCTGATGCTGATTTAGCCACATTATAGCAATTTGACTCAGCCCATTATTAATTAAAGAAGGGATATTATGGTCCTGTGTAGAATTTCCAATTTAGAAAACAAATTCAATGATTCATAAGGGGAGTATGCATGAGAGCCAATAGTAAATGGAATAAAATAATAGGTGTACCTCTCGTACTGATGATATTATTCGGTCATCTGCCATTCGGCGTAGCTGCAAGCGCATCAATCCATTCAGGCTGGAAGGAAATGGCCACTGGCTCAGTTCATAATAATGGTTATGTCGGTGATGGTAATGAGTGGTGGAGGACAGAACCTGTATGGGTGAAAAGCTACGATAACGAGGCTCTGATTGACAACCCCATCAGCGTAGAAGTCAATGGGAAATCAATAGAATTCGATCAGCCGCCGGTTGTGATGAATGGACGGACGATGGTTCCACTGCGCTTGATCTTCGATGCGCTTGGAGCGGAGATGGTGTGGGATCAGACTTCGGAGACAGTAACAGCTACTAGAGGTGCAACGACCGTAAAGCTTACCATCGGCGCTACTATAGCTTATGTGAATGGGGAAGCGAAAGCTCTCGATTCACCGGCGATCATCATTAACGAGCGGACGTTAGTACCAGCTAGATTCATTGGTGAATCACTTGGTGCAAAGGTAGGCTGGAACGAAGAGACATGGACGGTTAGCATCGAATCTATAGTTATTAATATAAAATCAATAGAACAAATTTCTACGGATCCAAATCTTCTCAGAATAGATAATTCAAGGTTTAAAGGGCGAGTCGTAGGTAACAACCAAGTAGGAGTACCGGATGTGCATGTGAGAGTTCGAAGCGATTCTGCTTCAATTAATAATAGTATGTCAACAGATAGTAAAGGATTCTATAGCGCAGATGGGCTTGAGAATGGGGAACAATATTATCTTGACATACACATTATGTCACAAGAAGAAGGGTCTATCATCACTCATAACAGCATCAACTATTGCAGACCAAGCTCCGAATCTTTTACTTTTGCGAATAATAAATTGCCTACGATCTCTCTTCAAGAGGTCCAGCTTACGGGAAAGGTTATCGATGAGAATGAGAAACCTGTCATGGCTATGACGGTTCTAGTCGCTGATAGTAAGAATTCATTAATTAACGGATTCTCTACGATAACTAATGCTGAGGGGAGCTTCCCTTTATGTGGACTAATCGCTGGCGAAGAATATAAGATGTCACTTACTCAGTTCTTCACTGCTGACAGCGACTCCATAGAGAAACGTAGAGTGACGACTTCTGGAGACTATAAGTTCATCTATGACTCGACAATGAAAGCTTTACCTGACTATAAGGTTACATATAAGGACTGAATCTAGATAGCAAATATACAGGAAATAAGGTAGGAAGCCCATGAAGATGATGTGGCCATCTGCCTTATTTGCGATGTAAAGTTGCAACAAAACGCACACCTGTGTAGTCTAATTAGATAGAGATAAAATAAATGTCGATAAAAATACGGAGGAAATCAATATGAATAGTAGATTAAAGGCGCTTATAGGTTTACTTAGTTTATCGTTGATCATTGGTTGTAGTAACGATCCGAATGAGAAAGCGAACGTGGAGCAACCAACACAAATTGAACAAGAAACCAATAATACGAATGAACCAACGAATCAGGCCGAGGAAGAACTGGAGACGGAGACATCTCAAGACGATGATGCCATCAAGGCGGATCCAACAATCATGAAGAATTTCCAAGCTATAGTGGACAGTAAGGCCGCTGCCGGAGAAATCAAAGTCTTCATTGATGACCAGGTCGGCAAAACTTCTGAGGAGGATTTTACCATAATGGTGTTGGCATTCGAGGATGCTCAGCAGGAACAATTATTAGCTCTGGAGGATCGCTTCTATAATGGAGCTGATTATCAAGAGGAGCTATGGGAGTTAAACAAGAGCGGGTTTGAATTCTCTCAAATTGATACGGTCTCTAATCCTGAACTGAAGAAGCTGTTAAAGGAAACACAAGAGGGCGGTTATAAGGTGGAGACTGCGGAGGGGTCCTATTACCCCGTAATTGATTATGAGGAATATACCCCATATCAAGCTCATGTGAGTGAGGATATTCATGATTATATTGAGATTAAAGCGATTGAATCTA
>DFXU01000056.1 GCA_002383285.1 Caryophanales bacterium UBA4100
GATGTGGTGTTGAAGTAACTCGTGCAAAGGTGCGTCGTGAGCGTATGGGGCACATTGAGCTTGCTGCTCCTGTATCACACATTTGGTATTTCAAAGGTATTCCAAGTCGTATGGGACTTGCTCTTGATATGTCTCCTCGTTCACTAGAGGAAATCATCTATTTTGCATCCTATGTGGTTACAGATCCTGGTGATACGCCGCTTGAGAAGAAGCAGCTATTGTCCGAGAAGGAATATCGCAGCTATCGCGAGAAATATGGTTATGCTTTCCATGCTGGCATGGGTGCAGAAGCTGTCAAGAAGCTGTTACAAGATATTGAAATTGCTAAGGAAATAGATGGGCTTAAGGAAGAGCTGAAAACCGCTCAAGGTCAGCGTCGTAATCGTGCGATTAAGCGTCTTGAAGTTATGGAAGCATTCCGTCACTCTGGTAATTTCCCTGGTTGGATGGTCTTAGATGTACTACCGGTTATACCTCCAGAGTTACGCCCTATGGTACAGCTGGATGGCGGTCGTTTCGCAACAAGTGATTTGAACGACTTGTATCGTCGTGTAATCAATCGGAACAATCGTCTTAAGCGGTTACTCGATCTAGGTGCACCAGATATTATCGTTCAGAACGAGAAGCGTATGCTTCAAGAAGCTGTTGATGCTCTGATTGATAACGGTCGACGTGGTCGTCCAGTTACCGGTCCTGGTAATCGCCCATTGAAATCTTTAAGTCACATGCTCAAGGGTAAACAAGGACGTTTCCGTCAGAATTTACTCGGTAAACGGGTTGACTATTCTGGTCGTTCGGTTATCGTTGTTGGACCTAGCTTGAAGATGTATCAATGCGGATTACCGAAAGAGATGGCGCTTGAGCTATTCAAGCCTTTCGTTATGAAGGAGCTTGTTAATAAGAGCCTTGCTCACAATATTAAGAGTGCTAAGCGTAAAGTTGAGAAGGTTAGTCCAGAGGTATGGGATGTGCTTGAGGAAGTTATCAGAGAGCATCCAATTCTGTTAAACCGTGCTCCGACCTTGCATAGATTGGGTATTCAAGCTTTTGAACCTATTCTTGTTGAAGGTAAAGCGATCAAGCTTCACCCCCTTGTCTGTACAGCATATAATGCTGACTTTGACGGGGATCAGATGGCTGTCCATGTTCCATTATCTGCAGAGGCACAAGCTGAAGCTCGTATTCTGATGTTAGCTTCTGGTAACATTCTTAATCCTAAGGATGGTAAGCCGGTCGTTACACCATCACAGGATATGGTATTAGGTATGTACTATCTGACGATGGAGAACAAGGAATCCAAGGGTAGCGGTCGTATTCTGCGCACTATGAATGAAGCAATATCTTCATACCAATCTGGTGAAAGTGCCCTTCACGCAAGGGTCATTATACCAGCAAAGGCTTTGAATAAAACCTGCTTCACTCCAGAGCAACAGAATGCGCTGATCATTACAACTGTCGGCAAACTTATTATGAACGAGATATTCCCGGCAGACTTCCCGTACATCAACGAGCCAACGAAGGTAAACCTGCTAAAGGGAACGCCTGACAAATACTTCATCCATGATAAAGGTGCAGATTTAACGACTATTCTGGCAGAGATGCCTGAAGTCGGTGGGCTAGGTAAAGATTATCTAGGGTCACTGATTGCCGAGTGCTTCCGTATATACCATACGACATTAACTTCTATGATACTTGATAAGATCAAGGAGTTAGGCTTTACGTATTCGACCAGATCCGGTATTACCATTGGTGTTTCTGACGTCGTGGTTCCTCCAGAGAAGGTTAGTTTACTTAAAGAATCTGAGGATAAGGTCCTTGTCGTTCAGAATCAATTCCGTCGTGGTCTAATTACGAATGATGAGCGTTATGATCGTACGATTACGATTTGGGATCGCATGAAGAGTGACATAACTGAAATTCTTATGAAGTCTATGGACAAATATAACAACATCAACCTAATGGTTGAGTCTAAAGCCCGGGGTAATAAATCTCAGATCACTCAACTAGGTGGTATGCGAGGTCTGATGGCGAATCCTTCAGGAAGAATTATTGAATTACCTATTAAATCCAATTTCCGCGAAGGACTTACTGTATTGGAGTACTTCATCTCCACTCACGGAGCGCGTAAAGGACTTGCTGATACTGCGCTTAGAACAGCGGATTCCGGATACTTGACCAGACGACTTGTTGACGTAGCGCAGGATGTGATCGTCCGTGAGGATGATTGTGGAACAGATAAAGGCTTCCTAGTTAGTAAGATTCAAGATGGTAAAGAGGTTATTGAGGATCTATTCGATCGAATCGAAGGACGTTATTCCTACGAAACCGTCAGAAATCCTAATACCGGAGATATTATTGTCGGTAAGAATGAATTGATCGATACGACGATAGCAGAGCTTATGATTGCTGAAGGTATCGAGAAAGTACAGATTCGTTCTGTTCTAAGCTGCCGTACGCACCATGGTGTGTGTAAGAAGTGTTACGGACGTAACCTGGCTACAGGTAAGTTCGTAGATGTTGGTGAGGCTGTAGGAATTATAGCAGCACAATCAATTGGTGAACCAGGTACTCAACTTACGATGCGTACATTCCATACAGGTGGTGTTGCCGGTGATGATATCACACAAGGTCTGCCGCGTATTCAGGAATTGTTCGAGGCTCGAAATCCGAAGGGTCAAGCGATTATCTCGGAAATTGACGGAGTTATCAAAGACATCCGTGATGCTAAGGACCGTCGTGAGATTGAAGTAGAAGGCGAAGCAGAATCTAAGAATTACCCAGTTCCATATGGCTCACGAATTCGTATTACCAAAGGTCAGCAGGTAGAAGCTGGGGATGAATTAACCGATGGTTCAATCGACCCTAAAGATATGCTGCGGATTAAAGGGATAAGAGGCGTGCAGAATTATATCCTCCAGGAAGTACAACGGGTTTACCGTAATCAGGGGGTTGAAATTAACGATAAGCATATCGAGGTAATGATTCGTCAGATGCTTCGTAAGATTCGTATCGTTGATGCAGGGAATACGAAGCTGCTACCAGGTGCCTTTGTAGACATACACGAATATGAAGCATCGAATAGGGATGCATTGTTCAATGGTCTTGAGCCTGCGGTTGCTAAGCCAGTCCTACTCGGTATTACCAAAGCTTCACTGGAAACAGACTCCTTCTTGTCTGCTGCTTCATTCCAGGAAACAACAAGAGTATTGACCGACGCAGCAATCAAAGGAAAAGTCGATCAATTGTTAGGTCTCAAGGAAAATGTTATTATCGGTAAGCTAATCCCAGCTGGTACAGGAATGGGTCGGTACCGCAATATCAAGGTAGCAGCGCCTGACGAACCAACATTGTCAGACGATGGGAAGCTTAAGGAAACAGTTACTGTTGAATAGCGAAAATTGTAGTTAATCGTTTGAAGCAGTTTTATCGACCGCCTTCAGCTGTCGATAAAACTTTCAACTTGACAACCTAATTTTCAAAATGCTACTATATCGAAGTGTGCCAAAATGAAACCCTGGTCTTAGGAGGACATAAATATGTCTTGCGAGAAGAGTTTGCAGGGAAAATCGATCAGTATAGGCATGAAACAAACTACCCGAATGGTCGAGTTAGGCTTGGCAGCTGAGGTGTTTGTCGCACAAGATGCAGACCCGCGCATTACGCAAAAAATCATAAATCTCTGCAAGAATATGGGGATTAAGGTAACTTACGTAGATTCTATGAAGCAGCTTGGCAAAGCATGTGGAATTGAAGTAGGAGCGGCCATGGCCGCCGTAGTGAATGAATAAATCCATCCGTTTTTATTCGGTTCTATTCTAGGAATTCCGGGGTAGAACCGAATAAAGACATTTCCATTGTTCATTTATGAACCGCCTGGATCTGTGGACTTAATATAGCGGGTTCGATTTTAAGAGATCACTGCTTATCAGTGGAAGGAGGTGGCAATAAGATGCCAACAATTAATCAACTTGTTCGCAAAGGACGTAAGGCGAAAATCGTTAAATCGAAATCACCTGCGTTACAAAGAGGCTTTAACGCCATGAAACGCGAGGAAACTGCAATGAGTGCTCCACAAAAGCGTGGTGTATGTACTCGTGTAGGTACAATGACTCCGAAGAAGCCAAACTCAGCACTTCGTAAGTATGCGCGTGTACGATTGACTAACCGTGTTGAAGTTACAGCTTACATCCCGGGTATCGGTCATAATCTTCAAGAGCATAGCGTCGTTCTAATTCGTGGTGGCAGAATCAAGGATCTTCCAGGTGTTCGTTATCATATCGTTCGTGGTGCTTTAGATACTGCAGGCGTGAATAACCGTAAGCAATCCAGATCGAAGTATGGTACTAAGAGACCAAAAGTTAAAAAATAATTTCGATAAACTAGAATCAAATTCATCTAAATTCATAACTGAAATTGATTCATGGATGAATCATTATGGAAAGGGGGATAACTATGCCTCGTAAAGGTCCAGTTACTAAAAGAGACGTATTGCCAGATCCGTTGTATAACAGCAAGTTGGTAACTCGCTTGATCAACCGTATAATGGTTGATGGTAAAAGAGGGGTTGCAGCAAGCTTATTATATGATGCTTTTAACTTAGTGCGTGAGCGCTCAGGTAAAGATCCTATGGAAGTATTTGAAGCAGCAATTAAGAACATTATGCCAGTACTAGAGGTTAAAGCACGTCGTGTTGGTGGATCAAACTACCAGGTTCCGATTGAAGTTAAGCCGGAAAGACGTACTTCATTAGGCTTACGTTGGTTAGTCAACTATTCACGCAATCGTGGAGAGAAGACTATGCAAGAACGTCTTGCTAATGAAATTCTAGATGCAAGTAACAACACAGGCGCTTCAGTTAAGAAGCGTGAAGATACACATAAGATGGCTGAAGCGAACAAAGCGTTTGCTCACTACCGTTGGTAGAATGCTAACAAAGCTTTTAATACAATCGATATTGATGGATGAAAGAAAGGAGACGAGATCACTATGGCTAGAGAGTACTCCTTGAAAGATACACGTAATATTGGGATTATGGCGCATATTGATGCAGGTAAGACTACAACCACAGAACGAGTGTTGTTCTATTCCGGTATTACTCATAAGATCGGCGAAGTGCATGAAGGCGCCGCTACGATGGATTGGATGGAGCAAGAGCAGGAGCGAGGAATTACGATTACTTCCGCTGCTACAACTTGTGCTTGGAAAGCTCACCGAATTAATATTATCGACACACCAGGTCACGTAGATTTTACGGTGGAGGTTGAACGCTCCTTACGTGTATTGGATGGAGCAGTTGGGGTTTTCTGCGCTAAAGGCGGAGTTGAACCACAATCGGAGACGGTATGGCGTCAGGCTGACCGTTATCACGTTCCTAGAATTGCATATGTAAACAAAATGGACATTATTGGTGCTGATTTCGAAGGTGCTATTAGCCAGATGAGAGATAGATTACGAGCTAATGCAGTCGCAATTCAATTTCCGATTGGTACTGAGAATGACTTCATTGGAATCATTGATCTAATGGAGAATAATGCTCATATGTTCAAAGACGATTTAGGTAAAGAAGTAGATATCACAGAGATACCTGCTGATTATATCGAGAAGGCTGCAACACTTCGATCCGAGATGATTGAGAAAATTTCAGAGCTTGATGATGAGCTTATGGAAAAATATCTGAATGGTGAAGAACCAACGATTGCTGAACTAAAAGCAGCACTCCGTAAGGGCGTCTGTGATGTTCGGATTACACCTGTACTGTGTGGATCTTCATACCGTAACAAAGGTGTGCCAATGATGTTGGATGCAGTAGTTGATTACCTGCCAGCTCCAATTGATGTTCCTGACATTAAGGGTGTCTTGGATGATGGTACTGAGGTTACTCGTAAATCAAGCGACAACGAGCCATTCTCAGCACTTGCCTTCAAAATTATGACGGATCCTTACGTTGGTAAGTTAACATTCTTCCGTGTTTATTCCGGCACATTGAATTCAGGCTCCTATGTATTGAATTCTACGAAGAACAAGCGTGAGCGTGTAGGCCGTATTCTTCAGATGCATGCTAACTCTCGTCAAGAAATTAGTATTGTATATGCAGGAGACATCGCAGCTGCTGTTGGACTTAAGGATACAACTACAGGTGATACATTGTGCGAAGAGAAGAATATCGTTATTCTTGAAAAAATGGTATTCCCAGATCCAGTTATCTCCGTAGCTATTGAGCCTAAGACGAAAGCCGACCAAGACAAGATGGGTATTGCCCTTTCGAAGCTTGCGGAAGAAGATCCAACCTTCAAAACTCACACAGATGAAGAAACAAACCAGACCATCATTGCTGGTATGGGTGAGCTTCATCTAGAGATCATTGTTGATCGGATGTTCCGCGAATTTAAAGTTGAAGCGAATGTAGGTGCACCTCAGGTTGCTTACAGAGAAACCTTTAAATCCTCAGCTAAGGTTGAAGGTAAGTTTGTACGTCAATCCGGTGGTCGTGGTCAATATGGTCACGTATGGGTTGAGTTTGGACCTCGTGAACCTGGTGAAGGCTTCTTGTTTGAGAATAAGGTTGTTGGTGGTGTTGTTCCTCGTGAATTCGTTCCTGCTGTTCAAGCGGGTATTGAAGAGTCGATGAAGAACGGTGTGCTTGCTGGATTCCCTCTTGTGGATATCAAAGCAACAATCTTCGATGGTTCTTACCATGATGTAGATTCAAGTGAAATGGCGTTTAAGATCGCCGGCTCAATGGCACTAAAGGCCGCTAAAGATAAATGTAATCCTTGTATTCTAGAGCCGCTCATGAAAGTAGAAGTGACAGTTCCAGAAGAATATATGGGAGATGTTATGGGTGATTTAAGCTCCCGTCGTGGTCGCATCGAAGGTATGGATGCTCGCGCAGGTGCTCAGATTATTCGCTCCAAGGTACCACTCGCAGAGATGTTCGGATATTCCACAACATTGCGTTCTAGAACACAAGGCCGCGGAGTATTCTCGATGGAGATTTCTCATTATGAGGAAGTTCCTAAATCAATCGCCGAACAGATTATTGCTAAGAACAAAGGCGTTTAAGTATTATTCGCAACATATGCATGAAACTGTGCGTATTGTGAAGAACAACAAAATCAATCGAAAATTTAAGGAGGCATTGTTCCCATGGGAAAAGCGAAATTTGATCGTAGCAAGCCACACATTAATATCGGTACAATTGGTCACGTTGACCACGGTAAAACAACTTTAACAGCGGCAATTACAGTAGTAATGGCCAAAAAATTCGGCGGTGCTGCAGTAGCATTCGACCAAATTGACAAGGCACCAGAAGAGCGCGAGCGTGGAATTACTATCTCCACAGCACACGTTGAGTATGAATCCGACAAGCGTCACTATGCACACGTAGATTGCCCAGGCCATGCTGACTATGTAAAGAATATGATTACTGGCGCAGCACAAATGGATGGAGCGATTCTAGTTGTATCCGCAGCTGATGGCCCAATGCCACAAACGCGTGAGCACATCCTGCTATCAAAGCAAGTTGGCGTTCCGCATATCGTAGTATTCTTGAACAAATGCGACATGGTTGATGATGATGAATTGCTAGAGCTAGTAGAAATGGAAGTTCGTGATTTACTTAACGAATACGATTTCCCAGGCGATGATACTCCAATCATCCGTGGTTCTGCTCGTGAAGCACTAACTAATCCAGAAGGTCCTTGGGCTGAGAAGATTATTGAGCTTTTCGAACAAATCGATACATTCATTCCAACACCAGATCGTCAAGTTGATCGTCCATTCTTAATGCCTGTTGAGGATGTATTCACAATCACAGGTCGTGGTACAGTTGCTACTGGTCGTGTTGAGCGTGGAGTTGTAAAAGTCGGTGAAGAGGTTGAAATCATCGGTCTTGCTGAAGAAACTAGAAAATGCGTAGTTACTGGTGTTGAGATGTTCCGTAAATTGTTGGATCAAGCACAAGCTGGAGACAACATTGGCGCATTGCTTCGTGGTGTTGAGCGTAAAGATATTGAGCGTGGGCAAGTATTGGCTAAACCGGGTTCGGTTAAGCCGCATACAAACTTCACTGCACAAATCTACGTTCTTACTAAAGAAGAGGGTGGCCGTCACAAGCCTTTCTTCACTGGCTACCGTCCACAGTTCTACTTCAGAACAACAGACGTAACTGGAATTATCTCCTTGCCAGAAGGTACAGAGATGGTTATGCCTGGAGACAACATCGAAGTTACTGTAGAATTGATCAGCCCGATCGCTATTGAAGAAGGTACACGCTTCGCTATTCGCGAAGGTGGCCGTACTGTAGGCGCAGGCGCTGTTGCAACAATTCAAAAATAATTTTAACGAATATAAGAACCCTTCACTTCGGTGGAGGGTTTTTAATTTAAATATAAGAATTTATAAGTTTTGAGATGGATCGAGGGTCGGTTCTTGGTTTTAGTACTTTGTGAGATGACATCACTAGATTAACGTTACAAGTTGCGCTATTAAACAGTTCAAATTCGTTAAAAGGAGCTAGAAGCCTGGATTTTCTCTTGGTACGCTAGTTTCCGCGCTATAGAGTTGTCCGGAAGGATTTATAGCGCGGAAACTAGCGCTGAAAGCCCTGAAATGTAGTTATGCAGAATATTTAGAACATGTACATGACACTATAGCGCTAAGAACCCATATCCATTCCGCTATAACCCCAACAATAGTAGGAGTTAGCACTAAAGGACGCCGAAAGGCATTTTTCTTATAAATCGGACTGAGATCATTTCATAAGTAAAAATCTAATATGAATTAGCTATTATATAGAAGGAACATAGTTTACTTCTACTACCAATAATATTTATGAATAATTTTTCTTGCAATCCGTTCTGTGTTTTTGTATAATAGTGAACGTTGGTCTGTGACGTTGCGATGATGCGAGAGGTTGCCGACACACCCGGACCCTTTGCCATAAGGTGGGAAGTCAGGATATTCACGCGGAGTATGTCCGATTATCTAAAATTGGGCGATAGAAGGAGGAAATTAACATGGCAACTGCTAAACAAAAGATTAGAATTCGTTTGAAGGCTTATGATCACCGAATTATTGATCAATCCGCAGAGAAGATTGTGGAAACAGCAAAACGTTCTGGTGCAAGTGTATCTGGACCGATTCCGCTTCCTACAGAGAAGCAAATCATTACCGTACTTCGTGCAGTGCACAAGTATAAAGATTCACGGGAACAATTCGAAATGCGCACACACAAGCGCTTAATCGACATCATTAACCCGACACCGCAAACTGTTGATGCATTAATGCGTCTTGACTTGCCATCGGGCGTCGATATCGAAATTAAACTATAACTTATGATTTAATAAATCATTAGTAATTATTCAAGAAAAGAGGTGTCAACATGAAAGGTATCTTAGGTAAGAAATTAGGAATGACGCAAGTGTTCGCAGCAGATGGTACTGCAATTGCAGTAACAGTTATTGAAGCTGGTCCATGTGTGGTCCTTCAGAAGAAAGATGCAGACAATGACGGTTATGAATCGATCCAGCTTGGTTTTGACGACAAGAAGGAGAGCAGATCGATCAAGCCGGAGGTAGGTCACGCTAAGAAAGCGGGAGCAACCCCTAAGCGCTACATTCGTGAGATTCGCGGTATTGATATCGCTAATTACGAAGTTGGCCAAGAGTTGAAGGCTGACGTGTTTAGTGAGGGCGAATTCGTTGACATTACTGGCACATCTAAAGGTAAAGGTTTCCAAGGAGCCATCAAAAGACACGGCTATAGCCGCGGTCCGATGAGTCACGGTTCGAATTATCATAGAGGACAAGGTTCCATGGCTGTTATTCGTACAGCGAATCGCGTTCCTAAGGGTAAGAAGGGCGCAGGTCACATGGGTCACGATACAGTTACATTGTTAAATTTAGAAATTGTTAAGATTGATGCTGAACGTAACTTTATTCTTGTAAAAGGATCTGTACCAGGTCCGAAAAATGGCTTTGTAGATGTGAAATTGACTCGTAGAGGTCAGTAAGTAGTAGGAAAGGAGGAGCAATTATGCCAAAAGTAGCTTTATATAATGTTAGTGGAGCGCAGGTTGGTGAAATCGAATTAGCAGATAGCGTATTCGGTATCACTCCTAATAATTACGTTCTACATGATGCAGTTGTGATGCAACAAGCATCTCAGCGTTCTGGAACAAGCAAGGTTAAAGGCCGTTCTGAAGTACGCGGAGGCGGACGCAAGCCGTGGAAGCAAAAAGGAACAGGTCGTGCGCGTCAAGGTAGTATCCGTTCACCGCAATGGAGAGGCGGCGGAATAGTCTTCGGACCAACACCGCGTAGCTTTGCCTATAAATTGCCTAAGAAAGTTCGTCGATTAGCTATCAAATCAGCTTTATCCTCGAAGATCATTGATAATGAAATTATTGTTCTTGATTTGTTGTCGATAAACCAACCGAAAACGAAGGTTATGCTAGAGGTTCTAAAGAACCTTAAAATCGACCGCAAGGCGCTTGTAGTTACTGCTGAGTATGATGATAACATTGCGTTATCCGCTCGCAATATACCAGGTGTTAAATTAGTAGTCGCTGATGGAATTAATGTGCTCGACGTTATCGGTTATGACAAACTGATTATCACTAAAGATGCTGTAGAGAAAATAGAGGAGGTGCTTGCGTAATGAAAAATCCTCGCGATATTATCAAGCGCCCCGTCATCACTGAACGTACTAGTGATTTAATGGCGAACCTGGCGTATGTGTTTGAAGTTGATAAGCGTTCGAACAAGATCGAAATCAAACAAGCGATTGAATCCATTTTCAAAGTAAAAGTTACTAAAGTTAACACGATGATTATGCCTGCCAAACCGAAGCGTTATGGTAAATATAACGGATATACTTCTGAATGGAAGAAAGCAATCGTCACATTGAATAAAGATAGCAAACCGTTAGAATTCTTCGAAACAGTATAATAACGGATTTTACGAGTTAGGAGGTCATCAAATGCCAATCAGAACATTTAAGCCGACAACACCAAGTAGACGGAATATGTCCGTTTCCACATTCGAGGAAATCACAACGTCAACACCGGAGAAGTCATTGCTTGCACCATTGTTCAACAAAGCAGGTCGTAATAACCAAGGCAAAATCACGGTTCGCCATCAAGGTGGAGGACACAAACGTAAGTATCGTATTATCGATTTTAAACGTACGAAAGATGGCATACCAGGCAACGTTGCTACAATTGAGTATGATCCAAATCGTACCGCTAATATCGCATTGATCCACTATGCTGATGGAGAGAAGAAGTACATTATCGCTCCTAAAGGCCTCAAAGTTGGCGATGTAATCATCTCGGGTGCGACAGCTGATATTAAGATCGGTAACGCATTACCGCTTGAGAACATCCCGGTAGGTACTGTAATTCATAATATAGAGCTGAAGCCAGGTAAGGGTGCACAACTTGTTCGTGCAGCTGGAACTGAAGCGCAGCTGCTTGGTAAGGAAGAGCGTTATGTTGTAATCCGTCTCTCTTCTGGTGAGATGCGTAAGGTTCTCAAAAACTGTCGCGCTACCATCGGTTCCGTTGGAAACCAAGATCATGAGTTGATCAAGATCGGTAAAGCTGGTCGTACACGCTGGTTAGGCAAACGCCCGACTGTCCGTGGTGTAGTTATGAACCCGGTTGATCATCCGCATGGTGGTGGTGAGGGTCGTGCTCCAATCGGTCGTAAATCGCCATTGTCTCCATGGGGCAAGCCAACTCTTGGATTCAAAACGCGTAAAAAGAATAAAGCATCAGATAAATACATTGTGCGTCGCCGCACGAAATAATTGCTCATGTAATATCACTTTTTCACGATTGGAGGAACTCAGATGGGACGCAGTTTAAAAAAAGGTCCGTTTATCGATGCATACTTACTTAAGAAAGTAGATGCATATGTAGAGGGAAGTAAGAAAGTAGTTATTAAGACATGGTCACGTCGCTCCACTATATTCCCGCAGTTTGTTGGACATACATTCGCCGTTTATGATGGTCGTAAGCATGTGCCAGTTTATGTAACTGAAGATATGGTTGGACATAAATTAGGTGAGTTTGCCCCTACTAGAACTTACAAAGGGCATACGGATGAAGAGAAGAAAACAGGACGACGTTAATTATTAATGTAATTAACGAACAATTCGACCTGAAAGGAGGCCAATCACATGCAACAAACAACGGCAACAGCATCCGTTAATCATGTGCGGATTGCACCACGTAAAGTTAGACTGGTTATTGACTTGATTCGCGGCAAAGAAGTTGGCGAGGCGATTGCAATCCTTCGTCATACGCCAAGAGCGGCGTCACCTATCATAGAAAAGATTTTGAATTCGGCCATAGCTAATGCGGAGCATAACTATCAACTGAATCCGAATAACTTAAAGATCGAGACCGCCTTTGTGAACGAAGGTCCGATCATGAAACGTTTCCGCCCTCGTGCAATGGGACGTGCAAGCAGAATAAACAAACGTACGAGCCACATTACATTAGTGGTATCTGAGAAGTAAGGAGGAATTACGTGTGGGTCAAAAGGTAAATCCTGTTGGCATGAGAATTGGTATTATACGTGATTGGGAGTCCAAATGGTATGCCGGCAAAGATTTCGGTACATTATTAATGGAAGATATAAAGATCCGTCAATACCTAAAGCAGAAGCTGAAAGATGCAGCTTGCTCCCATATTGAAATCGAACGTGCGGCTAATCGTGTGAACGTAACGATTCAAACAGCTAAGCCTGGTATGGTTATAGGTAAAGCAGGAGCTGAAGTTGAAGTCATCCGCAATCATATTGCTGAGATGTCAAACGGCAAGAAGGTTCACATCAACATCTCCGAAATCAAGAATGCTGAATTAGATGCTATTCTTGTAGCAGAGAGTATCGCGCAACAATTAGAGCGTCGCGTATCATTCCGTCGTGCTCTAAAGCAAGCTATTCAACGCAGCATGCGCGCAGGCGCAAAAGGAATTAAAACTGCAGTAAGTGGTCGTTTGGGTGGAGCTGAAATCGCACGTAGCGAAGGTTATAGCGAAGGAACTGTTCCATTGCATACACTTCGTGCGGATATCGATTACGGTACAGCAGAAGCAGCCACTACTTATGGACGTATTGGTGTTAAAGTTTGGATCTATCGTGGAGAGGTTCTTCCTCCAGCGAAGAAAAAACCTGCACCGCAAGTAGCAGAAGTGGAATTGGAAGGAGGCAATTAAACCATGTTGGTACCTAAACGTGTTAAACACCGTAAAGAAATGCGCGGTAACATGAAAGGTCAAGCAAAAGGCGGCACGGAAATAGCCTTTGGCGAATTCGGATTAAAGGCAGTTGAGCCAGGATGGATTACTAATCGTCAGATTGAGGCTGCTCGTATTGCAATGACTCGTTACATTAAACGTGGCGGTAAAGTTTGGATTAAGATATTCCCTTCTAAACCAGTTACTCAGAAGCCTCTAGAGGTACGGATGGGTAGTGGTAAAGGTAACGTTGAGAAGTGGGTTGCAGTTGTTAAACCAGGCAAGATTCTATTCGAATTAGCAGGAGTTCCCGAGGAAATCGCTCGTGAAGCTATGCGTCTGGCTGCACATAAGCTCCCAATCAAAACGAAGTTTGTGAAAAGAGAAGAATTGGGCGGTGAAGCAAATGAAGGCTCTTGAATTTCGTAACCTCACCACAGCTGAGATTGAACAAAAGGTCAATGGATTCAAAGAGGAGCTATTCAACCTACGTTTTCAATCGGCTACTGGTCAATTGGATAACCCTTCGCTAATTCGCGATACTCGTAAGAACATAGCCCGAGCCAGTACTGTTCTTCGCGAACGGGAACTTGGGATCATCTAAAGGATATGAACGTTAAACACTTATCCAGAGAGGAGGGCATTCGATGAGCGAACGTAATAACCGTAGAGAAGAAATAGGTAAAGTAGTTAGTGATAAGATGGATAAAACAATTGTTGTTGCTGTAGAAACTTACAAAAAGCATGAATTGTACCACAAGCGTATTAAGTACACGAAGAAATTCAAAGCTCACGATGAGAACAACCAAGCCAAAATCGGCGATACCGTACGTATTACTGAGACGCGCCCACTGTCCAAGGACAAATGCTGGAGATTGGTTGAAATCGTTGAAGTTGCAGTAGTTATTTAGATATTTGTGAAGGTATACCGGAAGGAGGGAATCAAGAATGATTCAACCATTTACACGACTGAAAGCTGCTGATAATTCCGGAGCCAAAGAATTGATGTGTATCCGTGTGCTCGGGGGCACAGGACGCCGCGTCGGTTATATTGGAGATTTAATTATCTGTTCCGTAAAAGTCGCAACACCAGGCGGCGTTGTCAAAAAAGGTGATGTAGTTAAAGCGGTTATCGTTCGCACAAGACGTTCAACTCGTCGTAAGGATGGTTCTTACATTACTTTTGATGAGAATGCAGCAGTACTTGTGAAGGACGATAGATCTCCACGAGGCACTCGGATCTTCGGACCTGTTGCTCGCGAACTACGTGATCGTGATTATATGAAGATTGTCTCCCTAGCACCAGAAGTTATTTAAACGACAAGGCCAGTTAATGTGAAAAGAGGTGGAACGAAGTGCCTAGATTGAAAAAAATCAAAGAATCTCACAATAATAAACTTAATGTGAAAAAAGATGATACAGTAATCGTTATTACCGGCAAGGATAAAGGTAAAAAAGGCCGTGTAATTGCTGCTTATCCACGTGAGAATCGTGTATTGGTTGAAGGTGTTAACATGGTGAAGAAGCATGCTAAGCCTACTCAAGCGAATCCTCAAGGTGGAATTTTGAATCAAGAAGCATCGCTTCACGTTTCCAATGTTATGCCGGTTGATCCTAAAAGCGGTAAACCAACTCGAGTTGGTAACAAGGTATTGGATAACGGTAAGAAAATCCGAATTGCCAAATCCGGAGAAGCCCTAGATTAATTGATATGAGCGGAAAGGAGGCATATGAACCATGGCGGCAAGAATGAAAGAACGATTTCTAAATGAAATAACTCCTGCTTTAATGCAGAAATTCAACTATACATCGGTTATGCAAGTGCCGAAGATAGAAAAAGTAGTTATCAATATGGGTGTTGGTGAAGCAGTATCTAACTCGAAGCTGTTGGATGCAGCCGTGCAAGACATGCAGATAATTGCTGGTCAGAAGCCCGTTGTTACTCGTTCGAAGAAATCCATCGCAGGCTTTAAGCTTCGTGAGGATCTTCCGATCGGTGTTAAGGTAACACTTCGTGGTGAGCGTATGTATTACTTCCTTGATAAATTGTTCAACGTTGCATTACCGCGCGTTAGAGACTTTCAAGGTGTGTCCTCCAAAGCATTTGATGGACGTGGTAACTATACATTAGGTATTAAAGAGCAATTGATCTTCCCGGAAATTGAGTATGATAAGGTAGATAAAACTCGCGGTATGGATATAGTTATTGTAACTACAGCCCACAGTGACGAAGAGTCACGCGAACTGCTTACACAACTCGGTATGCCATTCATTAAAGCGTAAGATAATCCGCAAAAAATCGGAGGTGTTAATAAGAAGTGGCGAAAACCTCGATGAAAATCAAGCAACAGCGTACACCAAAGTTCAAAGTGCAGGCTTACACTCGCTGTGAACGTTGCGGCCGTCCGCATTCAGTATTACGCAAATTCAAAATTTGTAGAATATGTTTCCGTGAATTAGCACATGCAGGCCAAATTCCTGGTGTGAGAAAAGCTAGCTGGTAAACTACCCGTTCTGGGAAGGAGGTTCTTGAGTATGGTAATGTCAGATCCGATTGCAGATATGTTGACTCGTATACGTAATGCTAACGTGGTACGCCACGAAACCGTTGAAATGCCGTCTTCATCAATCAAGAAGGAAATTGCAGAAATCTTGAAACGTGAGGGCTTCATACGCGACGCTGAATATATTGAGGATAACAAACAAGGGATTATCCGTATTTTTCTAAAATATGGTCCCAATAATGAACGTGTTATCTCTGGTTTGAAGCGCATAAGCAAGCCTGGTCTTCGTGTATACACGAAATCAACAGAGGTTCCTAGAGTATTAGGCGGCCTTGGTATAGCTGTGATCTCCACTTCCAAAGGCGTTATGACGGACAAAGAAGCTCGTCAAGCTAAGTCTGGCGGAGAAGTTGTCTGTTACATTTGGTAATTGATAATAATGAGTTTAGAATGTTAAGAATGGAGGTGCACCATGTCTCGTATCGGACGTAAACCGATCCAAGTACCAGCAGGTGTTGATGTTAACTTGGACAACAATAATGCAATTACTGTAAAAGGACCTAAAGGAACGCTTAGCCGTGCAATACACAAGGATATGCAAATATCTGTAGAGGCTAATGTTATTACTGTAGAGCGTCCTAGCGACAATAAATTACATCGTTCTTTGCACGGAACTACTCGTAGCGTAATTGCTAATATGGTGAGTGGTGTAACAGATGGTTTTGCAAAAACGTTAGAGTTAGTCGGTGTTGGTTATCGTGCTAACAAAGCTGGAGATAAGGTTGTTCTGAATGTGGGTTACTCTCATCCAGTAGAATTCTCCCCAGAAGGTAACATTGAATTCGAATGCCCTACGAATACCAAGATCATTATCAAAGGTATTGATAAAGAATTAGTCGGTGCTACAGCAGCGAAAATTCGTTCAGTACGTGAACCAGAGCCTTATAAGGGTAAAGGTATCAAGTATGAGGGCGAGCGTATTCTTCGTAAGGAAGGTAAAGCTGGTAAGAAGAAATAATAAGACCAGACTAACCGAAGCTATTTGAAAGGAGAGAACTTGGCATGATTAAGAAAGCTGACAAGAATAAGGCCAGAGTTAAACGTCACCTTCGTGTACGTAAAAAAATCAACGGTACAACTAGCCGTCCGAGACTCAACATTTTCCGTTCTTCCAAGCATATGTATGCTCAAATTATAGATGATACCAACGGAGTTACAATCGTAGCTGCATCAACTTTAGATAAAGACCTTAAAGCAGATGTTGATAATGGTGGCAGTGTAGAAGCTGCTCGTAAAGTTGGTGCATTAATAGCTGAACGTGCAAAGGCTAAAGGCATTAACAACGTAGTTTTTGATCGTGGTGGCTATTTGTACCATGGTAGAGTACAGGCGTTAGCAGATGCTGCCCGCGAATCCGGGTTAGAATTCTAAGAAGCTAAAATGATAAGAAGGAGGTAAACGACTTGCGCGTAGATCCCAATTCAATAGAAGTAACTGAAAAAGTGGTTCATATCAATCGTGTTTCCAAGGTTGTTAAAGGTGGACGTCGATTCAGCTTTAGCGCACTAGTAGTTGTCGGAGACGGCAATGGCTGGGTTGGAGCAGGAATTGGTAAAGCTTCAGAGGTTCCAGATGCAATCCGCAAAGGAATCGACGATGCTAAGAAGAACATGATTCATGTTCCAATTGTAGGCACAACCATTCCTCACCTCGTAGACGGTCGCTACGGTGCAGGCCACGTTCTTCTAAAACCGGCATCGCAAGGTACCGGAGTTATAGCAGGCGGACCCGTTCGTGCGGTTCTTGAACTAGCAGGTGTTGGTGATATTCTTACTAAATCCTTGGGTTCATCAAATTCCATCAACATGGTTAATGCAACATTGGAAGGACTTTCTCGCTTGAAGAGAGCTGAAGATGTAGCTAAACTCAGAGGTAAAACTGTTGAGGAACTATCAATCAGAAAATTTAAGTAATGTCGTTTCGTGAAACAAAAATTGAGGAGGGAAAATAATGGCGAAGCAACTGCAAATTACCCTCAAACGTAGCTTGATTGGACGTCCTGAAACACATCGCACTACGGTTCAAACTTTAGGTTTACGTAAGTTGAACCAAATCGTTATTCATCAGGATAATCCTGCTATACGTGGTATGGTAACACAAGTTATCCATTTAGTTGACGTTAAAGAAATTGAAGCATAGTTGTTGAATTGAATGACATCTATGTAATATCGCAGCAGGACAAAAATTTTAGGAGGTGGACCGATGAAACTGCATGAGCTATCACCAGCTCCAGGTTCCCGCCAATCGCGTAAGCGCGTTGGACGTGGTATCGGAAGTGGTATGGGTAAAACCTCAACTCGCGGTCATAAAGGTCAAAAAGCTCGTTCCGGCGGCGGCGTTCGTCTCGGCTTCGAGGGTGGACAGAACCCACTTTATCGTCGTTTACCGAAGCGTGGATTTACGAATATTCACCGCAAGGTATTCGCGATTGTTAACTTGGAGGAACTAAATCGTTTCGCTGATGGCACAGAAGTTACCCCAGATACATTACTTGAGTCGGGGATCGTTAAAAACCCAAGAGATGGCATCAAAATTTTGGGTGACGGGGATATCACTGTAAAAATAACCGTTAAGGCGAACAAGTTCTCCCAATCTGCGGTAGATAAAATCCAGGCTGCCGGCGGTAAAACCGAGGTGATCTAATGTTTAAAACAATTTCGAACATTTGGAAAGTTGCAGATCTAAGGAACAGGATTCTTTTTACACTTGGTGTGCTAATCGTATTCCGCATCGGGGCGTTCATCCCGGTTCCTAATATTGATACGGAGCTTTTAACACAAGCAACAGATACAGGCTCAGCCAGTGTATTCAGTCTCCTTAACACCTTTACAGGTGGCGCTTTGTTCAATTTCTCTATCTTCGCGATGGGGATCATGCCTTATATTACGGCTTCTATCATTGTGCAGCTACTCACTATGGATGTTATCCCAGCATTTGCACAATGGGCGAAAGAAGGGGAAGCTGGTAAGAAGAAGCTTGCTCAGATCACTCGCTATGGAACGATAATACTCGCCTTTATACAAGGCTATGGTATGGCGATTGGATTTAATCGTATGTATAACTTTGATTTTGTACAGAATGCTAGCTTTACCACATATACGTTAATTGCTATCGTTCTCACAGCAGGTACAGCGTTCTTGATGTGGCTGGGCGAGCAAATTACAGAGTTCGGTATTGGTAACGGAATTTCAATTATTATCTTTGCCGGAATTGTTGCTGGTATCCCTACGACAATAAGCCAAATTATTCAAACGAACTTTGTTGATGGTGGCGCCTTATTCTTCCCTATTGCAAAAATGATCATTATTATTGCAGTAGTCATCTTGATTGTCGCGGGTGTCATATTCATACAACAGGGTATTCGTAAAATTCCTGTGCAATATGCTAAACGGGTAGTTGGACGTAAGATGTATGGTGGACAATCAACTCATATTCCGCTTAAAGTAAATGCTGCCGGTGTTATACCAGTTATCTTCGCTTCCTCACTATTGTTATTCCCAGTGACGATTGCAAGCTTCTGGTCAGGTAACGGATTTGCTGATTGGATTCAAAGGGAGTTTCTATTCACTAGACCTCTTGGTATGGTGCTGTATGTTCTTCTCATCATTGGTTTCACGTATTTCTATACCTTTGTCCAGATTAACCCTGTACAGATGGCAGACCAAATGAAAAAGAATGGTGGATATGTTCCAGGCATCAGACCTGGTAAGACCACTGCAGTATACTTAACAAGAATTATGACTCGTATCACACTATCAGGGGCATTGTTCTTGGCTGCTATTACGGTTGTACCGATATTTCTTGCAGACATTGCAGGATTGCCGCAATCCGTACAAATGGCAGGTACATCACTTCTTATCGTAGTTGGTGTTGGTCTTGAGACAATGAAACAAATCGAAAGCCAATTAATTAAACGTCACTACAAAGGCTTTATCAACAAATAGTGTCGCGTTCGCGAGAAAGGAGAAAGCAAGTGAACATCATATTCATGGGCCCTCCTGGTGCGGGCAAGGGGACACAAGCCGAACGTATTGTCGAGGAATTTCATACTCCACATATCTCAACTGGCGATGCTTTCCGAGCAGCGATGAGCCAAGGTACGCCACTAGGTATCAAAGCGAAGGAATACGTTGACCAAGGGTTGCTTGTACCCGATGACGTTACTATCGGTATCGTAAGAGAGCGACTACAGAAGGATGATTGTCAGGAAGGTTTCCTACTTGACGGATTCCCGCGTACGATCTCTCAAGCGGAAGCATTAGATAGCATGTTGAAGGACATGGGCAGACAGATTGACAATGTAATGAATCTCATTGTTGATCGTGATCTGTTGTTAGCTAGACTAACAGGTAGACGAATTTGCAAATCATGTGGAGCGACATATCATTTAATCTTCAATGCTCCCAAGGTTGCAGGCGTCTGTGACAAATGCTCCGGAGAACTGTATCAGCGCTCCGACGATACAGAAGAGAAAGTAGGAACACGACTTGATGAGTATCTCAACAAGACTGCACCCCTACTTGATTACTATCGAAATAAAGGCCTGCTCCGTCAGGTCGATGGAGAGCAAGAAATCGATCAAGTGACTTCTGCGATTTCAACTATACTGCGAGGGCAAGCTTAATGATCATATGTAAATCCGAGATGGAATTGAATCATATGCGCATAGCAGGTCGGATTGTGGCTGAGACGCATCGCCTTATGGCTAATGCTGTTGCGCCAGGTATCACGACGCTCGAACTGGACCAGATTGCTGAGAAGTACATTCGAAGTCAAGGTGCTATACCTTCCTTTAAAGGCTATAATGGGTTCTCAGGAAGCATCTGTGCCTCGGTCAACGAGGAATTGGTGCATGGCATACCCGGGCATCGCAAGTTACTTGAAGGGGACATCATCAGTATCGATATCGGTGCTGAGTATCAAGGGTATCATGGAGACTCAGCCTGGACGTATCCTGTAGGGACAATATCAGAAATTGCTAGCAAGCTGCTAGACGTCACTGAGAGATCCCTATATGCAGGATTGGCTGAAGCCAAACCCGATGTTCGTTTATATACAATTTCGCATGCCGTACAAAAGTGTATCGAAGATGATGGATTATCGGTCGTCCGCGAGTATGTTGGTCATGGTATTGGTGCAGATCTTCATGAAGAGCCGCAAATTCCGAACTATGGCATCCCTGACCGCGGTCCGCGGTTGAAGGTGGGAATGGCATTGGCCATTGAACCAATGGTGATTGCAGGACAACGATACGTCCGTACATTGGATGATAATTGGACAGTGGTGAGTGTAGACGGGTCGCTTTGTGCGCATTACGAACATACCATTGTAATAACACCTGACGGTTATGAAATCCTGACGAAGTTAGGAACATAGGTGATAACATGGATAACAGCGAGCGTGTGCAGCTTGGGCAAGTGGTAAAGGTGCTACGTGGGAGAGATGCCGGAAAGTACGCCATTGTTATTAGACCAATCGAAGACAAGTTTGTCTGGGTTGCTGATGGCGATTTGCGAAAATTCGATCAGCCGAAGAAGAAGAATATCCTGCATCTACAAGTTACTAATGAAATCAGCAACGAGGTTGTTGAGAGTATTCGCGAAACCGGTCGAGTCACCAATGGGAAGATCAGGTTTGCCTTAAGCAGGTTTGCTGAACAGCAGCAAGCTGATGCCACATAAGAAAGGAGCAATACCTTGGCCAAAGAAGATGTCATTGAAGTCGAAGGAATAGTTATTGAGCCTCTACCGAACGCAATGTTCAAGGTAGAGCTAGAGAACGGACACCAAATATTGGCGCACGTCTCTGGTAAGCTACGCATGCATTTCATCCGAATATTGACCGGAGATAAGGTAGTTATCCAGTTGTCACCATACGATTTGACAAGAGGACGTATTACTTATCGTAAGTAAGACCGAAATTTAGGTTAATATTGTTTTCACGATAGGGAGGTTTTATCAATGAAGGTTAGACCATCGGTCAAACCCATTTGCGAGAAATGTAAAGTAATTCGACGCAAAGGTAATGTAATGGTAATATGTGAAAATCCTAAGCACAAACAAAAACAAGGGTAAGGAGGTGGCGTATCAAATATGGCACGTATAGCTGGCGTAGATTTACCGCGTGATAAGCGTGTAGTGATTGGTTTAACTTACATCTTTGGTATTGGTAAGAAAACTTCACAACAAATTATTGCGTCAACTGGTATAAGTGAAGAAACTCGTATTCGTGATCTCACCGAAGAAGAAGTTAGCAAGTTGAGAGAGGCAATTGACAAATCCGTCAAGGTTGAAGGTGACCTTCGTCGTGAAGTGGCTCTGAATATCAAGCGTCTGATCGAAATTGGATCATACCGTGGTATGCGTCACCGTCGTGGATTGCCAGTTCGTGGACAACGAACCAAAACAAATGCGCGTACTCGTAAGGGTCCTCGTCGTACAGTAGCAAACAAGAAGAAGTAAGAAAGGAGGATAACCGTCAATGGCTAAACCAAAAAAAGCAGTCCGTACGAAACGTCGTGATCGGAAGAATATTGAAAGCGGAGTTGCACATATCCGTTCAACCTTTAACAATACCATCGTTACGATTACTGATCCGCACGGCAATGCGATCTCTTGGGCCAGTTCCGGAAACCTCGGATTTAAGGGTTCCCGTAAGAGCACGCCTTTCGCAGCACAGATGGCTGCTGAATCCGCAGCAAGAGCGGCTATGGAGCATGGTATGAAAACTGTTGAAGTGATGGTAAAAGGACCTGGAGCAGGCCGTGAAGCAGCTATTCGCTCTTTACAAGCAGCTGGTCTAGAAGTTAACCTGATCAAAGACGTTACACCTGTACCACACAATGGTTGCCGCCCGCCGAAACGTCGTCGCGTGTAATCTTCTGAACAAGCTACAATAATTCAATAAATTTACGTAGTATAAATAATCATTACCTTAGTGAATAATGATGGTGATGCTTGTATATACTACATGGTTTTATCGAATACAAGAATGACCGGTAACGACGTGTTGAAGGAGGTTTGTCAATGATTGAAATCGAAAAGCCGAAAATCGAGACCGTAGCAGTGAGTGATGACGGTACTTATGGAAAATTTGTCGTAGAACCGTTGGAAAGAGGCTATGGTACTACATTGGGCAATTCACTTCGCCGTATTCTACTATCATCGCTGCCTGGTGCTGCAGTAACTTCAATTCAAATTGATGGTGTGCTTCATGAGTTCTCGACAGTGCCGGGCGTCTTAGAAGACGTTACGGAGATTATCTTGAATTTAAAAGGTCTGTCCATTAAGATTCATTCAGACGAGGTAAAGGTATTGGAAATCGATGCGGAAGGCGAAGGCGCGATCACGGCCGGAGACATTCGTACGGACAGTGATGTTGAAATCCTTAATCCGGATCTTCACATTGCAACCCTTTCATCTGATGCACGTCTGCATATGCGGATTTGGGCTAATCGCGGAAGAGGCTATGTATCGGCAGATAAGAACAAGAACGAAGAATTGCCGATTGGCGTAGTTCCGATCGATTCGATCTACACACCAATTACTCGTGTAAATTACACCATCGAGAATACGCGTGTAGGTCAAGTGACCAACTATGACAAGCTGACGCTTGAAGTTTGGACGGATGGCAGCATTCGACCAGAAGAAGCAGTTAGTATAGGCGCCAAAATCCTCAACGAGCACTTAATGCTGTTTGTTGGACTCACCGATGAAGCCCGCGATGCGGAAATCATGGTTGAGAAAGAAGAGGATAAGAAAGAGAAAGTCTTAGAGATGACTATCGAAGAGCTAGATCTTTCAGTAAGATCGTACAACTGTTTGAAGCGTGCTGGAATCAACACGGTTCAAGAGCTAATTACGAAGACAGAGGAAGACATGATGAAAGTACGAAACTTGGGACGAAAGTCACTTGAAGAAGTACAAGAAAAGCTAGAAGAGCTCAGTTTAGGATTACGTAACGAAGAATAGTCACATTCATCTGTGTTTACTAATCTAATCAGAGTTTAGGAATAGCCGTAAGGGAGGGAAATACAAATGGCAGGATATCAAAAGTTGGGCCGCAATTCAAGTAACCGTAAGGCACTTTTTCGCGACCTTGTTACCGATTTGTTCTTATATGAGCGGATTCAGACTACTGAGGCTAAAGCCAAGGAATTACGTTCTGTAGCAGAAAAGCTAATTACATTAGCCAAACGTGGTGATTTACACGCCCGCCGTCAGGTTGCATCTTTCGTTCGTAGGGAAACTATTGACGGAGAAAAGGATGCGATTCAAAAGTTGTTCACAGACCTAGGACCTCGTTATGCAGAACGTCCGGGTGGATACACGCGCATTATGAAGCTAGGACCGCGTCGTGGAGACTCCGCTCCAATGGTTTATATTGAACTAGTGGATCGAGCCTAATACGACCGATGGGAAAGGGTGGACAGAATCATCTGATTCTGAACAAGCCCTTTTTTTGTATCGACATGTCCATGAATTTTATGAGGTGTAACTGTGCGTAATATTTTTTTGGTTCTTAGCTATGATGGTACGAGCTATAATGGCTTTCAGTGTCAGCCTTTTAAGAACACGGTGCAGGATAAACTACAGGAAGCAATTTTTAAGTTAACGGGTGACCAGATTGTTGTAGAAGGATCGGGACGGACAGATGCGGGTGTTCACGCTAGAGGACAGGTCGTCAATTTTCAGACCTCCTCTAATATTCCGATTGAGCGTTGGCGGATGGCCATTAATTCGCGTCTGCCACGGGATATCATCGTTCTTGAGGCCAGAGAAGTGCCATTATCGTTCCACGCTCGACGATCAGCTAAGCGGAAAACCTATCGATATACGATAAGTAATACGAGAGTGCCGGATGTGTTCCAACGCAACTATCAATACCATCATCCTGTGCCGCTTCATGTGACCGAGATGGAATTGGCACTTCAATATTTGATTGGTGAGCATGATTTTTCTTCCTTCTGCTCAGGACGGTCAACTAAACAATCACATGTAAGAACAATCTATCATGCATATTTGGAGAGGGAAGCTGCATCGGAGAATCCAATAGATCCATCGGATGGTCGATGTGGTGTTCTGCACTTGTATATCACAGGTAATGGCTTTCTATATAACATGGTTCGTGTGATCGCTGGTACGTTAATCCAGGTGGGTGAGGGTAAACGTACGGCGATGGATATGAAGCTCCTCTTAGATGCCAAGGACAGGCTTAAAGCGGGTCCAACAGCTATGGCGCATGGGTTAACTTTATGGGATGTTGAATATGATCTTCCTGCGGAATAATAATTTATTATTTTTCTTGATTATTACTTGAAAATGGTATAAAATATGTTTTGGCTTTCTTAATGGCTATCCCACGGCCCCCAGTTAAGAATAAGAGCCGTGTTCTACGATATATATTGTTATGATTTACGAATAGGAGGAAACATTATGCGCACGACCTTTATGGCTAACGAAACGAATACTGAACACAAATGGTATATCGTTGACGCAGCTGGTCAAACACTAGGACGCTTGTCCAGTGAAGTAGCTAGTATCATTCGCGGTAAATACAAAACAACTTTCACACCTCACGTTGATACAGGTGACTTCGTTATCGTGATCAACGCTGACCAAATACATTTAACAGGTAAGAAATGGGATCAGAAGAAATATTACCGTCATTCACAATATCCAGGCGGTCTGAAGGTAACAACAGCTAGAGTGCTTCGTGACACTCGCCCTGAACGGATTATCGAATTTGCAGTTTATGGTATGCTACCAAAGAATCGCCTTGGCGACAAGCTGAAGACGAAGCTTAAAGTATATGCTGGCAACGATCATCCACATCAAGCACAAAATCCTGCTGTATGGCAGCTTAAAGGTTAATAAGAGGGAGGTCTTCGATTCATGGCTCAAGTTCAATATTATGGAACAGGTCGTCGTAAGCATTCGGTAGCTAGAGTTCGTCTAATACCAGGCGAAGGACGAATCATCATTAATAAGCGTGATATCAACGATTATTTCTGCCTAGAAACACTGAAGCTAATTGTTAATCAACCATTGAAGCTTACTGACACTGTTGGTAAATATGATATTTTGATTATCGCAGCTGGTGGAGGCACTAGTGGTCAAGCTGGGGCAATTCGTCATGGTATTTCCCGTGCATTGCTCAAAGTTGATCCGGAATACCGCGGTTCGCTGAAGAAAGCTGGCTTTCTAACTCGTGACCCACGTATGAAAGAGCGTAAAAAGTATGGATTGAAAGCAGCTCGTCGTGCTCCTCAGTTCTCCAAACGTTAATAGTCAATTTCATCTTAGCAGCCTCGAGTTCTTACTCGAGGCTGTTATTTTTTTATGCACTTCGCCTACAGCTTTCGAATACCAATACATTAGTGACTAGTTAAGAGATATGGATTGACAATAACGTGGAATGTATTATAATAAAATAATCTCGTTAATTCATACCTATTTACTAGGAATTCAGTACGGAGGTTTTGTCAAATGAACTTATTAGAGAAAGAAGCGTTCGCAACTGAGGGAGCGACAAGGTTTGAGAATGAATCGCCGGAGGCTATTATTGCCTACGCAGCAGAGAAGTTTCAGAGCTTAACTTTAGCATGTAGCTTTGGGGCTGAGGATGTTGTATTGGTGGATATGCTTCACAGAATTAGCCCTAAGACTGATATATTTTACTTAGACACGGATTTTCACTTCAAAGAAACTTATGAGACGAGGGATCGTCTTGCTGAGCGATATGGTATTCAATTCGTTCAGGTCAAGCCTAAGCTGACTCCTGAGGAGCAGGCAGAAGCCCATGGCGACGAGCTCTGGAAGCGTGAGCCTAATGCTTGCTGTAACATACGTAAGGTTGATTCACTCATTCATATACTAGGACAATATGAAGCTTGGATAACTGGGGTTCGTCGTGATCAAGCACCTACTAGAGCGAATACCAAGAAAGTTGAATATGACTATAAGTTTGGTCTGGTGAAATTTAACCCACTCGCTTCTTGGACCTCTGAAGATGTATGGAATTATATTCGCGACAACAATGTTATCTATAATCCACTGCACGATCAGAATTACCCAAGCATCGGTTGCCATTATTGCACGCGACAGGTTATGCCTGGAGAAGATCCTCGGGCTGGTCGTTGGGCTGGCTCTGAGAAGACAGAATGTGGTTTGCACAAATAATTGATTCGTTCAGTAACAAATCTATAAACAGCGAGGAGCTTGGTCATGAAAATCGTAAGGGAAACAATTAAGCCGCATGGGGGTACTCTGGTTAATCGACTTGTACCAGAGGGTGATCGGGACAAATGGTTGGACAAAGCTCGTTCCCTGCAATCTATTAAAGTTAATGCATGGACCTTATCTGATATTGATTTAATTGCGATTGGTGCGTTCTCGCCGCTTACTGGTTTTATGACGGAGAGTGACTACCATTCGGTTATTAATAACATGAAGTTAGCTAATGGTCTTGTCTGGAGCATTCCTATTACCTTCCCTATAGCTAAAGAAATTGCAAGTGAGCTTCGTATCGGTCAGCAGGTAGCCCTTGTTGGAGAACAGGACGATACAATCTATGCAGTACTTGATGTAGAAAGTATATATCTAGCTGATTTTAAAGATGAAGCGATTAAGGTATATAAGACAGACGATCAGGTGCATCCAGGTGTTAAAAATTTATTCAATCGTTCGAATACGTATATGGGTGGAGCCATTCACGTCCTAAATCGACCTAAGCATGATAAATTCGAGGAATTCTATTTTGACCCACAGGAAACAAGAAGGATCTTCTCAAGCAATGGTTGGAAAACAGTAGTGGGCTTCCAAACCCGAAATCCTGTGCATAGAGCTCATGAATATATTCAGAAGAGTGCAATGGAGATAGTCGACGGACTCTTCCTAAACCCATTAGTTGGAGAAACGAAGTCAGATGATATCTCAGCTGATATTCGGATGCGCAGCTATATGGCCATCCTTGAGCATTATTATCCGAAAGATCGTGTATTCTTAGGTGTATTCCCCGCCGCCATGAGATATGCAGGTCCGCGTGAGGCGATCTTCCATGCTATGGTACGTAAAAATTACGGCTGCACTCACTTTATCGTAGGTCGTGATCATGCTGGTGTAGGTGACTACTACGGAACTTACGAAGCGCAGGAAATCTTCAGTAATTTTACTGCAGAAGAACTTGGAATAACACCATTGTTCTTCGAGCATAGCTTCTTCTGTAAGAGATGCGGTAATATGGGAACAAGTAAAACCTGTCCGCATGATTCTTCAGATCATGTACATCTATCAGGCACCAAGGTTCGTGCGATGCTAAGAGATGGCGTATGTCCTCCTCAAGAATTCTCTAGACCGGAAGTGGCTGAAATCTTAATTGAAGGTATGTCCGAGAAGTTAATTTCTGCTGCAGGTATCTAACGAATACAGCTAACTCCATATATTTGTCCGCTAAGATTTCATTCAGTAGGCATATTCAACCACCCTGTCCCATATTCTGTAATGGCAGACTTCCTAGAGGGAGTCATCGTTACAAATGGCGAGGTGGTTTTTTCTTATGCATAGAAAGCGTAAACGAATGTTCATCTGGATTTCATACAAGGGTATGTACAGAATTTTATTAAGTCTTGCAACAATTATTCTGTTATTCACCCTAATCACTTATGATTTCTCTTCAACCAAGACGTGGACCCATTGGACATTGCCCTTATCCGGCAAGATCATTGCCCTAGATGCAGGGCATGGGGGAGTTGATGGTGGTGCAGAGAGCGCGAGTGGTATCACGGAGAAGGATATCACCTTGAAGCTTGCATTGCAGGTTAGAGACTATCTACAGCAAGCCGGTGCACTAGTGGTGATGACACGTGAGTCTGACCATGATCTAGCCTCAGCTGGAACGAAGGGCTTCAGTAGGCGTAAGACCGAGGATCTGGTTAATCGGGCAAAGCTTATTAAGCAAGAACAAGCTGATTTACTAATAACCATACACCTAAACAGTGTGCCTTCTTCAAGGTGGAGAGGGGCACAAACTTTCTATTATCCCAAGCGAGCAGAGAGTAAGCGGTTAGCCACTTTCATCCAAGAGGAAATTCGTTTGAATATGAAAAATACAAATCGACATGCGAATACTGCGCAGACGTTATATTTGTTGAAGGTTCTAACGATTCCAACAGCTTTAGTAGAGGTAGGGTTTCTATCCAATCCAGAGGAAGCACGTTTATTAGACGATGAATTGTACCAGAATAAGCTAGCTGCATCAATTTATCGAGGTATTCTTCGCTATAACTCTGGTGAACAAATTGGAACGCCATAGATGTCGTGTTATAATATAATCTCATGAATTAATCTCATAACAGCGACAACATTATGGATTGATTCTGCACTAGCAAATTCAGGTGATGGGATGTTGATATCATGACAACAAAAGAACAGGTTGTAGAAGCATTAGTCCAACTGCGCGATCCACAGCTGAATCAGAGCTTGGTGGAGCATAATCAAATACGAGATATCTTAGTTAAGGATAAGAAAGTGAATATGACATTGCAGCTGTCGTTGTTAAATGATGATATTCAAGCAACAATAAGGAATCAAATTGAGGAAGCTTTGAAGCCCTTAGGTATCGAGGAATGTCATTTGCGATTCCGTGAGCTTCCTAAGGAGTCAGGACTTGATGAGATGCAACAACGTCGACAAGCTGAGCTCAAGTCACAGGGTCAGGGGATGCCAGCCCTATTGTCTCCAGATTCAAAAACTCAGTTTGTTGCCGTTGCAAGCGGTAAAGGTGGTGTAGGTAAATCAACAGTCACCGTTAATCTTGCAGTTGCTCTAGCGCGTAGAGGTAAGAAGGTCGGTATAATGGACTGTGATATTTATGGATTCTCTGTTCCTGATATGATGGCAATTGATGAACAGCCAGAGCTTGTTGAGGAACGTCTCATACCGTCAAGTAAATTTGGAGTTAAGGTCATATCCATGGGCTTCTTCGTCCAAGATAATGCGCCGGTCATCTGGCGTGGTCCAATGCTTGGGAAGATGCTCAAAAACTTCTTCAATGAAGTAAATTGGGGTGAGATTGAATATATGCTATTGGATTTACCTCCCGGAACAGGGGATATTGCACTAGATATTCACCAGATGATTCCGAATAGCAAAGAGGTCATCGTTACTACACCTCATGCTACAGCAGCGTTTGTCGCCGCTCGTGCAGGTGCTATGGCACTACATACGAATCATGATATTATTGGTGTCGTAGAGAACATGTCCTATTACGAATGCGGATCCTGTGGCGAGAAGGATTATGTCTTTGGACGTGGTGGAGGAGCAAAGCTTGCAGAGGAGCTTCACACCGAATTACTTGCTCAGATTCCTTTGGGAGCCCCTGATAATCACCAATCTGAAGCAGATTATGCACCCTCGATTTACAAGGAACAATCGGCAACAGGGCAAACTTATCTTGAGATGGCTGATAAGATTATTGCTAAGTTTAACTGAATATTCCCAAACTACACGATAGAATAATATGCAAGAATTAGCCGCGGTTGTTAATAAGACACTTCCGCGTCTAATTCGCTTATTGTTCTTCTTCCTTTTTCTTCGGCTTTGCTTCTTCCTCCATTACCTTCTTCATTAGCTCCATCAGCTCTGTCTTGAACAATGGATTTTCCAATGCTTCCTGGAACACCGTCATCGCTTGTTTACGATAGGCTTTACCTTTTAATGTGTCTAATAATATTTTCTCGAACTCAGGGTTCTTCATTACCTCTACGAGCATAGTCTGATATTCGGGGTCCTTCATTAAATCCTTGTGTAACTGCTTATTGTCTTTGGATACTGCTTTGGCAAATTCGCCAGCGAATTTCGGATCGGTCATCATCTTCTCTAGATGCTTTGGATAACTTGGGTCAGTAAGCACATCTTTAACGGCAACTTGAATTTGCTTCCCTTCGGGTGTATTTAGAAGCTTGATAGCACCGCCACCGCCTTCAGAGCCTTGCTCCTCCGATGCCTTCTTGATCGCTTTCTTGGCTTCCTCTGATTCGAGAATGTCGAGCACCATGGACTTTGTATCTTTATAGTTCTGCATGCCCCCGGCCTGACTGTCGGATCCGCAGGCTGTAAGTAGCAGGAATACACAAGCAATGGGAACGAATCGGTATATGTGCTGTATGATCAATGTGACCAAGCCCCCTCAGTATTAAGGAACAACCGAATGATGATTCCTTAAGGTAATGTTCTATGTATTATGTGTATTTTGTCACCAATTATGTTGGGAGTGAGCTATTGAATCTGTTACAATATTGGGGGGAATCACCAGAGGGAACAGGCAAATCTTTACTTTGATTCATTTCACAACAAAAAAATAGGAAGCCCATCGAACAATTGATGTGAATGCTGAAAAATGTTGGGCAGTAATAATGAAATTAGGGAGAGATTCTGATGACAATAAGAAATTGGGTTATTATGTTCTGGTCTACACTTCTCATTGGGGGAGCTGCGGCGGTTGTAGTTGGACTATTGCTGGCCCTAGCAGATGGAGAGTTATTCCAGTGGAATGTGCTGGAGTTTGGTTACAATGTATTATCAATGACCCTAGCTGGATTCATGTTCAGTATCCTTAGCCAGATGTTCTTCTTTGCCTATATGACCCTGAATTATATAGCGAGGGATATGTTTCGCAGACCATCCACATGGAAGTTAGTGCAATTATTCTTCATTATTACAATTCCTTTTGAGATCTACATGTTCTTATGGGAAGGATCGACAATCAAATTTGTGCTCCAAATAGGAATTATGCTGATTCTATCCATCATAGTGGCATATTGGAAGGTAAGGTTGACCAACCCGAACGCGTTCATACCTAGCTTATTCTTCATGTTCGTATTCACATTAGTGGAAACGGCAATTGCCATACAAGTGAGTAATGATGAAGCCACGCTGCTTATGGCATCTGCTTTGTTAGCTTGTAACGCATGGCAGCTTCTAAGATTGCACAAGGTAATTAAGAAGATAGAGAGCTGACTTTGCGTCAGCTCCCTTGGTCTGGCACCTTCGTGCCATTCACCTCAGTTAATTGCAGCATCTCAGAAACCGTGGCGAATTCATAACCCTTCGTGCGTAATTCATCAATAATAGTAGGAAGTGCAAGATGGGTTTGTTTACAGGAGTCGCTCGCGTGCAATAATACAATATCACCGGGATGAGCTCTACTAACCACTCGTTGGATAATATTGTCCGCTCCTTTGTTCATCCAATCATGGGAATCCGTATCCCACTGTATAACTTTATATCCGAGGTCATTAGCCACCTGCAGGACTCTCTTGTCGAAATCACCATTGGGCATTCGTATAAGGTTAGGACTCTTGCCAGTCATCTCAGATAGGATACCGTGAGCAGTTTGGATCTGTTTGCGAATATCCTCATTGCTAAGCTGACTATAATTCACATGCTTGTGCCCATGGCTACCAATCTCGTATCCGGCGTCGATAATCTTCTTCACAATCTCTGGATGGCTGCTACTCCATGGAGAGGATAAGAAGAACGTCGCTTTTTTTACGCCCTTCTCCTGGAGGATTTGGAGTATCGGTTCTGCTCGCTTCTCGCCCCAGCTGATGTCGAAGGTGAGAGATATTACCTTCTTGTCGGTTACTACACTGTAGATGGCCGCGGGCTCATTGTAGGAGAATACTGAAATTTGATCCTTCTCTACATAGACAACTCCGATGCTAAACAGGATAGCTATTCCAATAATAAAATAGCGCTTCAGCTTTCTTCCATTGAACACATAGAAAAAATTCACCTTTATTGGCCCCCTTTAATTATTGTATTAGAGCTTGCTTAATATGGCGCAGATCTGATCGAGCTCTGTTATTAACATAACTATGCTCGTACTAGAAAGTTATGCGGGATTTGTCCAAAAGTTGAATTGAATGAGAGGTGACATGATGAAATTGTTATTGAGAGAATTGTGGATCGATATATTCCGTATGAAGCATTATCTGATTGCAGCAAGCTTGGTGTTTGTCGTTGGTATATGGATGGGTGCGACGGATGAGAGACTGATTAACTTCATGAACAATTCATTAGAAGGCATGAGGGATGTTGTTGAGGGAATACAAGGTAGTGACCATCCTAAGTTATGGTTTTTTGTGTTTATCTTTCTTAACAATACAATTAAAGTGATATGCTTTGTGTTCATAGGAGCATTATTCGCAGTTGTGCCTTTCTTCGTGCTGGTAGTCAACGGTATGACTCTAGGCTATGTGGTTTTTCATCCTGCTCAGGAATTATCTCCATGGACGATCGTTATAAAGGGAATTCTACCGCATGGCATCATAGAGCTTCCCGCAATTATACTTGCCTGTGCATATGGCATTCGGTTAGGTGCCCTGATGCTAAAGGGATTATTCTATCTCATTTCTGTGAGGAGAAGAGCGGTGGTTGCCCATGAGCTGAAGCATTATTTCAGAATGACACTTCCATTAATGCTAGTGCTTGTTGTCTCGCTGTTCATAGCAGCAGTGATAGAGAGTACATTCACATATTGGCTTATGGCAGATTAACAGGAATTTTTTAAGTATTCATCATAAAAGTGTCCGTAAATGTGCATAACAATATATACGGGTACTGATGCCTGAATGATGAGAAAATAGGGGGCATTCCATCGTATGTTGGGTGTATTATTCAATGATCGCGAATGCAAAGAATTAAACTACATGCTGCGTAAGGAATTAGATGAGATGTTGCTAGACCTTAGCGATCAAAGAATTAATGCTGATATTAAGCTAGCCATTGAATCGCGATATAAAGTTATATTTAGAATGTATGCACGTCTGGTTTCCTCGAAGGAGCTCTCGAAATATGCGCGGAATCGCAGCTATCGTTAGCCAGGTATAACTAGCGGTAGAGTACTAAGAGCACGTGGAGGGAAAAAGAGATCATATTTTTACTTGTGAGGCTTGACTTGTCTAGTCGGTCTAT
>DFXU01000058.1 GCA_002383285.1 Caryophanales bacterium UBA4100
GATTACGGAAGGTGAAGAATCCGAGTATTAGCGCCAGAACCATCGGGATGATAACTCCGGCCGGAATGGCGAAGGCCGCATAGTTGAATGGCTTCCAGAACCACGGCATCTCCGTCAGCCCAGTCCAGCTCATGAAGTCCGGCATCTTCCCTCCGGTTGCTTCTAGCTTCAGGAACATCGCCATACAATAAGCACCTAAACCGAAGAATACGCCATGTCCAAGACTCAATATTCCGGTATATCCCCAGATCAGATCGAGCCCAATGGCTACGATGGCAAAGGCCAGGAATTTAGCTAATAGATTTAAGCNNGGAGCACATAATAGAATTGCAACAGCCAGACCATATCCGACTAATAGCCAAGTACGTCTCTGCATTGACATCGTAGGGTGTAGCATCTTAGTGACTCCTCTCAATCCAGTGATCTAGTACGCATGGTGACGAGCCCCATCGGTTTCCATTGGAGGAACGCCATAATACAAGCGAATACGAGTACTTTACCTATGGATGCCGAGGTCCAATATTCGAAGAAGGTGTTGAATACACCAATACCGAAGGCGCCGATGACAGTTCCTACCAGCTTGCCGACTCCTCCTAGAACAACGACCATGAATGCATCTACAATATAATAAGTGCCTAGGGCAGGTCCGATTGGCCCTAGCAACGACAATGCACATCCAGCGATGCCAGCAATTCCCGAGCCGATAGCGAACGTCATTCCGTCTACTCTACGAGTAGAGATGCCTAGACAGGTTGCCATCTCACGATTCTGCATAACCGCTCTCATATTGCGGCCTGCGTGACTACGGTAAATATACATGTACATCATGACTAATACAGAGATAACAAGTGCGATGATGAATAAACGTTTATATGGAAGTACAAGTCCATCCGTAACACTCCAGCCCCCGTTAAGCCAGCTCGGGCTAGATACTGCCACATTCTGTGCACCGAATATATTGCGGGCTAGCTGCTGCAGAATCATTCCTACACCCCAAGTAGCTAACAGGCTATCTAATGGACGACCATATAGGAATCGGATTAGGAGGAATTCTAATAAATAACCGATACAGAAAGCGACGAGAAATGCTGCGGGTATTGCGAATACGAAATAGTAGCTGAATAAGCTCTCAGGTAATATCGATTTGAAGATATTCTGAGTGATATATGCGGCATAAGCACCGATCATAATGAACTCACCGTGAGCCATGTTGATAACCTTCATAAGTCCGAACGTAATCGCGAGTCCTAATGATATAAGCAAGAGTATTGAGCTGATACTAAGTCCATTGAAGAGCTGAAGCAAGATGATATCCATAATTTGAAGCCCCCCATTTATACNNGTGGAGACCCCTTAACTACAGAGTAATCAAGGGGTCGCTCTAGCGGGCAATCTAACCTACTTTCTCTAGTTGAGCAAGTTGGAGGCTATTGCTCAGCAAGCGCTGCGCCCCAGGAATAACCTTCAAGATATGGATCTGGCTTTACAGGCTCACCCGAATTCCAAACCTCCTTGAACATTCCATCCGCTAGAACCTCACCAATACGAACCGTCTTATAGATGTGCTGGTTATCTCCATCAATGGTTACTTTGCCGCCCGGACCTGCAAATTCTAGTCCTTTGGCAGCCTCCTTCACTTTATCAACATCCGTGGATCCTGCTTTCTCAACCGCAGCAGCCCATAGATAAACCGCGATGTAACCTGCCTCCACCGGATCTGATGTAACACGATCCGCTGCAGTGAATGCTTTGTATGCTTCCACAAACTTAGGATTCTCAGGTGTATCTGTCGTCTGGAAGTAGTTCCATGCCGCTAAGTGTCCTGCAAGCACATCCGTACCAATGCTTCGAATTTCCTCTTCCGCTACACTCACGGATAACACGATCATATCCTCAGCAGATATACCAGCATCCTGCATTTGCTTGAAGAATGCCACATTGCTGTCACCGTTCAATGTATTGAAGATTACTTCTGGCTTTGCTTCCTTAATCTTGCTAATCACACTGCTGTATTCGGTATGTCCGAGTGGCGTGTACTCCTCACCAACTAATGTACCGCCTTCTTCCTTCAACTGCTCTTTAATAATTTTGTTCGCTGTACGCGGGAATACATAATCTGAGCCAAGTAAGAACATGCTCTTACCGTGGTTCTCCAATAAGTATGTGACCGCAGGTACGATCTGTTGGTTAGTTGTTGCGCCAGTATAGAATATATTAGGAGATTTCTCTAACCCTTCATATTGAACGGGGTACCAGAGTAGACCATTCAACTCTTCGAATACAGGAAGCATCGCTTTACGACTAGATGATGTCCATCCTCCGAATACAGTTGCTACTTCATCCTGTTGGATGAGCTTTCGAGCCTTCTCTGCGAAGGTAGGCCAATCGGATGCGCCATCCTCTACAACCGCTTCTAGCTGCTTGCCTAGAACACCACCGGCTGCATTAATTTCTTGGATTGCCATCATTTCCGAATCCTTTACTGAAACCTCACTGATTGCCATTGTGCCGCTTAAGGAATGTAGGACGCCTACTTTAATCGTTTCGCCCGAAGTATCAGGTGTTGCTTCAGGTGTTGCCTCAGGTGCTGCTGACGCTGGCTCATTCTCACTATTAGCGCTGTTATTGTTGTTCGAGCACGCCGCCAATACCAAGCTGAACACTAGCATAACCATTAACAAACTTTTCAACATCGATTTCTCCATACTTCTCTCCCACTCCCTCAAAATATTGGTTTTCTCTGTGTATACACGAACATTCAAACGGCTATCCTCCGCATTGTTCGTATTTTCATTATAAGAGGGCGAGAATTCGATGTCAACATATATTACACGTAATTCCGAAAATATATATAGAATACGAAATATATGTGTAGATTCGATATCTGATGTAACATATCTCTTTAACTGGTATGAATTTTGTGTTATATATTATAACATCAATTTCTTTTTCTAGGAGGCCTCCACATTGCATTTCACAGAACGCGAGAAGGAAAAGCTCATGATTAGCTATGCAGCTGATCTAGCACGACGTCGAAGTCAGCGCGGCCTTAAGCTGAATTATCCAGAAGCGATGGCGATTCTCATCTCAGAGATCATGGAGGGAGCGCGCGACGGAAAGTCAGTAGCCGAATTGATGGAGTATGGCGGGACTATCCTCTATCGAAGAGATTGCATGGAAGGTGTGCCTGAGATGATTGGTGAGGTACAGGTCGAAGCTACCTTCCCAGATGGCACCAAGCTCGTGACCGTACATGAGCCGATACGAGAATAATTGAGAGCGAGGCGATAATCTAATGATTCCTGGCGAATACCGAATAACCCAAGGCGAGCTAATTATTAATGAAGGTCGCTCTACTACGTCTATACTTGTTATCAATAAAGGGGATCGTCCAATACAGGTGGGATCACACTATCATTTTTACGAGGTTAATAAAGGCTTAGCGTTCAATCGTCTGGATAGCTTCGGCATGCGACTGAACATCCCCGCCGGCACCGCGGTTCGCTTCGAGCCTGGAGAGGAAAAGCCCGTCGAGCTTGTTTCCATCGGTGGACTGCGTCATGTATATGGCTTGAATGGTTTGACGAACGGCTCGGCGGAGCTCCCCGATGACACAAGCTCATTAGAGGAAAGGTTAGATCTATGGAAGGAGGGTACACGACTGTGAGGAAGATGTCTCGACACCAGTACTCCTCCATCTTCGGCCCAACAACGGGAGACGCCGTCAGGCTCGCTGACACCGAATTGTGGGCAACCATCGAACTGGATTACACCGTTTATGGAGATGAATGCAAATTCGGAGGCGGCAAGGTTATACGCGATGGTATGGGACAATCCGCTCGAGCCACACGCGCATCCGGCGTTCTTGACGTTGTTATCACGAATGCCATCATTATCGATCATTGGGGTATTGTCAAAGCCGATCTCGGTATTCGCGATGGACGGATTGTCGGAATTGGCAAAGCCGGAAACCCGGATACGATGGACGGCGTCCATCCTGACCTCGTCATCGGCGCATCCACTGAAGTTATAGCAGGCGAAGGACGGATCGTGACTGCAGGAGGAATTGATTCTCATATTCACTTCATCTGTCCCCAGCAGATCGAAACTGCACTAGCTTCAGGAGTAACCACAATGATAGGTGGCGGTACGGGACCAGCAACTGGAACGAATGCAACAACAGTTTCCCCGGGGGCATGGAACATCCACCGTATGCTCGAGGCAGCAGAAGCGTTCCCGATGAATATTGGATTTCTTGGCAAAGGAAACTGCTCCTTCCCTGAACCTTTAATTGAGCAAATAGAAGCAGGCGCTATCGGCCTGAAGCTTCACGAGGATTGGGGCACAACACCAGCCGCTATCGACCAATGCCTCACGATTGCGGATCAATACGATGTACAGGTCGCGATTCATACTGATACATTGAATGAAGCCGGCTTCGTAGAGGATACATTGTCCGCGATCAACGGACGCACAATTCATACCTACCATACCGAAGGGGCAGGAGGCGGGCATGCTCCTGACATTATTAGGGCGGCTGCCGAGCCGAATGTTATCCCCTCTTCAACCAATCCGACTCGCCCATTCACCATTAATACGATTGAGGAGCATCTGGATATGCTGATGGTATGCCATCATCTCGATAGCTCAATCCCCGAGGATGTCGCTTTCGCCGATTCGCGGATTAGACCTGAGACGATTGCTGCAGAGGATATTCTGCACGATCTGGGCGTGTTCAGTATCATCAGCTCCGATTCTCAAGCGATGGGTCGTGTGGGCGAGGTGATCATGAGGACATGGCAAACTGCCGACAAGATGAAAAACCAACGCGGCGACCTACCCGAGGATGCACTAGATGGTGGCGGGGATAACTTCCGGATCAAACGTTATATAGCCAAATATACGATTAATCCCGCAATCACTCATGGGATCTCTCATCTAGTCGGCTCATTAGAAGCTGGCAAGTGGGCTGATCTCGTCATCTGGCACCCCGCCTTCTTCGGCATTAAGCCAGAGATCATTATGAAAGGCGGATTTATCGCCTATGCACAGATGGGTGATCCGAACGCCTCGATCCCTACACCTCAGCCAGTGTATGGTCGCCCGATGTTCGGAGCGTATGGGCGTGCCGTATACAGCACGTCTATGACCTTCGTCTCTCAGGCCGCCTTCGACCTGAAGGTTCACGAGCAGCTCGGCTTGAACAAGCGAGTCGAGCCTGTGAAGCATTGCCGAGACATCGGCAAGAAGGATATGGTCCATAACGATCAGACACCGAAGATCGAGGTTAACCCCGAAACCTACGAGGTATTCGTAGACGGTAAGCTCGCCACCTGCGAGCCAGCCACGAAGTTGCCAATGGCTCAGCGGTACTTTATGTTCTGACGCGGAAGAATGCTGAATGATGGTGCTGGATGATGGTGGTACTGGTGGTGGTGACTGGTGGTGGACTGGGTGTAGGTGACTGGTGGAATGAACTGGTGCAGCGGACTGGGTGAAGGTGTACTGGTGGAATGAACTGCTGGTAGCGGACTGGGTGATCATGACTGGTGGTAATGAACTGGCGGTAATGAACTGGTGGTAGCGAACCGGGTGATCATGACTGGTAATGGTGGACTGGGCGATGGTGACTGGTGGTAGCTGACTGGGTGATCATGACTGGAATGGTGGACTGGGTGAAGGTGACCGGTGATGGTGCTGGATACTTAGAGTGGATTTGCGCAATAGTTAGCGTTAGAATGCCGCGAGAATGCTCACATTCGGTTTGAAGGTAACATCTGGAGAGTTTAACGCTAGTTTCAGCGCTTTAACCATCTCTAGACAACACTATAGCGTTGAAACTAGCCCAGTAAAGCTGAATCGTCGATATTGCATGATTCAACGAAACTGCAATGCACAATAGCGCCAGTAGCTGCGCTAAACCCATGATGGGGAGGTACGTAAGAAATGACTGCAGGTAACATATCTGGCTCGTCCCTACTCTCATATGTTCAGTTACTCGACTCCGCTCTCCCTATTGGCGGATTCTCCCACTCCTTCGGATTGGAAACCTTCGTCCAGCAGAATAAAGTGACGAATATACAGGAGCTGGAGCAATATATTATTGGTCAAATTCATGCAAGCCTTGTTCGACTTGAAGGACTTGCCGTCAAAGGTGTTTACCTAGCGATGGCGGAAGAGGATCTATGGCGTGTATGCCTCTTCGACAAAATTGTCCACGTTGGACGGACACCTAGAGAATCACGTGAAGGACTTCAGAAGATGGGCAAAAGACTAATCAAGCTTGGCCACAGTCTCTATCCAGAAGTCGAATTATCGAAGCTGGAGCAAGGCATAACGGTACACGGCGGATATGGAACCCTGCCTATTATTCATGCTTGGATCAGCTATAAGCTCGGTGTTCCGCAGGATGAAGCCGTTAAGGGATATCTATACACAAGCTTGACGACCATCGTCAACAGCGCTCTGCGTTTAATGTCACTCGGGCAAACCGATGGCCAGCTGCTTATACGCAGAATGCTTACTCTGATTGATCAGCAGTGGGATCTGGTGCGAGGTTTACCCGCCGAACAACTACATGCCTTCACACCTGCTCACGATATTCGCGCTATGCAGCACGAAACCTTATATTCGCGACTGTTTATGTCATAATTTCAGCAATTCTACTGCTTGCGACTTTCGAACTGTCCTCAACAATCATTAGCATAATCACTCAAATCGTTACAGGAGGTAATCATAATATGTGCCAAGGAGCAAATCATTCACACGAGCAATGGAACACGCCGGCAATGGACCTCTCACGCCCGATACGGATTGGAATAGGAGGACCAGTGGGATCCGGCAAGACCGCATTAGTCGAGAAGCTAGCGAAGGCGATGCGAAATCATTACAGTCTTGGCGTTATTACTAATGATATATACACGAAAGAGGATGCCCAAATATTAATACGCCAAGCCGCATTGGAGGAGGAGCGGATTATCGGTGTCGAAACCGGAGGATGCCCTCATACGGCTATTCGCGAGGATGCATCTATGAACTTCGAGGCGGTCGAGGAATTAGAAGCACGCTATGCCGACCTCGAGATCATCTTCATTGAGAGTGGTGGAGACAATCTAGCAGCGGCCTTCAGTCCTGAGCTCGTCGATCGGTTCATCTATATTATTGATGTTGCTCAAGGCGAGAAGATCCCTCGTAAGGGCGGGCCTGGGATTATGCGCTCCGACTTGCTCATTATTAATAAGATCGATCTTGCTCCTTATGTTGGTGCAAGTCTTGAGGTCATGCGCTCCGACACGGAACGTATGCGCGGAGATCGACCGTATGTTATGTCCAATCTGATGAGCGGGGAAGGCTTGGATCAGATTCTTCATTGGCTCGAGCACCAAGTAGCGCATCTCGGGCATCATGACCATGACCATAAGGTAAGCACTCACAGCCATGACCATAACCACAGCCGCACTCACGCCTAGAAGGACTGTCCTCCGCGCGACAGCTCGACAGGTCGATAACCGAACGATACTAACAGAACGTTACCATGATGCACCACTCAAAATAACAAAAACCTTCTATGAGGAGCAATCCGGTTGTCTTCAACTTTATATCATGGATGTTTCTCCTGGTCTTCTCGATGGTGACAGCTATGAATTAAACCTTCAGTTGCACGATAACACACACCTCATCGTAACAAATCAATCCTTCACCAAGATTCACCCTACCCCAAGAACTTCCGCCGGTATGATTCACAACCTTCATATCGGCAAGGGGGCGGTTCTTGAATTTTTTCCCGAACCAACGATTCCTTATGCGGGTAGTCGATTCGAAGGACGGATAAAGGTTGAATTAGGAGAGGGCGCAACCCTACTATACGCAGACATTGTTACACCCGGCAGAATACATCGCGGCGAGCAATTCCAATACGATTCCTTCACAAGCCGCTTCGAGGTGTCTAGAGAGCAGCAGCTTCTAGCGTGGGACCACTTCCTGCTCAAGCCAGCTATTCATCACTACCGGGGGATTGGGGCCATGGAGGATTACACACACATCGGAACCTTCTGGATTATTACTGACATTGCTTCCCATAACTTACTAGACCGCATCCGTAGCCTATTGTCCGCACCTCACGCTGAAGAATCCATCTTAGCCGGCGCTAGCCTAATCGCTTCAGGGCAGGGGATTGTGGTTCGAATGCTAGGCCGTAACGCCTGGCAGCTACAAGCGCTCGTCAAGCACATATGGGATGAATGCCGCAGCCGCCTGCTCAATATGCCGTCTTGTCAATTGAGGAAGTGATTGTAAGTAAACAAAGTCTATTCCATTGTCGGAATAGACTTTTGTTTACTTAGTTATAAAATTAAAAGAGTATGCACTTAACTCAGTTGAAAGATGGATAGAGGAAACAATTTCCGTTAACCATCCTGTTCTATCTGGATTTTGTAGATAGCGGAAGAAATTTCCGTTAGGGGATAGATTCAGACCTATAATCAAGATATTATGAGTGCATAATGGAACTTTTTTCCGTTAAATGACCGATGTTTATACGTTCTATTAATTTAAAGGACTTTTTTTCCGTTAAGCCTGATTAGTGATTTCAACTCCTGAGTTAAGTGCATACTCATTAAAATTATAAGAGCCGTCAAATAATAATTCGCGGAATACCCATGTTACTCATTCCTGCACTACTTCAAGCGTTTCTTCAGTTACTTCCTCTTCTCCATCCTCTTCTCCAGCTTCTGATGGGGGACTTAGCTTCCAGCTTTCCGTTGATTCCTGCATGGCCTCAGATTCCAGCATCACACTAGGTATAAGAGGAACTGGGGCATTCGGATCAACAGGCCCAACCGGGTCGCTTACAGAAGATTCGGTTTCAGCAAGCTGCTTCAATTCTTCTGTGAATCGCATAAGATCACCATATATAATTTTGTCCGAATAACTCAAATCATTCTCAGCAAGCTCCTTATACGGGTCACATAAGCTAGCATCTACTTCAGCTGGGACATACCCCTTCTGATAGCATATATTGTCTGTATGCACATACTTATCCGTGATGAAGGTGCCGTCTCTTAGAATAATGAGAGGATCCTCATTGCTTGCAAACAAATTCTCACCGAAATCTAGTGGACTCTTCCCCTCGATACCTAATAGATGCAGCAAGGTAGGTCTAACATCAATTTGACCAGAAACCTTAGAGATCGTTTGCCCTGCTACCCCAGGAATATGAATGATCAATGGCACTCTCTGCAATTGCGTCTGTTCATAATCATTAATTTCTTTACCAATAAATTTAGCCATCGCATCGTTATGAGTAGGTGAAATTCCGTAATGATCACCATAAAGGATGAATATAGAATCTTCATATAATCCCGACTGCTTCATCTCCTCGAAGAAGATCTTCAAGGCTTCATCCGTGTAACGGACCGTAGTGAAATATCGATCTACTGTTCCATCCCCTGAATCGAATTCAGGAATTAATTCATCAATCTTCTTCAATGTGTATGGATGATGATTGGTTAATGTCAGAAGCTTGCTGTAAAAAGGCTGCGGCAAAGTCTTCATATGCTCAACCGATTGTTCGAAGAAAGGAATGTCCTTTAAGCCCCATCCAATTGAATTCTCTTCAGTAATCTCATAGTCTGGCTTGGAAAAATATCGATCATAGCCTAGGTTCTTGTACATATTATCTCGGTTCCAGAACGACTTGTCATTAGCATGAAGGCTTGCTGAGTAATAACCATAATCTTTGAGCAACTTAGGAGTAGCATTGTACTCATTCGTAGCGTGGGTGAAATATACGGCTCCACTCGGTAATGGATAGAGTGAATTATCCACAATAAACTCTGCATCTGAGGTTTTACCTTGGCCTGTCTGATGATAGAATTCATCGAAATAATAGCTTTCTTTAATAAGATCATTAAGGAATGGTGTAATCTCTTGTCCGAATAATGTGTTATTAATGACAAAGCTCTGCATGGATTCAACTGAGATCAAGACCACATTCTTCCCTTTGGCAATACCCAGTAGATCTTCAGACTGCTCTATCGTGTTAATCGGGAGCTCCTTCACATAATTCTCAACGTCTACTAGCTTATCGCTCGTTGCGAACGCTCGCTGTGTCTTGGTTTTGGAGCTTAGAATTAAATCATAGACGTGATAATTATAAGTTCCTATACTCTTGACCAGAATATTACGATCGAATGTTCTTGTTAGTAGCTCTGGACGTACCGTCTCAGCCATACCAAGGTTAACAACAAAGCAGACAATCGCAATAACGAACACTGTGCTTAGCTCTGGCGCCTTAATTTCTACCGGAGGCAGCTTGCGTATCCATACAATCGCCAACAGGATAGCAAAATCCGTGAAGAAGAACACATCACTCACATGTAATAGCTCCATCGCACTATTCCCTAAGTCTCCAGCGTTCTTACCTTGGAATAGAATCGGCAAAGTAATGAAGTCGTGGAAAAACCGGTAGTACCATGCATTAGCAAATAGAATGAACGATGACAGGAAGCTAACGATCAGGATAGCTGTATTCTTCCTTTTGCGAGTAACCATCATTGCAAGCCAAACCATTAGAAGAATAGCGCTAAGGGGACTAATCAAGGCAATAATCTCTTGATACCAGCCATTAATTGGTAATTCGAACACATATCTCTGAACAATATGAGTTTTTAGCCAAATCAAAAAAACTGCCAGATGAAAAAACCACAATCTAGAGTATGATTGCTTCAATGCTTGAATTAATTTAGACATTCGTATGTTCCCTCCAGAAACTCGATACCCGCACTTTTCTATATGTGTGTACATGGTCTCGTTTGCATTATTATTCATAAAAATCCATGAAAGCTTAACAATAAAGTTCTAAAATTATATCATAAAAATCGCTTATAAAGATCATACAAAAGTACGATTTTACGAACTCTATATGAATAATACGAAGGTCAAGCTAAAAAGGTTGCTGTTATCCCCAAAAATTCCCTAGAATCCGTATTTTATAAGATGTGGAAGTATTTTCTGATATGATATATACTCTCGTAAATCAATCTTACTTCAATATAATTACCATGATCTATTTCGAATAAGGGAAACCTGTACATTATTCATTATAACCTAGAGTATGAGTCATAAGGTATTTGTGTGATATAATATAATGAGATTTTTACTAGCGGAGGCAATATAGAATGGAAGATCCCTACATTTCACGGGAAGCTGTTGCAGTGCTCGGCTCCAAAGTCGAGTCCCTATTCTCTCTTGAGACACTACAAGAAGGCTTTCAATTATTGAATAACGGTGCATTCAAGCATATCTGGATTGATGATTTCTTCATTGTACATGCAATCTTAACGGATGATAGAGATTATAAGCTGCAGTTGGATTTAGATTTCTTCCTAGCCAGTGAATGCGCTTGTCAGACTACGAAGCATTGTCGGCATATGGCTGCAGTTTTCTTCAAGCTGTATAGTCAGCATGGCCAACCGGAGTTATGGTTAACACAAGTAAGAACAGCCCACGCATCAACCTTATTGCCTACCTCACCAACCTTCAGGCCACAACATATGGTCATTAAGGAGCTTCACGAGCTGAGCTTTGAAGCTTTTGGGCAATGGTCCGTTCTCCTAGAGAAGGAATATGATAAATTATATCGTCGTAGTAACGATCGGTTTAGAATTGACATTTTTTACTTTACCGCCTACAAGAAGCTATGCGCATTCGCAGATCATTGGGAGCCCTCGGAGGTTGCTATATTCCGTTTGTATGTCGCCATCTTCGTGTTAATGAAAGCCGAACGACACTTCGATAAGCTGACACAGGATTACCCGCATAGTTATTACAATAAAGTAACGATTGATTTAAACGATCACTTCCTAGACAAAATCATGGATGCCGTTCAACGCATAGACACTGATGTCTTCCAGAAGGAACAACGAGTGTACGGAGAAGCTATTCGAGATCTTATTCGTCAGGCTGAAGCCACTCACTCACAAACTTCGTTCGATTGGGTATCCATTCAACGTTACTTATGGACACATCTGTTATTTGATGCGACCTGGATGAGTATAGAATCCGAATATCTGCATAGTATCGTCAATGATTCGGAAGTAGCGCCCTCCACTGCTAGTCATGCTGCAATGACGGCAACTCAGCTCTACTGGTTATTAGGTAATGACGAAGAAGCTATGCGTTTACTCTCGCATCCTCTGATATCGCCTGTTCATATCGCAGCTTCATATGTGGAGGCTCATTATAAATCAGGCGCGTGGGATCGACTAGGGAAGTGGTTGACCTTTATTCTCCCTTACTTACGCCGTGCTTCTGCAGATCAATTCCATCGTGTATTATCCTATTGGAGAGAGCATGCCAAGCAGACGAATAACGATTCCTCCTTTCGACATGCATTAATGACACTGTTACCTCGCAGTTACCCACAATTTACGGATTTCTTATTAAAAACTAACCAATATGAGGAATGGGTTTACTTCCATTTGTTGAATGGCGTAACTCCAAGTAAAATTGACCGAGCACAGCTCAAGCAGGTTGAATCCCGCGATGTTCATATGGTACTCCCTATATATCACCATGCCGTCGAAAGACAGATGGCGCTACGTAATCGAACAGCCTACAGAGAATCCGTGAAATTACTTAAGAAAATGAAAGAATATTATACAACAGCCAATGATAGTGGTCGCTTCGACATGTTCATTCGCGAGCTGTCTGCGAAGCATCAGAGACTCCACGCTTTCCAAGAGGAGCTAGAGAAAGGAAGACTCTTACGATGAGAACAACACTCTCCATCAGCTTATACGGACAATGGCTTGCCTCAGGCTTCTATGCAGTCTGGGGGCAGTCTTCCGACGGTGAATGGCTCTCATCTTTGGAATTAAAGCTACTCTTATTTGCTACACATCAGGACTCCTTCTACGGAACACATATTACAACTTGGGAGTCCGAGGATGTCGAAGGTATCAAGCTGTCAGCTGTCGAAGCCCTCAGCTTCTTCACCGCTACCATAGAGGTTAATCCATTCATCTCGTTAGTATGGAATCAACCGTTAAGCAAAGCTCGAGATATAGCACCAGCTATTAAGACAGCATTGCAGCAGGGGACCATTACTCCGTCGTTCGAGGGTTGGAAGGATCATCACTACCACTGGAATGTACAGCAAACAACAATGACCGACTCCACTTCGTTGTCCACATTATCTGCACTGCTGGATCACGATGAGCAGATAGGTGATTGGGTTCGTCATCTTATGCTGGAGTCGCTTGAAAGTCGCCCCGAGCAGCGAGCAGCAATTAAACGGCTCGAGCTTCTACAGCAAACATTAGGTCAGTTCTCACCGGAGCAGACAGCACACTTCCCGAAAGAACAGGAGTTACTCCGACTGATTGGATGGACATCTGATACTAGCCCCTTCCGTGCATCCTTGCGTCTACAAGAGCCCACACACGCTTCTGGGACGAACGGCTGGCGACTGACCTACATATTAATCGATCAACAATCTCCCGATCTTATTCTGGAATGTGATGAGACTGGCAGTCCGATAGGAATTGCTCCAGAAGCATGGCTGCCCTACGTCGATCAAGCTTCTTCCATGCTCAGCGTGTGGCTGCATCTTGTGCCAGAAATCGCGGCTACCCTTACTCCTCCTCGTCTGAAGATGGAGCTGAATGATCATGAGGCATGGGGATTCTTAAGCGAATATAGTCAGCGAATTGTCCAATGGGGCGGCTCCGTAATGTTGCCCGCCTGGTGGAACAAGCTGCGTAGTCAGAGACCTAAGCTCAAGGCAAGCATGAGGAATCCCGATGATTCCATATCACTCTTCGGTGTAGACCAGATGATGAAATTTGATTGGAAGCTATCTATTGGCGATATTGATCTCACTGAAGAAGAATTCCATTCGATTACCGCGGGTCAGAAGCAGCTTCACTTCGTCCGCGGCGAATGGATTTCACTCGATCAAGCGTTAATCGATCAAATTCGTAAGGTTGTTGAAAAATCGAAACGTCGAAAAGGAATTCCTCTACGAGAATTACTGCAGCGCCATCTCGCTAATGAGCATAGCTTAGACGTTCAGCTTGATGACGAGGCTGCTCCTATCGAGTGGGAGGTCGAGATGGCCGGTAGCTTGCTGCAATGGATGCAGCAGTTAAATCAGAATGGAGATATTCCTGTTATACCCGTGCCAGACACTTTCCATGGATCGTTGCGCGGGTATCAAGCACAAGGATTATCTTGGTTAATATTCCTTCGTCGTTTCGGCTTAGGCGGCTGTCTCGCTGATGATATGGGTCTCGGAAAGACTATTCAATACATCGCCTACTTGCTGCAGGTGAAGAAGGTAGAGACGAGCAGCGCACCTTCTCTACTGATATGTCCAACATCTCTAGTCGGTAACTGGGAGAAGGAACTCCATCGATTCGCTCCTGACCTGAATATTTACTTGCATTACGGTATAGATCGACCGCGAGATCCAGAGCAGTTTAATCGCGCAGTGCAAGATTGCGATCTTGTTGTAACAACCTATATGACTGCTTTGCTGGATATCAGCTGTCTAACCTCGTTGCATTGGAACTCCCTGTGTCTCGATGAAGCACAGAATATTAAGAATGCCTATACCAAGCAAGCATCAGCCATACGTCGTATTTCAGCAGAGCACCGCATTGCTATGACGGGTACTCCGGTCGAGAATCGCCTTAGCGAGCTCTGGTCAATCTACGAATTTATGAATCCAGGCTATCTGGGTAGTCATACACAATTCCAGAAGCAATTCTCCCGAGAGGTTGAGCGATCAACAACCGGAGATGCTGCTGCACAGGTTCGTAAATTCATTAAACCATTCATGCTCAGACGATCGAAGTCGGATCCACTGATCGTACCGGATCTCCCTGATAAGATAGAATCCAAAGTGTATGTTCCACTAACCAAAGAGCAAGCAGCACTTTACGATAATGTCCTTGACCAATTATTCCGCGGCCTGGATGGCCGCTCCGGCATTGATCGTCGCGGCGCAATTCTGAGCGCGTTGACAAAGCTGAAGCAAATTTGTAATCATCCTGCATTGTTCACTAAGGAGGCGAGCGTCTCCGCGATCCTTGCATCTAGGTCCCACAAAACGATACGCTTATTGGAGATGGTTCGTGAGCTGCGTGAAGAAGGGGATCGCTGTCTGATCTTTACCCAATATGCAGAGATGGGCTTCCTGTTACAACGTATGCTGGAGAAGGAGATGGAGGAGAAGGTACTTTACCTGCATGGAGGATCAACCAAGCTGCAGCGTGATCGAATGGTCGAGGAATTTCAGAGTGAAGATCAGACACGGAGAAGCACCAACGTTGGCAATAATAATGATAAAGGCATTTTCGTCTTATCACTAAAAGCAGGGGGAACGGGATTGAACCTCACTGCTGCGAATCATGTATTCCACTTCGACCGTTGGTGGAACCCGGCCGTCGAGAATCAAGCGACCGACCGCGCATACCGTATCGGTCAGAACCGTCACGTACAGGTACACAAGTTCGTCTGCCTTGGAACGCTCGAGGAGCGCATCGATGAGATGATCGAGCAGAAGCAAGGGCTCACCCGTCAGATTACCGGAAGCGGCAGCGAGCAATGGGTCACGGAGATGTCGACGGATGAGCTTCAAGATCTGTTCGCGCTTAGACGAAGTTGGCTGGAGGGTTGATAGCTAATCGGAAGGGGATTAGCCAATTCGATCAGGGCCACTCCCTTCAATTACTTGCACTTAATACTGTTCAATCAGATTCACTAGATTGAGGGTGGGCTCCTTACCTTCTAGGTAGGAACCTAAATTGATCAGTAAGATCTCCACTGCTCTGTTATGGTATTGATCGGTTATGCCCCCATTATGAGGGGTAATGATCACATTATCCATATCCCATAATGGATTGTCGACTGGTAGCGGCTCCTGCTCGAATACGTCAAGACCCGCACCTGCAATCTCGCCTCCCTGTAGAGCTGCAATTAAGGCCTCTGTATGTGTCGTCCCTCCCCTCCCAATATTAATATAATAAGCAGACCGTTTCATAACTCGAAATTGCTCCCAGGAGAACATATGACGGGTCTGATTTGTCAAAGGAGTCGTTACTACCACATAATCGCTCTCTTCCAATACATTGCGAAGCCCATGTATATCAAACATCTGATCCACATTCGCTGAAGAATATCCCGTGCGTCTGACTCCAAGAACATTCATTTCGAATGCTTTAGCAAGGCGTGCGATCTCAGCACCAATAGCACCTACACCGACAATACCTATTGTCTTTCCATGTATTTCGCCTAAATTGCTTGTTGGCTGCCACCTCTTATTCACTTGGTTACGCACAGAGTGATGAACCTTACGGCTGAAGGAGAGCATCATGGCAAATACGGTCTCAGAGGTCGGTATTGGATGAACTCCGCTAGCAGTAGTTACTAGTATCCCATGCTGATTTAATTCTTCAAGTGGAAGCTTTTCCACTCCCGCTCCCCATGCCTGCACCCACTTCAGCTTCGTATCGCCGCTTAAACACTGCTCTGCAATTTCCGGCTTCCAACCACAGATGATCTCCGCTTCTTGCAAATGTGGAAGCCAAGCTCCCTTGTCATCTCCACATATGATTCTCCAGTCGGAAGCTTTCAGTTGAATGGACTGAATCTGTTCATCTGATAAGGAATGAAGTACTATCATGGTCCTCATCTTACATCTTCTCCCTTCAAGATGGACCTAGGCTGACTTAAAATTCAGCATTACATAAAGATAGTGTGTAATCACATTAGCCTTTGATAGCTCCGCTGGTCAGACCTTTAATAAACTGCTTCTGCATAATGATGAACACCACAATAATCGGTATCATAAGCATCACCATTGCAGAGAAAAAAACAGGCCAATTTACAGAGAATTCACCCTTTAGCCGCTGGAGACCAAGCGTTATTGGAAACAGCTTTTTGTCCTGAAGCAGGATTAGCGGCAGGAAGAAGCTATTCCAAACATGCAATCCAGTTAAGATGATTACCGTTGCGATAATTGGACGTGAAACCGGTAGAATGATGCGCCAGAATGTCCCAACCTCAGAACAGCCATCGAGAAATGCTGCTTCCTTCAAATCCCTCGGAATTGTCTTGAAAAAACCGAAGAAAATAAAGATAGCTAAAGATAAATTGAATGAAATAAACACAAGGATAAGTCCAAAATGTGTGTTAATAATACTTAACTGCTTCAATAATACGAACAAGGTAATGATCTTAGCCTGTAATGGAATCATAATACCTAATAGAAAATAACTAAATAGCTGCCTGCTGCCCCTAAAGTTCCAATTCAGTGCGTAAGCAGTCATAGACCCAAATAAGGTGATGAATATAACACTGACCGATGTGAGTAGGAAGCTGTTGCCGAAGTAAGTAGAGAAATTGGCACTTTCCCAAGCTATCAAGTAATTATCAAGGCTCCAGCTATGCGGCCAGGCGAATGGATCGGTCATAAATTCCGAGCTTGATTTCATTGAAGAGACAAATATTAAAGCCAACGGGTACAGAATGAGAGCGCTGGTTACAGATAAAAGCATATAGATCAATACATTTTCAATTCGACCTATCATCTTCATTCTAGTACTCGACCTCCCTTTTCTTCAAATATCTCAGTTGTCCCAAAGAAACAATCGCGATAATTACAAAAAGGATAAGCGACATAGCAATGCCATAGCCAAATTGATTCATCTCAAAAGCGATCTTATAAATGGCTGTCCCTATTACTTGAGAAGAATCAATAGGGCCACCACCAGTCAATATATATACCAAATCAAACTCCTTAAGTGAATTGATTGTAGATAAAATTAAATTAATGGTAAGTGCTGGCGCAATCAACGGAAATGTGATATTCATAAATTGCTTCCATCGGCCAGCACCATCTATATTGGCGGACTCGTACAGATCAATAGGTATCGTTTGTAGTCCAGCTAAGTAAATAACCATAGCATAACCCATGTTCTGCCAAACGGATACGAAGACGACAGAGTATAATGAAGTAGCCGTCGATCCAAGCACATCATAATTAGCAATTCGGTCCATACCTAAAGCTTCGAAAAAAATCTGCCACGAGCCAAAAACAGGATTCAAGATGGTGACCCACGTATAGGCTACAACAATCGAGCTAAGGATAGCAGGAAGAAAGAATATACTCCTAAATAAACCCGTCATTCTCAGCTTTCTATCAAGCAGGATAGCGAAGGATAGTGCAAGCACATTCTTGAGTACAACAACTAAAGCTGCAAAGGTAACAGAATTTTTTAGTACTTTATAGAAGAAAGGGTCATCAAAGATATCCTTGAAATTAGCAAGACCGATAATAGCATAATTAGGTGATAGTCCATCCCAATCTGTAAGTGAATAATACAATCCACTAACGCTTGGATACATTACGAATAATGTATAGATCAATGTCGCTGGCAGCAAAAAGATGAGCAGATTCAGGGCTCTCTTCACTCTCATCTAGCCTCTTACCTCCATCCTATAAGATGCCCAAGGGGCTATATGCCCCTGGAGCAACATCTGTTTATGATTTTTACTGTTCGTAAGTATGCTATTTCTGAAGCTCTTTATCAGTAACCGCTTGTATTTCTTCAGCTAATTCTTGAATCGAAGAGCCATCCTTGCTGATGATCTTCTGGAGTGCAGTTGCTAATGCTGGCTTTGATTTATTCGTAACAACTGCATGCATTAAGTCAGAAGTAGGCATAGTGAGCAACGGCATCAGAACTTGAGCAATCGGATGGAAATCGTACTCAACTCCGTTAACAGAGCTCGTTAGTAATGTTTCTGTTGATGTAAGCTGAGCGTTCTCTTTATTAGAAATGTACTCTAAGAATATCATTGCAGCTTCCTTATTCTTACTGCCATTGTACAAGGCCATTGTATTACCGGCTGAGAAAGGGATTCTCAACTCTTGCCCTACAGCATTCCCTGGAGGCGCGAACGCACCTACTTCAAAGGTCGGTGTATTCTGGGCAAGAAACTCGATGACGCCTACCTGCTGAGAGATCATTGCCGCTTTACCTTGATAGAAAGTCTGATAAGCTTGATCACGACCAATTCCTAGTGCACCCTCCAGAATATACCCTTTATCGATGAGAAGCTTAAATTTCTCTAAAGCTTCAATCGAGCCTGGATCCGTCCACTTGGCCTCACCTTTACCGACCTTCTGTACCCAAGTTGGGTCTTCACTAAGCAGACCAGCATAAACTAAACCGCTCAGGTGGTTGTTCTCGCCCTGATCCTTAGAGCCTAATACAATCGGAGCAATACCTTTGGATTTTAATGTTTCTGCAACAGCGAGAAACTCTTCCCAGTTTTGCGGCTCAGTTAAACTATGCTCATCGAAGATCGTCTTATTGTACCAAGTCACATAATAATTCAATGATTGTGATAAAGCATACAGCTTGCCATCCACCTTCGAGCTATTAATAACTGACGGGTTATAATTATCAAGATAGGGTAGATCACTCAAGTCCACCAATTGCCCTGTCTTTGAAAGCTGGACATAATCTGGCCGAAGAGGGGTAATCAGGTCAACACCCTCTCCACCTGCTGCAAGACGGGTTTTGATCACCTCTGAAATTTTCCCTCCACCAATCGTTTCCCAATTCACGGTAATATTTGGATGGTCCTTATGGAATTTCTCCAGCATTTTTTTCGGCTCAAGACCTTGCGTCAATACATTAACCTCCATATCCTTGTCAGGTGCTGGAGGTGTTTGTATTTCGCTCTTCGGAGCAGCATTCTCTGGAGCAGCATTCTGCGAATCCGTATTATTGCCTCCATCTCCACAAGCAGATAACATCAACATAGAGCTTAATAATAATACTAGAAGCTTTTTAACCATTTTTTTAATCCCCTTTCGCTTATTGTGAAAGCGTTTGCACTTCCTGTACTTATCCTAAATGAAATGCAGCATATTAAACAGGAGACTCTGATGACTTTCAAGTCTCCTCTAATGACACAATAATTTTGGACCAATACGCTTACACAAAATAATAACAAAACAAGTGCACTTTTATGACAAACGAGTCATCTTTCTTGCGATCTTATCACGATATTCAGTTGTAGTAGAACCGACTGTCTCTTTAAAGAGCTTCAAGAAATACCGGCTATTCCTATAACCTACCCGCTCTGCGATGGCATAGGCCGGAAAATCCGTATGCGAAAGAAGATATTTTGCTTGATTAATTCGAATCGTCGTTAAGTAGTCCGTAAATGTGGTGCCCGTTTCCCGCTGAAATAATCGGCTGAGGTACGCCGGGCTTATATGAACATGTTCGCCCATCATCTCCAATGTAAGCTCGTCCATGTAATGCTCCTGAATGTGGGCAATTGCCTTTCTAACTGAAGTATGTAATGTCTGGTCCTCTACCTGATGTTGTAAACGTTCCTCTAGTTCCCGCTTTAGTATAAGGTATATTTCGGGCCACTCTGCGAACGAGATTGGACGTTTACTATGAACCGCTAAGACATCAGATTGAGCTTCGATAAATTCTTTAACTCCCTGATAACCTGCAATAATCCAACATTCTTCATAAGCAAATACAAGAATACACCCATCTTCCAGCTCTGAAATTCGTAAGGAATTGCTAGTGTTTGCAAGCGATACTTGGAAAGGCACATTCCATATAGACAAATGCTCACCTATAAGCTCAAGATAGTTAAACTCCTCATTGTCATTTAGCGCCATACTTAGCAGCCCTGCAGCCACAACCCCTTTGCGACTTAATACAGACTGACTCACTGAGCGATTGATTATCGTCTGCTCTTGACGGCTAAGCCAGTCCCTTCGCGCCTTATTCAAGCAATCCTGCAGCTCTAACTCAGAGATCGTTGCCTTGTGCACATAATCGCAAACCCTCAGCCTAAGTGCAGTGCGCACATATTCAAAGTCATCATAGCTGCTCAATATAACAACCTCACATGACAATCCCTTATCGTTAATAAGTTCTATCAATTCAAACCCGCTAAGGACGGGCATGCGAATGTCGGTAAGTACTATATCTACAGATTGAGTCTTCAGAATGTCCCAAGCCTCCTCCCCATTGGAAGCCTCTCCAACAATCGAGAAACCATTCACTTCCCAATTGATAAGTGTTCGGATAAATCTACGAACCAATGTTTCATCTTCGACTAGCAGCACTTTCATCAGATTATTCATTTTATTCATCCCCCTCAAGTTGCACCGGCCACTTGACCGTTACAGTAGTTCCTACACCTAGCATGCTGTTAACACTCATCTCCGCCAATTCATTGAATTGTAGCTTTAATCTCTCGTACACATTGCTTACTCCTATCTTATGTAAGTGTTCATTCCCGTCTGCTACTCCCCCAGGATGTAGGAGCTTCCCACAAGCAACCGAATCCATACCTACTCCATCATCCTGAACACTTGCTAAATTATAGTCTTCCATCCTATGTATCGTAACCTTAATCCTACCTCTACGCTGCAACGGTCCAACACCATGAAAGATCGCATTCTCAACAATCGGTTGCAGCAGGAATGGGAACACAAGATGATCCTCCATTCCACTGTCCATCTCCAATTGGAAATCGAAGTTCTCATTACGGAGCTGTAATAGCTTTACATACTGATCCAGAAGCTCGAGTTCATTCTTCAGCTTAATTAATTTCTGCTTGTTCTTGGCACTAAATTTAAGAAGATGCACTAAGGAAGCAATAAGCTCTCCAAGCTTGATGTTACCATCTAGTACCGCCTGGATTCTTAAGGCCATTAATGTATTGTATAAAAAATGTGGATTAATGCGTGCTTGTAAAGCGTCCATCTCCAGCTGTGCTTTCTGTTGTACACGATAGCTGTTTTCTGCCATCAGATTTTTCATGCGAACCATCATGCGATTAAAGCGTTGTGTTAACTCCCCAACCTCATCACGATGAATGACCAATAACTCTCCTTGAAAGTTTCCCTTCTCAATTTCCCTCATCTTACTCTTCAACACTTGCAGCGGCTTGACAATGCTCGAAGAGAGCAGGTGCGCGAAGATAACTGCACCTACTGACAATAAGAATGTTAGTAATATAATGAAACTTCGAATATCCTTAGATTCCTTGAATAATTCCTGTTTTGAGATCAGATGGATCGACGTCCAACCGGTAATTGGGGAAATCGAACTTGACTGCAGCCATCCACTATCCTGCAAATTCGACTCCGCCTCGTTCGTCGCTACAATGGTTTGTCCATACTCATCTATAATAACGAGATGCCTACCCGTTTCCGTAATACCCCAAATCGACTCAAGCTCACTAATTTTCACATTAATAGCTAGAACACCCATAGGCTTCAGTGAATCGAGATTCAAGATCTGCCTTGAGAATGTCACGACAGCTTCATCGGATATTGACTTGAAGAAGGAGAACTCGCTTTCTATCCGCTTACCACCAAGTATCCAACCTCCATTACGCCTTGCCGCTTCCAGATACCAATCTTCATTCTGAGGATTGAAATCTAAGCCCAGATGCAAGGAAGAGTGATGAACATCGTAGATTCCATTAAAACCATAAACACCTATTCCAGATATGCCTGGTGTTAGCTTATGTATTCCCGATAGAAAATCCTTCACTTCTTCCTCGTCTGCGATTTGCTTGGGCGTCCATTGTACCGCAGGTATATATGGCTGCATCAATCGACTCTGAATGACTGGGGATTCCACTACATTCATCGATAACGTATCTAGGTTTGTAATATACTGATCGAATTGTTGGTTAGTTACTTCAGACAAATATAAAAATTGCTGCCTTGCCTTATCCTCTAGAATTGAAGCGCTCTTCCAATAATTAAAAACTGCAATCAGCGACATGGGGATCATTAGAAGTGCAATGAAGGAAACAAGAATTTTCGTCTTTATTGATTGCCATTTATTCCACAACACACCAAATACACCTCCTAAATGCCCATTCTCCAATTATATATAGCTTATACCTAGCTTCTTTTGCATAGTTCCTATCGGTATATTTCGGTTATGTTCCATATGTGTCATACCCTATCTTCCATACTATAGACCCCAACAACCAGTTATTCCACAATTAGGGTACTTAATCTACTTCATTAATGATAGAATAATGTCGATAAAGATAATATACATAAATAGATGGATGAGCTGTAAATGAACATCCACATTATTTCGTGAGGTGCTAGAATGGAAAAATCAACGGTTATCGGACTCTTTCTTGGATTCTTCGCATTATTTGTAGGTATGTATTTCAAGGGTGCGAACCCAATGGCAATTTTCACCAATGTCGCCGCTATTATTATTATCTTCGTAGGTACAGCTGCCGCTGTATTCATTGCATTCCCCATGGAAGAATTGAAGAAGGTACCTAAGCTCTTCGGCATTCTATTCAAATCCCAAAAGCTCATGCAGAAAAAAGAAATCATCCGTTTATTCATGGACTGGGCTTCTGTAACTAGAAGAGAAGGTCTACTCGCTTTAGAAAGTAAGGTTGAGGAGATCGATGATCCTTTCTTACGTAATGGCATGAGAATGATCATTGATGGTAACGACCAAGATTTCGTTCGTGATGTACTTGTAGAAGATATTCATTCCACTGAAGAACGACATAAAGCTGGTGCACTTATATTCTCACAGGCAGGAACCTATGCCCCTACCCTTGGTGTGCTTGGTGCTGTTATCGGGCTTATTGCAGCGCTCGCTAATCTCTCGGATATGGATAAATTAGCACACTCTATTGCCGCCGCCTTCGTAGCAACATTACTTGGTATCTTTACTGGTTATGTATTATGGCACCCGTTTGCGAATAAGCTTAAACGTCTGTCCAAGAACGAGAATGAAATCAAGCTAATGATGGTGGAAGGCTTATTATCGATACAATCTGGTGTGTCTACCATTGCCATAAGTCAGAAGCTGGCTGTATTCCTTACACCAACTGAACGTGCTGAGGAGAGCAAGAGGGAGGCCGCAGCGGATGGCGAAAAAGGCTAAACCACATGATCATGAGGAGCATATTGACGAAACCTGGCTAATTCCATATGCTGATTTACTCACTTTACTACTCGCCCTCTTCATCGTTCTGTTCGCCTCAAGCTCCGTAGATGCTCAGAAATTCCAGGATATGGCCCAATCCTTTAGTTCAGTACTTAGCGGCGGTGCAGGTGTATTCGAGAGTGCAACCTTCATTCCAGTAGGAGATACGGTCCAGGACAGAGGTCGGGATAAAGTTGATGGTGATGAGAAGAAGAAATCGAAGGAAGAACAAGAGCTGCAGGAGAAGATCAGGCAAGAAACGGAACAGCTCGAAAACTTGAAGGATAAGATTGATCAATATATCGTTGCTAATGGACTTACCACGCAATTGACAACAGAGTTGAATAATTTCCAGCTTGTATTAAGAATTAGCGATAATGCGCTATTCCCCTCAGGGGCAGCGACGGTTAAGACAGAGGCACAGAATCTCGCCGTTGCAATATCGAACTTGCTTGTAGCTTACCCACAGTATGAGGTAATCGTTTCTGGACATACCGATGATAGACCTATCCATACATCCGAATTCAAGGATAATTGGATGCTCAGCTGGAAGCGTTCCTACAACTTCATGGAGATTCTGCTTAACAGTAACAATCTAGATGAAAGCCGCTTTAGTCCTGTCGGTTATGGCGAGCATCGTCCGATTGCTACGAACACAACAGCAGAAGGCCGAGCTACTAACAGGCGTGTTGAAGTCTCGATCATCCGAACGATTGTAGAAAGCCCACCTCAACCATTGAAGGTGGAATAATAATAAGCGCTTATTATCCTAGAAGAAACCGTCCGGGTAACCGAACGGTTCTCTATATAACATCATCTTACCCTCTGCCTTCTCTATTCGTTCGGAATGGACTTGCAGGAAGTCCATGGCTGTTAATTAAGTTGGCTTCTGTGTAGTTTGCCCAACCGTATCTCACAGCAGCAGGCAGCGGAACCAGCTCATTCCATACCTCTACTCGATTATTTCTTATCGTTGCATGCGCAGCAATATAACGCCCTTGCTCATCCCCAATTTCAAATCCAATCAGACTGATATCTCTCGTTGTTAATCCTTCACCAGTATGAGTGAATGCTACGACTGCTCTTCCCTGTTCTATGGTTAAGCTATCGTACACGGGTCCCGAGCTTTCCACATCCACATTATATACTCGATCAAGCGCTACTAAAGCTAACCGTTCTCCAACTGGCTTCTTATCCTTCGGGTGAATATCCGCATATTCCCCGCAATCTATAATTACGGCCATACCTGTTTGCGGAACATGTTCAGAGACAATCAATTGAGATTCTCGCAACAATGCCCATTCGTCGCCATCAGGACGACCATCATTACTATAAGCAGGTAGTTGAACGTATAAGAAAGGAAGCTCTGGACTGCTCCAATCCTTGCGCCAATTGTCGATCAGCTTACTTAATAATTGCTCATATAGCGCTGGTCGATGAGCATCACTCTCACCTTGATAATAGAGCATACCCTTCAGAGTATAGGGTGCTACTTTACGAAGCATGGTTTCGTACAATCCACTTGGGCGCATGAAGCTCCGCGGACTAAAGGGCGGTGGCCAAGGGAATTCGCCAAGCTCCTCCCCCACCAAGCCAATAGCTAGCCTACGATTATATTCTCTCATTCGTTGATTATATTGCTGATCTGCTGCCTCGAATGCTTCCCAATCGAAGTGCTCTACCTGCTCCATATATTCATCTATGTATACCCTTAAGTCCGGATCGCCAAGAAGCACCTGCTCTGACATCCAGCATGAGGCCGATGTTCCTCCCCAGTTACAGCTAATAATGCCGATAGGAATATCTTGTGATGCCATAACTTGTTTAGCAAAATGATACCCGACTCCCGATAATTGTCCAGCAGTCTCCGGTGTGCATACCTTCCAAGAGGAAATGTGTTTAGAACCATCGTCATAAGCTACCTTAGGCACATTATAGAATCTCAATCTTGGCAAATCGGCATTCGCAATTTCTTGTGACGCATCTATAGTATCCTTCATATTGAATTCCATGTTGGACTGACCTCCAGCCAGCCATACATCACCGAACAGAATGTCCTTCAATACAATGGATTCTGTACTCGATTCGATGATCAGCTCTACTGGGCCACCCGCCTCCATAGGTGGCAGCTGAGCCTTCCACGTCCCGCCTTGAACAGTGGCATTCACATGCAACCCTCGACATCTCACTGTAATTAGTTCACCTTCGACTCCTATTCCCCAGATCGGAACCTCGCTCTCTCTCTGTAGAACCATATGGCTGTTAAAAATTGAATTGACCCTCATCGAATCAGTAGCATTCATGTACCCGACACCTTTCCTAAATTAGAATAAAGACGGCTCATAATGAGCCGTCTCCACTTACGATACACGCAAGTTATTATTCACTTACGCCACTTATTCTACGCTCTGCCCAAGTAATATTCTTGCATAGGGAGAATCAATCGGCATCATGATTACTGGCTCATTCTGGAATGAGGTAATATAACTATCTAATGTCCGATACAGACTATAGAATTTCGGATCTTTACCATACGCAGTATTATAGGTTTTGGCCGCTTCCTGCTCGCCTTCAGCCACAATCTTCTTCGCATTCGCTTCTGCCTCTGCTAGAAGCTCAACAGCCTGACGGTCTGCATTCGAAGTAATCTTACGGGATTCTTCATCACCCTCAGACAAGTAGCTTGCTACGATCGCTTGTCTATCCGATATCATCCGATTGAATACACTCGCTTTGTTCTCTTCGGGTAAATCAGTCCGTTTGATACGAATATCACTGATTTCTATTCCGTAGTTTTCTAACATCAATCCAGCTACATCTAGTGTGATATCTTGATTCAGGTTACCACGAGCCGTAGCTTCACTAATAATTTGACCATATTCAATGGAAGACAACTTCCGACGAACCGTACTATATACGGCATTCTCGATTAACAACTGAGCATTCTCAACGGTTCTAGCCGTCTTGATGAATAGCTTCGGTTGGACAATACGCCATATTGTATAGTTATCAACTTGAATCGGCTTCTTATCTAGGGTCAAGATTGGTGTCGACTTACTATCGTAGACCATTGCTCTCTTCGGATAGCTCGTAACCTTCTCAATGAATGGGATTTTCACATTCAATCCCGGTGATTCGACTACGCGTACTGCTTCTCCAAACTTCAATACAACCTTAAATTCTCCCTGCTCTACAATAAACAATGAGCCTGCTGCTAGAACCAATAGGACAACAATGACCACTGCTGATATAACTATATTCTTACTCATTGTGCTGCACCTCCTGTAGCTGGTGCCGGTGTTGTAGGCACAGGAGTTGTTGTAGCCTTCGGCTTCAACATCTCATTAATAGGTAGATATTTCACAGTATCGCCTGCACTGTCGGTTATGAAAATTTGGGCATTCGGTAATACCTTCTCCAACGTCTCAAGAATCAAACGTCGTTCAGTTACCGCTGGGTTCTTCACATATTCGGAATAAAGTGCGTTGAACTGTGCTACGTCACCCTCTGCATTCAGAATACGGGACTTCTTCTGTGCTTCAGCCTGCTCCAGCAGGGCTTGCGCTTCCCCTCTAGCCTTAGGAAGTCGATCATTCTTATATTTGTTCGCATTATTGATCTTCGTATTCTTCTCTTCACGAGCATTCGTTACATCACGGAATGCTTGTTGAACATCTCCTTCTGGCGGTTCGATATCCTGGAACTTCAAATCAATAATCTGAATACCCGTATCGTACTTCACCATAAGCTCAATGAGCTTAGCTCTTACTTCACCTTGAATTTCGGTCTTACCCTCTGTGATCGCATAATCCAGCTTATTGGAACCCATAACGGTTCGGATTGATGCGATTGATGCATTACGCAAGAATACTTCCGGTTGATCTATATTGAATAGAAAGCTTTCAATATCCGCAATCTTCCACTCTACTACGGCATCCGCGGACACGATATTCTCATCGCCGGTAATCATCATTGATTCCTCAGGTACAGCGGTAGATCCGCCAGCTCCTTCACGGTAACCAATGTGCATCCGTTGGGTAATATTAGCATCTAGAATGATTACCTTCTGAATGGGGTATGGCAACTTGAAATGGAGACCCGATTCTGATTCTCCTGTAAGTTCACCGAATGTTAGGATGGCCCCCCGTTGACCTTCCTCAACCGTATAGAACATCGAAAATCCGAATAAAATCACAATCAGTATAATTACACCAATAATGATCTTGCGAATGAGTCCTGGCGGCAATTCGGGTGGTGCTGACTTTGGACGCTGTTCGTCAAAAACACTCATTGCACTTTTCTCCCCCTCTGCTTAATTGCAATAACTTATGATTAACTGTTCATACTACGTATAATGGCCTGCAGGGTTTCACATTTCACATTGTTTAAATACTAGCTTGAATTACATCATTCAAGCTTCCGGACCGATAACCACGTAAATCCACGCTTACATATGTGTACCCTATCTCTCTAAGCTTGGCATCCACAGTATCAGATATAGCTGTTAATTCAGCTATGTTCTCAGGGGGAACCTCTATTCTAGCTAGCTTATCATGCTGACGAACACGTACCTGTCTAAAACCAAGCTGCATGAGGAAATCCTCCGCCGCATCGATCATGGATAGCTTCTCCTGTGTAATCAATTCACCATAAGGAATCCGCGAAGACAGACAGGCGAATGATGGCTTATCCCATGTGGCAAGCCCCAGCTTCCGTGATAGGTGACGAATTTCAGATTTACGAAGACCCGCTTCAATCATCGGGGCACGCACACCACGGTCATGTGCCGCTGTTAGACCTGGTCTATGCTCACCTAGATCATCTGCAATCGCACCGAATATAACGGCATCAAAGCCCCGTGCTTCAGCAATTGGGATTAAGTGTGAGAACAATTCGTTCTTGCAGAAGTAACAACGATTCGTCGGGTTCTCAGCATATCCCGGAATGTTCAACTCACTCGTATGAATAACCTCATGAGGGGCGTTCATTTCTTTGGCAAGCTTAATTGCCTCTTCCTTCTCACGCACTGGGTACGTCTCCGAATCGGCCGTAACCGCTAATACACGTTCTGGCCCTAAGAAATCCAAGGCTGCCTTCAGTAATAATGCACTGTCAACTCCACCGGAGAATGCAACAATCACCTTACCCATTGAATCCAAAATATTACCTAGCTCTGCATATTTTTGACTAATGACATCCTGATTAACCACTCTTAACTTCACCTCGGCTTTATTCGCTTCTTCATCCATTCACTAGAGATTATACGGAATTGGATTACCATCTTAGATTATATCAAAGATTCACGCGCCGTGGGAATTAATCACGATATTTACTTGTTAATTTGATGAACTGCCTTACCTAAAGCACCCTCAGCTGATTCCATCACGATCTCACCCAATGTAGGATGTGCATGAATCGTCAATGCAATATCCTCTAGGGTAGCCGCAAGCTCTATAGCCAAACCAATCTCTGCAATTAAATTTGATGCTTCTGGTCCAACAACAATTGCGCCTAGTACAATTTCCGATTCTTTATCAGCAATGACCTTCACAAATCCATCACCCGCATTCATCGATAATGCTCGGCCATTCGCTGCATAAGGAAATTTCCCGATCATAATCTGATGTCCATGCTCCTTCGCTTCCGCTTCATTCCAGCCTACACTAGCAATCTCAGGATCCGAGAACACAACAGCAGGTATAGCTTTATAGTCAATAGCACTCGGTTGACCTGCAATGACCTCAGCGACTACCTTTCCTTCATAGGAAGCCTTGTGAGCCAAAGCTAGACCTGGCACACAGTCGCCGATTGCATATATATTCGCTACATTCGTTCTGCACTGTTGATCTACATCTATATAGCCTCGATCATTCATCTTTATTTTAACAACATCTAGCCCTAGCTCATCTGTGTTCGGCTTACGACCAACCGTCACTAAGACATAATCTGCAGTAACTTCCTTGTCTTCACCGCCGGCTGAATATGATATTGTAACCTCATGATCTGTTTGGGTGGCACCTTTAGCCATTGCCTCGGTAACAATTTCTACACCAAGCTTCTTTAAATTACGCTGCACAAATCGGGTTGCATCCGGTTCAAATCCCGCTAGGATTGATTTTAACCCTTCGAGAATTGTTACTTTGGTTCCGAACTTAGCATACATCTGCCCTAGCTCAACCCCAATATAACCCCCACCGACAATAACCATGCTTTTCGGAATTTCCTGCAGCTCAAGTGCTTCCGTGGAGGATAGAATCCGTTTGCCATATGGAAACCCCTTTATTTCAATCGGTCTGGAGCCTGTCGCAATAACGCAATGCTTATATTGATACCGCGCCCCCTCATATCCATTCACCACACGAACCTCGTCCTCTGCAGTGAAGAACACCTCACCCGTGACCAGCTCAATCTTATTTCCCTTAAAAAGCGACTTAACCCCACCGGTCAATTTGTCGACCACGCTGTTCTTCCATTCCTGTACTCTTGCAAAATCAACCTTCACATCCTGTACAGTAATCCCAATTTCGGAAGCATGCTGAATCGAAGAGTAATGATGGGCTGCAGAGATCAACGCTTTGGACGGAATACAGCCAACATTCAAACAGACTCCGCCCGCCTTCCCCTTATCCACAACAGTGACTGTCTTACCAAGCTGTGCCGCTCGAATCGCAGCAACATAACCACCAGGACCCGCTCCAATAATAAGCACATCGACTTCATGTCTTGTCTCTCCTACAACCATCACTTACACCTCCATAATTAGCATCTGGGGATCAGCCAGTAGCTGTTTGATATAATTCATTGCTTGCTGCGCTGTTGCACCATCAATAATACGATGGTCAAAGCTGAGCGATAAAGCCATAAGCTGCCCGACCACAACCTGACCATCTCTAACAACGGGCTTCTCTGAAATCCGACCAGTTCCAAGAATGGCTACCTCAGGATGATTGATCACCGGCGTGAAGAACATGCCACCTGCTGATCCAATATTCGTTATGGAGATCGAGCTGCCACGCATCTCATTCATCGCTAGCTTACCTTCACGTGCACGTGTTGCGAGATCGGTAATTTGTGATGCGATAGTCCATATATTCTTGCGGTCTGCATCTGCAACTACCGGAACCATTAAGCCTTGATCTGTATCTGTGGCTATCCCGATATTATAATAATGTTTATATACGATCTCATTCTTCTCATCATCGAGCGAAGCATTAATGACTGGATACTCACGAGCCGCTGCTACGAGTGCCTTCACGATGAACGGCAAATAGGTAAGCTTAATGCCTTTCTTCTCAGCCAATGGTTTCATGCTTGTTCGGAACTCAACTAGCTTCGTAACATCCACCTCGTCCATGACGGTAACGTGGGGTGCCGTATAAACCGACTTGACCATGGCTGCCGCAATGACCTTACGAACACCCTTCAGAGGAACACGCTCCTCAGCTCGCTCAGATAAGCTAGCAGCTTTCGATGTGGCAGGCGACTCTTGTTCCTTATCAGCAGCCTCTGTATCAGTTCCACCAATAGATACGGCAACTGGTTGGTCCTTAGCTGTCACCTCTTTGTCAGCGCCGTCCTTAAATCCTAATACATCTTCCTTCGTAACTTGACCATGTCGTCCAGTACCCGTTATCAATGAGATGTCTACTTCCTGTTCTCTGGATAGCTTTCGCACGCTTGGAGTAGCAAGAACAGCTTTTGATGATTGATCGGCCACTGAGTTAGCCGGCTCCAGCGATGTTGCATCCTTAATCTTTGACTTTTCTGAGGCTTCAGCTGGTTCCGCATTTTTGTTATCCACCTTAGTAACCGTACCTTCTGCTGCTTTTTCTGCCAATTTTTCCGTCTCCGTAGCCTCCGTAGCCTCACCTACTTCTGCCTGAGCTCCAGCCTCCGCATTGCCCGCACCTTCCACCTCGAATACAGCAAGCACATCTCCTACTACGGCAACCTTACCTTCTGGAGAAATAATTTCCTTCAATGTACCTTTTATCGGGGATGGCAGCTCAACGACCGCCTTATCATTCTGTACCTCAACAATAATCTGATCCTCTTCTACCGTATCACCTGGTCCCGCATGCCACTTCACAATCTCACCCTCGTGCATACCCTCACCGATATCATGCAGCTTTAATTCATACTTACCCATCCATTTGACCTCCTCGCATTTTTGCTTTCCGTCCTCTTTGTGTGCTGTAGAGTACCGAAGAGCCTCTATTTTGCTGATTGAATTTGTGTATATGCTCTGCTCTAGAAATCAAGCACTTCATTTAGTGCTTTTATAATGCGCGCAGGATTAGGCACCCATTCATCCTCTACAGTAGGAAACGAGAACAGAATATCTGGTGAAGTAACGCGTAGAACGGGAGCTTCTAGACGTAGAATCGCTTTCTCATTAATCTGAGCGACAACCTCAGCTGCTACGCCTGTTAATCGTTGTGCTTCTTGTACGACGATGGCACGCCCTGTTTTTTCAACTGAAGCAATGATGGTATTAATGTCAAGGGGACTAACTGTTCTTAAATCGATGACCTCAATGTTAGCTCCCCGTGATTTCTCAATTTCTTCAGCCGCCTTCAGCGAAGTATGAACCATAGCCCCATAAGTAATTATGGTCGCATCCGTACCTTCTCTGACTACATTCGCCTTGCCAAGAGGCACGGTATATTCACCTTCTGGCACCTCAGCTCGGAATGAACGATATAGCTTCATATGCTCCATGAAGAAGACCGGGTCATTATCGCGAATCGAGGAGATGAGTAAGCCTTTGGCATCATAAGGATTAGATGGAATAACGACCTTCAACCCAGGCGCCTGTGCGAGCAGCCCTTCTAGATTATCCGTATGGAATTCAGCAGCCTTGACACCAACGCCGAAGGGCGAGCGGAACGTAATCGGACTATGATATCGTCCACCTGAACGAAATCTCAACCGTGCCGACTGACCCATGATTGAGTCTAGCGCCTCATAGATAAATCCAATAAATTGGATTTCTGCTATTGGACGATAACCCGTTATCCCTAGTCCAATTGCCAATCCACCAATTCCAGACTCAGCTAATGGTGTATCGAATACACGATCCTCACCAAATTCCTTCTGTAATCCTTCAGTCGCGCGGAAGACACCGCCATAATGTCCTACATCCTCACCGAATACGAGCACGTTTGGATCATTCTTTAGCTCTATGCGCATTGCGTCGGTAATAGCTTGAATCATCGTCATTTGTGCCATGATTATTTCCCCTCCCGTACGCTAATGAAATCTCGCTTCTGTTCCTCAGCTTGTGGAGTAATATGTTCAAAAACGGAATCCAGTAAGTCAGGAATTGTTAGCTTCTCAATTTCATCAGCTTTCTTAATAGCCTCAGCTACGGCAGCTTTGGCTTCTTCGATAAGAGCTGTTTCTTCTTCATCTGACCACAGACCCTTGTTCTCCATAAATTTACGGTAACGAACTAATGGATCCTTCTGCTCCCATTCCCCAGACTCTTCCTTCGTTCTATAGCGAGTAGGGTCATCACCTGAGAGTGAATGTGGGCCGAAGCGATAAGTAAGTGTTTCGATTAAGGTAGGCCCCTCTCCAGCTCTTCCTCGTTCTGCAGCATCGAATACCGCTTTGTAAACCGCTAATACGTCCATCCCATCCACCTGAACACCCGTGATACCTGCCGCTACCGCCTTCTGGGCAATCGAACCCGCAGCAGTCTGATCAGCCCTCTGTGTAGATATCGCATATCCATTATTCTGTACAATAAACACAGCCGGCAGCTTAAAGACCCCCGCAAAATTCATACCATCATAGAAATCGCCCTGTGACGAACCACCATCTCCAGTGTAAGTAACAGCAACCTGCTTATTACCACGTTTCTTCAGTCCCATCGCCACACCAGACGCTTGAACAATCTGTGCACCAATAATAATCTGCGGCATCAATACGTTCACATCTTCAGGAATCTGACCCCCATGCTGATGGCCACGAGAATATAAGAATGCTTGATACAATGGAAACCCATGCCAATAAATCTGTGGAATATCCCGATATCCAGGAAGAATATAATCCTCCTTCTTAAGTGCGAATTGGCTGCCAATCATTGAAGCTTCCTGACCTGATACAGGTGCGTAGAATCCAAGACGTCCTTGACGACCAAGGCTTACCGCTCGTTGATCCCAGATTCGAGTGAACACCATCCGCTTCATGAGCTCCTTAAGCTGTGAATCATCGATTGCTGGCATCTCCTTCTCATTGATCACATTACCTTCCTCATCAAGAATCGATAATGCCTCAATCTCGTTCAAACTTGCATAGTGTTTACTCATATTCTTCAACTCCATCTATGAATTATTTTACGCCAAGAAACTGTTATATAAATAAATTAAACTGTTTCATAAATTATACAACAATAATTCGTGTTATTAAAGGATTTATAAAAATAATCTGTATATAACAGTTTTTAATTGTAGTAATACAGAATCAAATGGACTTAGATTTTATAGTTTTACCAGAAGGAGCAGAAGCATTCATGCTTTATATACTTACCTCTAATAGCCCATATTCAAACGTAATATGACAGTTAACTGACTGTTCTACCGCAGAAGAGAAAAAGCTTGTCATTCCTCCATATATCTTGTTAACTAGTAACTAGGCAATGATCAAGGGGGATATAAGAGTATGATCGGGTTTGTGGTCAATCCAGCTTCAGGCAATGGACGCGGACGAAAAGTATGGCAGCAACTTGAGGCTGTGTTGAGAAACCGTGAGGTATCTTACATGGTCCGCTTCACTAGGGGGAGGCTAGATGCTGAGCAATTCGCATTGGAGTGGGCGAGAGATTCGATAGAGGTAACTATTATTGTCGCTGTCGGTGGAGACGGTACAGTATATGAGGTAGCCAACGGAATCTATAGTGCAAGCGTATATCTTGAAACCAATCGGATTACACAATCCAACCAAGCTGCCCATCCTGATCCATCCTATGTACCGATCTCAACACACTGCACTAAATCACTCGGTCATATTCCAGCAGGGTCAGGCAATGATTATGCTCGAGCTCACGGCATTCCATCACAGCCTGTATTCGCCCTAGAGATAGTTCTATCCAGCACACCCAACATTCGTTGTATCGACCTTATTAAGATGAATGATCGTATTGCCGTGAATTCGATTGGCGTTGGATTAGATGGACGAATAGCACGGGTTACCAACGAGGCGAGCTATAAGAGACTATTGAATCGATTAAAGCTCGGAAGACTATCCTATGTGCTATCCTTAGTCCGCGTCTTATTTACATACCGAACCAGCTCCACAGCCTTATCCATAGACGGTGAGCCCATCTTAGCTGACAAGGTTTGGTTTATCGCAACTGCGAATATCCCATATTACGGGGGCGGGATGCAGATCTGCCCATTAGCAGACCCTGTGTCTGGCCAAGCTGAGTTATGTATCGTCAGCGCTATTCATCGCGTAGAGCTTCTTCGAGTATTCCCCCAAGTGTACAAGGGAACTCATATTCATCATAAAGGAGTTACCTTCTACCGAGGGCGAAGCATACAGATTGATGCCAAGGAAGCTCTAGATATACATATGGATGGCGAAATGGCAGGCACGACCCCTGTCACTATAGAGGTCTTGCCTGCCATCTTATCCATAATCATTCCTTAATATGCTCAGTCTCCAAGCTCCTGTCGTTTCAGAGCTGCTACTGCAGACATCAATACGGCTATTACTAAAGCCATTGTTATACCTATACTTAACATGACTCCGTCGCCACCCACTCCGAATAGAAGAAAGCTTGAGGTATGATGAGTGAGACGCGCTGGGCTCCATAGCATCCATGACTCGAACAAGCCTGTTAGTATGGAGAAGCATACAGCGATCAGAATGGTTACGAACGCTGCCGCACTACCCCCTCGTAGTAGCGTACTCATTAGAACGAGCACGGAGATCACAAAAATCATCCACAATCCATAAACGGATACACCTCTAACTACATTCATCATATCTACACTACTGAACAGGAGCTCTGTGTAATACCAGCCCGCCAAGCTACCTAATAGTAAGGAGGCAGCTGTCAGGGTGGCCAGCCCCGCCCATTTGGCTGTAATGAAACTGGAATGAGGCAGAGGACGAACAAGGATCAGCGCAATTGCTCGGCTTGACTTCTCCCCTGAGATTATAGCCATTCCAGCTAGCACCAATACTAGCACACCCATCGTGCTAAATTGGCTCATGACCTCCGCCATAACCTGTTCTCCGCTTGGTGTCGGGATTTCTATAACAGCACCTTCAGGCAACCCACCCGCACTTTCAAGAATTTGTGGTAGATAGTACGTTGACACCGGCTGCATAATTCCCAATAGAACGAAAACTAGAGGAACCCACAACCACTTGAAGCTACGCCACATCTCTAGCATTTCTTTGTTATACATCACGATCCATTGTCGCATCATACATTCACCGCCTTCATGAATATATCCTCCAGCGATAACTCAGCGACCTCGAGCTTGCGAATGGCAATGCACTGATCTGCAAGGAGCTTGACTAAAGACGATCTACCTATTGTCATATCCGTAACCTGCAGCTCTACATACTCCCCATTGCATACTACGCTCTCGATACCTTCTAATGCTGATAGACTCTGCTGCCACACCTCCAACGAGGTCTCTCCACGCAGTCGAATAATCGGCTGCCGGTATTCATCCATGACGGATTTCATGCTGCCCGCCACGACTATCTGACCCTCATTCATGATCAATAGGTCGTCACTAATCTCCTCGGCATCAGGCAGGACATGGGTTGAGAACAGAATTGTCGTTTCCTTCTTGATGTCGCGCATCATATCCAACACCTCACGGCGACCAATCGGATCCAATGCGGACACTGGCTCGTCGAGAATGACCAGCTTCGGGTTATGCATCATCGCCTGAGCAATTCCCAAGCGTTGTCTCATTCCACCGGAATAACCACTGATTCTTCTTCTCCCCGCATCCGCAAGACCGACCCTAGCTAACAATTCAATAGCTCGATCATTAGCAGCCCTCTTGTGCATCAAAGCCAGCTGTCCCACATATACCAAATACTCTTGGCCGCTCATCCAATTATAGAACATCGGATATTGTGGCAAATAGCCGATAAACCTACGTAAGTCTTCACCCTTAGTCATCTCCGTGAAATGGATTGAACCCTGACTTGGCTTGAGCAGTCCAGATAGCATACGGAGCGTTGTTGTCTTACCAGCACCATTAGGTCCGAGTAGCGTTACACAACGGCCATTATCCACACTGAAGCTGATGCTCTTGACTGCCTGTGTAGAATTAAAGCTCTTGGAGAGCTGATGAACCTCTAGGAGCGCCATACTAGTTCTGCCTCCTGCCTATGACAAAGTATAGTATGGGTCCCAATAAGTTAATGAATATAATCAACACGACCCATAACCACTTGGGTCCATTCGTCTCTTCCTGACGAATACAGGATATGAGCGCAACAACCATCAAGATAAACTGAAGAACCAGTATTGGTGCTATAATAGCCCACGGAATGCTGCTAAGTATGTTCTCCATCGATAATACCTCCTCGCAGTAATAAATCAGTATGTCTAATGCGCAAATCCTCTCACGCTCTTATGATTTCTTCTTCCTCCTTCTTACAACGACCCAGTAGACGATAAGAGGTAACGGAGACTGAATACATCCCCATATTCCCCAGAACCAAGCGTTCGCCCCACGCTTCCTAGCATCAAGAAACAGCCAAGTCCCTTGCACTATCAATATAATCGCAGCTCCAAGCAGGATGAGTATAAACGCATACAGCGGAAGCCCATCTATATCTCTCATCATTGGATTCTCACCCGCTTTCTCTCCTTGAGAACCCCGTATATCGGAAATCCGAGTAAGCCAGCTAGCTGCACCATCACATAGACGATCGGTAATTGAGTTATGCTCAGAAAACCTAAGACCAATACAACAGCAGCAATAATCCAGAAAATAGATAGCTCCCTAATCAGCTTCTTACGCTGAGAGCGTCTTTCATCTACAACTAGCTTCTCCCAAACATGCAGGTCAGCAACTGAAGGTGTAACCCAGCTGTCCATTCGATTCAACCCTTCTTGCAACTCTCGCTCCCATTCTTCATTCGTATTCGTCATGGTCAGCAACCTCCTTTCTAATTAGTGTTATCCCATTATGTATTCTGGACTTGATTGTTCCGACCGGTGCATCCATCATCTCTGCAATTTCATCTAATGAATAGCCATAGTAATGTTTAAGTATAATTGCTGTTCGTGCATTCGCCGAGATCCCCGCTAGCGCTTCTAATACAATTGGCCAATCATCATCGTAATATGCTGCTTGAAATTTAATCTTACGTGCATCGTTCTCCACATCTTGCCAGTTACGTTCACGCTGCCTCCGACGCAGTTGATCAATATGTATACGGGTTGCAATAGTTATCAGCCATGAGGAGAATTTCGATTGACCATTATAGAGCTTAATCTTATGAATACACCTCAGCATCGTTTCCTGAGCCAGATCTTCAGCCCAGATTGGATCGAAGGTAATCTTAACCAAATATCTCAATACATAAGAGTAATGCTCCTTGAGCAACCGCGCTAGAGCAGCAGTATCTCCTTGCTGCGCCAGTTTAATTGTCGCCTGCTCCTCCATCTACCTCATCACTCCCCCCATATTCGATGCTTACCCATAATACGATCAGCTATGGCCAAAAGTTCATTTCTGCAATTCTAGCTCTATCAACGATCTCAACACTTGTTCAACTAAACGCAAAAAGATTACAATAAGAGTAACATCAACTTTCTACTCTCTTTATTCTTAGTAACAAAGCGTATGACCTTGGAAGGTGGAATTATCCATGAACAGTAGTCAGCGGCGCGTTATAATCGTAACTGGCGGCCGAATAGGTACTTGGGCACTTGATGAAATTAAGCCAACCGATTATGTGATTGGCGCAGACCGCGGTGCGCTATTCCTCATTGAACATGGCTACCGTCTAGACCTCGCCGTCGGCGATTTCGATTCAGTAACCGAGCAAGAGAAGGTAATTATCCAGCGGCATACTGATGAATTCTTATCCTGCGACGCCATTCTTAAGGATGAATCCGATACAGAGCTAGCCTTTCATCATGCTGCAGCAATGAAGCCCGTAGAGATTATCCTTCTGGGAGCACTTGGCACACGAATGGACCATTCACTCGCTAACATCCACCTTCTACTTAAGGCATCTTCTATTGGAATTGCCTGTTCAATTATTGATGAATTCAATATCATTCAACTTACAGACCGCTCACTAGCCGTTACCGCTGCGGAAGGATTTACTCACGTATCACTAATCCCCCTTACCCTCGAGGTATCTGGCGTAACACTCACTGGCTTTCAGTATCCGCTACATGAGGCTACTCTAATTATGGGACATTCATTAGCGATCAGCAACGTGCTGACAGGCGAGACAGGCCAAGTGGACATCCGCACCGGAATACTCTTAGTTATTCAGAGCAGAGATTAACAGTATATGAGAAGCGAATGTGAAACCCACGGAAAATTCGGGTATAATAGAGTCGCATTCATCATGATGCATATTCGAATGAAACGGAGACATTAATCATGAGTACTATATATCCAAGCGGAGATTCTAGATTCGTCTACACTCCAGTAGAGGGCGAGAACAAACCCTTTCGGGTGCTGCTGTATTATAAATATGTGACGATCTCAGACGTAGCGGAATTTGCTGCTGAGCATTTGGCTTTCTGCAAGGAGGTAGGACTTAAGGGTCGCATCCTAGTCGCACACGAGGGCATTAATGGTACAGTTTCAGGAACCGTTGAACAGACAAATCAATATATCGCATACATGCATAACCACCCCTTATTTAGGGACCTTGTATTCAAGATTGATGATGCTGAGGAGCATGCCTTTCAGAAAATCTTCGTTCGTCCGAGAAAGGAATTAGTTACATTCCGACTCGAAGACGATGTCAACCCTAATGAAATCACGGGTACTCACCTCAAGCCGAAGCAATTCTATGAGATGCTGCAGCAAGAGGATGTCATTGTAATCGATGGGCGCAACGACTATGAATATGATATCGGACACTTCCGCAATGCCATTCGCCCCGAGGTTGAATCCTTCCGCGAGTTTCCAGAGTGGATTAGAGAGAATATGCAAGGCTTTAAGGATAGGCCGATATTGACTTATTGCACTGGCGGGATTCGTTGCGAGAAGCTATCCGGCTTTCTGATGAAGGAAGGCTTTCAGAATGTATATCAGCTAGACGGTGGTATTGTAACTTACGGGAAGGATCCCGAGGTTCAAGGCCAGCTTTTCGATGGCAGAATGTATGTATTCGACGAACGCATCTCCGTTCCCGTAAATCAAGTTGAGCCTGTTGTTGTGGGAACCTGCTACCATTGCGGCGCACCTGAGGATCGTTATATCAACTGTGCGAATGACTTCTGCCACAAGCAGCACATATGCTGTACATCGTGCGAGGTGAAGTATAATCTGTTCTGTTCAACCCAGTGTGAGGAGTTCTGGTTGAATCGCTCGGAAGGATAACGTTATATTAATCTAAGTAAAAGGGAGTCGGCAATTTGCCGACTCCCTTTTACTTAGATGCTTTATCTTTATAGTACTGGATTCTCGTGCTTCGCTTTCAGTCTGCGCCAGCGACGCTCGATTTCCTTATCGAACTCCTTGAGGATTTCCGCATTCTCAGGTTTAGTCAGATGCTTCGTCTTACCCATCGTCTTCAACCAATCTGTAGATGGAACACGTTTACCCTTCTCCTCTGGATCATAAGTAATCGTTGTTACACCCTGCTCAATCTCATAGAGCGGGAAGAAGCAACAATCTACCGCGTCACCAATGATCGTCTGTCCATCCTTATCCTCTGACAACCAGTTCAATGGACAAGCGATCAGAATCTTACCATATACTAAGCCCACATTCTGAGCGTACCACTGCGCTTTCGCACCCTTCTTCAGCAAATCCTGCGGATGAGCTTCAGAGCCTGTGAATACATAGGAGATGTTCGTGGCAGCCATAATCTGCGCTGTATCCTTATGGTGGAATACTTTACCGACTTGATGTGTACCTATATTGGATGTGGAAGTACGGTGACCTATCGGTGTTGAATAGGACTGCTGTGCTCCAGTATTCATGTATCCTTCATTATCATACTCAAGAATAATCATCCTATGATTACGCAATGCTGCACCAATCGCCGGCCCCATACCAATATCCATACCGCCATCGCCTGTAATCATGACGAAGGTGAAGTCATCCTTCAGACCATATTGATCAAGCTCACCGCGACGCTTGCGCTCCCAGAACATCTCAACAACACCGGATAGCGTGGCAGCGCCGTTCTGGAACAGGTTATGAATATACGTAGCTTTGTGTGAGGAGTAAGGATAGCCTGTAGTAACAACCATCGCACAGCCCGTGTGATACAATGCAATAATATCGCCTTCAATGCCTTTGAAGAAAATTTCTAGACCCGAGAAGATACCGCAGCCAGGACAAGCGCCATGCCCGGAAGCAAGACGCTTCGGTTTTTTCGTCAGCTGACGCAATGGAGGAACGCGAACGCTTAACATACCCGTTTCTTCATTTGGTGTAACCTTAATTAATCCCGATACTAAATCTTCGTATTTCATAGGGTTTAGAATGCGCTCTGGCGCTTTCTCCTTCTCGCCCTTGGTAACTCCTAGGTAATCGAAGGACTTCTCCACTCTTCCCTTGTCAACCGCATCCAATGCTAATTGGAACATGGTATGACCATCCTCAGCGTAGAAATCCTTACCGCCAAGGCCATAAACACGGCTAACGACCAATGTTGAGCTATTCCCATAAGTATGAAGAGCTGCTTTAATCTCAAGCGTCATATTACCGCCATGCGCACCATAAGAATCAGCACGGTCACCGACTGTAATCGCCTTAACATTCTTTAACGCTTCAGCGATCTGCTTCGCAGGGAACGGACGAATCATATTAGGTGCAATAGAGCCCGCTTTAATGCCTTTAGATCTTAGATCATCAACTACATCACGGATAATCTCAGAAGATGAATTCATGAGGAATACAGCAACCTCAGCATCCTCCATCATATATAAATCTAGAATAGGATAATCTCGACCTGTTAATACCGCATATTCCTTACGAATACGATCGAACACATCCTCTGCACGGTACATCGCTTCGGATTGCTGGTAACAGTTATTAATATAGTCCGGTTCGTTCATATATGGACCAACAGTGATCGGATTGTTACGATCTAGCACCTGGTTAATCACTAATGGCTCCGCACCAACGAATGCATGCACGTCTTCACGAGTAGCCATCGTCATTACGCGGCGCTTCTGGTGAGAAGTGAAGAATCCATCTTGCGCTACCATAACTGGCAATCTAACTTCCGGATCCTCCGCTAGCTTTAATGCCATAATATTCATATCGTAAACCGCTTGCGGATCACGACACATGAGAATAGGCCAGCCTGTGTTTAGTGCATAATACAAATCTGAGTGGTCACCATGAATATTCAGAGGCCCGGATACAGAGCGGCAAATTAGATTCATAACCATCGGGAATCGCGTTCCCGATTGAACAGGCATCTGCTCGATCATATATAGATAACCATTCGCGCTCGTAGCATTGAATACACGTCCGCCCGCTGCCGAAGCACCATAGCATATACCGGCCGAGCCATGCTCGCCGTCGGCACATATCAAGGCAATATCATGCTTTCCACTAGCTTTCATTAAATCAAGATACTGAGCAACTTCTGTAGAAGGAGATATAGGGAAATACCCCATAACATGATAGTTGATTTGGTGTGCGGCATATGCTGCCATCTCGTTACCGGACTCGTAAACCATCCGCTGCTCAACAGTACCCGAGCCTTTTTCTTTCTCAATCTCAATAGACATCCTTGTTACCACCTTTCATATCATACTAATTAGGCCAATTTGGTTACAAAATCCCACTTATGTGGAACACGATTCTCTTCTGCATACCCATCGTCATTCTCCCTTGCATCCGACAAAGCTTCTGTTGGGCAAGCGACAACACATTTCAGACAGCCCTTGCAATATTGATAATCGATACCTTGAAGGAACATCTGTGGACGACCCTTCTTATCCTCTTGCTCTTCCCATACGAAACAGAAATCTGGACAGGCGGTATCACACGCTGCACAATGAATGCATTTATCTTCGTGAAAGTGGGGCATCATACCAGAACGTGAAATACTGATATCCTTAAGCACACTATTACCTGGATTTGTGATTACACCGCCCAATGGCATTGTCTCGTAACCAAGCGTTGGGATATCCCATCGTTTAAATTCAGGCATACTTACACCCTCAGCAAGTTCAAAGGTGTGGAATTTCACTTCATTATATCCGCGGTCGAATGTCCGAATAGCTGGTGCAACAGCAGCTGGGTACTTCTTGCCAAGAGACTTCTGGATAATATCGTACATAATTTGTTTATCCAGAAAGTCGCAGAGTCGGAATAAGCCGCCCATCATTGCCATATTCGCACGATTATTCTCTTCTATTGCAATTCCCATCGCATCAACAACCGCAATTGTACCGCCAACCAAATTCAGCTTTTCCTTCAGCTGCTCTGGCGTTTTACTAGAATTCACTAGAATAATACTATCCGCATAAGTACCACTTACTACATTAACAGTCTTATAGAGGTTCTCATGGAAAATACCAACTACGTGCGGTCGTTCAACGGGTGTGGTATCCCTAATGTTCGTTGCTGGCTCACAGAAGCGAATATGCGCTTTTACAGGAGAGCCCTTCTTCTCAGAACCATAGGAAGAGAAGCTAACCCCGTTCAAACCAGCACCGATTACTCCTGCCTCCGCTAGCATCTTACCTGCTAGGTTGGCACCAAGTCCTCCGATAGCTTCAAGACGAATTTCAAAAAATCCAAGTTCATTAACCTTTGGGAGTGTTGTCATGTCTTAACCCCTTTCCACTTATATCAACGTATAAATAACGTATAAAAACATGTATCTCAATAATAACAGCATAGAAATAGTATTACAACAACTTCCTTGCAAATAACAAATCTACCCATTCAATGCTACATAATGACTGTTATATATCTTATATAACAGGTTCACTACTATTGTATAACAGGAGTTATCGTTCATTCATATCGTAGAGCCTCGATCGGCTGTAGCTTTGCTGCCTTGTTAGCCGGATATAATCCGAAGAAAATACCTACCGCTGCAGAGAATACGAAGGCAAGCAGCATCGCCCACCAGGATACCAAGAACGGCCAGCCTGTGAACATCGCGAAGATGAATGCACCACCTAATCCAAGCGCCGCTCCAATGAATCCTCCTAAGAACGATAGAATAACTGCTTCAATAATGAATTGTCCCATAATCGCTCCCGGCGTCGCACCAATCGCTTTACGAATACCAATCTCCCTCGTTCGTTCTGTAACGGAGACTAGCATAATGTTCATGACGCCAATCCCACCAACGAGCAGCGATATTCCCGCAATCGAACCGATAATGGTTTGCAGGATGTTAAATATCGAGCTGATCTGATCCTGAGCCTGCTCCCCTGTCTGAGAGATATAGGATCGTTCTTCTGTGTTGTGTCGCTTCGCCAACAGCTGTTTCACTTCCATCATGATACCAGCAACATATTGTGTATCCTCAGAATTCGTACTTGCCTGAATATAATCAACACGTATATTGTCTGTAACATTAGGCAGCGCAGAAATCGGCATATATCCATTAAAGCTCTCGCCTCCAAGTCCGCTTAGGAGGGATTCAGGCTTCTTATATATACCAATAATTCGATAGATCTTCCCAGCAAGCGGAAGCTTCTGGTTAAGTGCACCTGTCGTCGTATTGAAGAATTTCATTGAGAAGGCTGAATCTACAATAAGCACTCTTTGTCTAGCCCTCTCTTCTGCTCCAGTAAAGAAACGTCCTGCCACTAAATCCATCTTCTCCTGCTTAATCAAATCCGAAGTGCTTGCTGTAATTGAGAAGGCTGGTGTTTCCTTCCCTATCTTTGACCGCATCTGTAATGATACATTGCCTGTCACTGTCTGAATACCTTCAAGCTTACGAATTTGATCAACATCTCGCATCGTAATTTGAATGTCATTCTGCACATTCGCATCCTGGTAATTCGGATATACCATAAAAAATCCTGCACCATACTGCGAGATTTCAGAAACAACTGAAGATTTGCCCGCCTCGCCAATGGAAACGACCGTGACCACTGCTCCGACACCAACAACAATCCCAATGATCGTAAGAAAGGAACGGAGCTTGTTAATCCGCAGGTTTTCCACGGCAACTAAGATGCTCTCCCATATGCTCAAGGACTACACACTCCCTTTACTTATATCATCGATAATTGTTCCATCACCGAATCGAACAATACGTCGAGCATGCTCAGCGATATCTGGCTCATGTGTAACCAGAATAACCGTAGCACCCTCTGCATTAATCTGCTCGAATAAACCCATAATCTCAATAGAGGATTGTGAGTCTAGATTCCCTGTAGGCTCATCGGCGAGCAGAATCGAGGGATTCATCGTTAAGGCGCGGGCTATGGCCACCCTTTGCTTCTGACCACCCGACAATTCAATGGGACGATGTGTCATTCGATCACTAAGCCCAACCTTCCTCAACAATTCCCTGGCTCGTTCCGATCTCTCTTTTTTCACTATTCCCCCGTACATCATCGGAAGCTCTACATTCTTCAGCACCGTCTGTCTTCCTAATAGATTGAAGCTCTGAAATACAAAGCCGATTTTCCGATTACGCACTCCAGAGAGCTCCTCTTCTGACAAAGACTGCACCTCTTGCCCATCCAAGGAATAAGTACCCGTCGTAGGAAGATCTAGACAGCCCATTATATTCATTAGGGTCGACTTTCCTGAGCCCGAGGGTCCCATAATAGCTACAAACTCGCCCTTCTGGATTGTTAAATTAACCGGCTTTAGCGCGGAAACCTCCAATGAGCCGAGGCGATAGGTTTTTGAGATTTGGCTTAATTCGATCATTGCTCCTTCACCTTGTTTCCTGCAGCAATCTCGTTCGATAGCGTCGTAATAATCCGATCTCCCGCTTGAAGCCCAGTATGGATCTCTATGTTCTCCCCGTCATCATCGCCTGTTGTCACTTCACGTTCTATAGCTAGTCCATCTTCAATCATGTACACGATGGTTCTATCTCCAGTATGGCGGATTGCAGACAACGGCACTAATAAGCTGGGCGTTTGACTAATTGCGATTTCCACTGTTGCGTTGTAGCCAGGTCGAAGCTGGTCATCGGGTGTATCTACATCTACCCATAGTTCTACCGCAGCATCTCTGGCGGCCGCATCAACAGGTATTGCAACCGGCGCTAGATAGCTGACCTTCCCTCTATAGCTATTCGCAAAAGCGTCACCAGTTATCGTTGCTGCCATGCCCGTAGTCACTTTACCTACGTCAAGCTCATTCAAGTATGCCTTTACGCGAAGTAAGCTTTGATCAACTACTGTTATTGCTGTCGTCCCTTGCGCGACAGTCTGACCTTGATTGACAAGCACCTCTGTAACAACACCATCCACGGTTGAATGTAAGGCATTCGCTGCGATCTTCGCCTTAAGGGATTCAATGGAAAGATCAGCCTGCTTTAATCGCAGCTCATAGAGCTCGATCTCGCTGGGGTCGATAATCGTCTGTGCCTCCACACCTGACTGAAGCTGTTCCTTAGCTGATGCTAACTTCTGCTTCTTAAACAAATCTCGTTCTATGACAATCATCTGCTTACTATTCTCTTCTACTAGAAGCTGCTTCTCCCAATCTTGTGTATCCATTAGAAGGAGACTCTGTCCTACAACAACACGATCGCCTTGTTGAATGTCCATCTGCTTAACAAGTCCATTCTGATGAATGTAATGAATGGTCTCTACTGTTGTGTTAAGCTTTCCACTCGCGAAGATGGTTTCTTGGATTACTCCCTCCTGTGTTGTTGTCAATTGAACGGACTCACTCTTGTTCATCCTCGAAACATTAATGAATATGAATGCGATTGTACATATTATGATAATAAGTGCGATTATCCACTTCTTACGCATATTCTTCCACTTCCTTATCCGTCTAAGCTAGTGTAGCGAGAATGAGCTGGACAACTAACCATAATCCTCCAATCCATAAGCCAACCGTCCTAATGGGGCGGCGACACATGACTGAAGCGCCGATAATAAGTATCGCCAGTCCCCACAAAGTGAATGGATTTAGGATGTTGGCTACACCAAATAGGAATCCTTCCTTCTCTTGCATAAGTGCCCCTAAGCTAAATAAGATATCCTGCTCGGACTCTGCATCAGTTGCACGCGTCATGATTCCTGAGATGAGTCCGTTTATCAGACCTGGGATTTGAGAGAACAGCGCGACCTTAACTAGCTGCATATATGTTGCCTCTCCACGAACAATTAAGTTAAGGAGCAGCAATAATAAACCCATGAAGAATGTCGAAACCGCTACAACAATCGGAGCAGTTACGAAAGCTATGTATACACCAATCTGCTTCATTGTATCTTCCGAAATACCAGTGCCCTCCAAGTTTACTTCCTGAAGTTCCATCGATCTTTCAATAATGGGAAGCTGGAGGAATACAATCAGCACCGCAATGATCAGAAGCATGATCAATGGTATGAGGAACGAGCCACCTCTCTCGCGTATATATTCGAATGTCTTAGTTGGGGAATGAAGCATTGAAATCATCGTACTCAAATAAATCTCTCCCTTCGACCTTGTTTATTTAAATGCTGTATACTGCCATTGTATCTTACGGACGGCAATCCATAAAGTTCCAATGCCGCATACATCACCAGCTCCGGTTGAGAAGAGGCATTCCTGCACCTGAGCCACTGTCTATGACGTCTTCTCCTGCTTAACGGCAAAAAAAAGCTCTCCCGCAAGAGTTGACCTCACGCCGGGGAGCTTTTCAATTTGTGTTTAATGAAATTTACCGTCCATCCAGCATCCGTCCTAGTCCACCTAGCACGCTTCCTTCTTCCTTGCGTCCCGTATTCCCCGATGCGGATACAATTCGATCTGCCAGCCGACTGAATGGCAGGGATTGAATCCACACCTTACCGGGTCCGCGTAGTCGAGCGAAGAACAAACCCTCTCCACCGAAGATCGCTGTCTTAATACCCTTAACAAACTCAATGTCATAGTCGATATCCTGTGTCATCGCAACTAGGCAGCCTGTATCTACGCGGAGAATCTCCCCAGGCTGAAGCACTCGTTCACAGATCGCTCCACCTGCATGAACGAAGGCCAATCCATCACCCTCCAGCTTCTGCATAATGAAGCCTTCTCCTCCGAACAAACCTGCTCCTAGCTTGCGTTGGAAGGCGATACTAACGGACACTCCCTTAGCTGCACATAAGAAGGAATCCTTCTGGCAGACGAGCTGACCCTGCAATTCACTCAGATCCATAGGAAGAATTCTACCTGGGTATGGGGATGCAAAGGAGACACGTCGTTTACCCTGTCCTTTATTCGTGAATACAGTCATGAATAAGCTTTCTCCTGTAAGCAGACGTTTGCCTGCACCCATCAGCTTACCCATAATTCCTTGGTTTGGATTACTACCATCACCGAATATGGTTTCCATCGATATCGAGTCATCCATCATCATCATGTTGCCTGCTTCTGCGACCACACTCTCTTCGGGATCCAATTCAATCTCAACAAACTGCATCTCTTCGCCAATAATCTCATAATCAATCTCATGTGCATTCAACTTTATCATCCTCCATCATTCATATCATATGTTTCATAATATACTGAATATAACAAATTCCTCTCATGATTCATACTAGTCTCTAGTTGGGGTAAATATTCGATATTGGGGAATCATTATGGAGATAGACGAGCCTAAAGAATGCTTCAATAAGAGGATGCTCCACTCAGTGGGGAATGTATATAGTATACTATAACTAGTATATTCTCATATCTACAGAACGGAGGTGCTCCAATAATGAAACCATTTATTCGATTCCTGCACGACTTATATTACCGCATCCAGGATGATGAGGTGCCAGCGCTTGGTGCACAATTAACCTATTATCTCATTCTATCCTTCTTCCCCTTTGTCATCTTCCTTATTACGCTTAGCGCATACACGCCACTTAGTAGGGAGGATATTCTAGCTGATCTTATATCTATTATGCCTACAGCTGTTGGACCCTTAGTTAATGATCTGTTCAAGGAAATTATACATGAACGGAGTACAGCTGTACTTTCCCTCGGGATGATCGCTGCCATCTGGACGGCATCCAATGGGATGATGGCCATTATCCGCACACTTAATAAAGCTTATGATGTATCAGAACGTCGCCCCTATTGGAAGGTTAAAGGGATCTCCATTATCTATACAATAAGTCTATCCATTGTTATATGCCTTGCTTTCGTACTGCTCGTATTCGGCCAAATGATTGGACGTTATGTATTTGGTGTATTCGATACCCCTAATTCATTCGAAGTGCTGTGGGGACCAACGAAGTATATTCTTACCTTGGTTATCATGTGCACCGTGTTCGCCTTACTGTATTACACTGCACCGAATCGCAGAGTTCGCTTCTATGATGTACTGCCTGGCGCACTATTCACAACCGTTGGATGGGTGATCATCTCTTTATCCTTCTCCTACTATGTGAATCACTTCTCCAGCTATACGACGACATATGGAAGTCTTGGCGGAATCATTATCCTACTGATCTGGCTGTATCTAAGCAGCGTGCTCATCTTACTCGGTGGAGAGATTAATGCCTCCATCACCCTTGACAAGGAGGGTAAAGCAAAAACCGAAGCTAAATCCTTCGGCTTTCGCTGGATATTCTCACGCTCTACAAAGAGCTGATGATCGTAACGGTTAGTTCCTTACGCATATCAAGCTCATATGGTGAACTGACTTCTCTGCCATCGGATTCGCGCAGAACTCTTACGGTTGGACGCTGAATGGTTCCTTGGTGGTTAGCCGATACCACTCCAATTTGTCCAGAGCTGAGCATAACGGTTGTGGATACCGGATAGATGCATATGTTCTTGCAGAATAGACGGACAATCTCCAAGTCGAATCTGGCGTTACCTGATGCGAATAGAAACTCGATCGCATCGTTAGGTTTGTAGCGATTACGATACTGTCTAGTAGATGTTAGAGCATCGAACACATCGGCAATCGCTACAATCTGAGCGTATTCGTGAATTTCACTCGCTTTTAATTGTCTAGGATAACCTTGCCCATCGTAACGCTCATGGTGCTGGAATGCACAGTGTGCAGATAATAATGAAATATCGAAACGATTTCGAAGTAAATCAAATCCCTTCTCCGTGTGCGTCTGCACAAAAGCTCTTTCGGCATCACTCAGAACATCCTTCTTATTCCACACCTCGATTGGGATTTGTGTCATTCCGATATCGAATAATAGGGCTCCGACACCAAGCTCCTCCATCTGCTGACGGTTATAACCCTTAGATAACCCCAGAATACCAGCTAATATGGCAACATTCACGCTATGATGGAATAAATAGCCCTCTGTCGTGTGCAGATTCGTCAGGTTGATCATAACGTTCTTCTTACGGGATAGATCAGATAGGATTGCATTGAATACATTACGGAACGTAGTGCCAATATCTCGATTTATAGATCTACCCTTTGTAATCGTAATATCTATTAAGTCTGTCATCGTTTTATGAACTGTACTGACTGCTTCCTTGCGCGTCTCATCTTCAATTACATCCTCTGGAATGATATCCATCGTATGCGCGTCTTCAATATAAACTCGATCGATACCTAGCTTGCGTAACCTTTCGACAAATCGACCGTTAAGCTTTAGACCTACTCCTATAAGTACATTACCATTCTCAAGAAGAATTGGCTTGCCGACAATGTCACCATCTTGTATCGTATCTATATGTTTGAGCCTCATCCAATTCTTCACCACCTATTTATCTATACACGTATTATAACCCCCCAAGTAGTTACGTCAATCATACATAAGAACGATTAATGTGCTTCCGTTTGCTCCTTTTCCGTTTGCTCCGTTTTCGTGCTCCATCGATTATTGATCCAAGTAATTAAGAATGATATAACTCCTAGAGCGAACAGAATGATCACTTTGTATATCGTGTCCTCCCCAGCAAGATCGAAGAATAAGGTCTTAGCCGCTACTAGCAGAAGTACGATGGAGCCGAATATGCGGAAAACCTGCTGCTTCGAATATGCGCCCCATAGAAATAATAGCAGAGCATAAATTCCCCAGGTTATGGATAGCGTCATCTGGTCATCGAAGAAACTCGGTATAGTGTACTCTTCGAACAAATTCTCCACCTGCCGGGTGAGCAACCCACCTACGATAAGATGACTGATAATGGCAGTAATATTGCTAAACCATACTGCGCCCTTCTCTTTGATATTGGTAAAGCTGACACGTGTTGAGTAGTAGAAGCCAATGACTGCGAGTACAATCCAGGCCAATGCTCCCCAATTCAGGAATGGCATATATACGCCGAACCATTCTCCGCGTGGTGTATCCCAAGTAACAATGTACCAATAGAGAACGATAGCTAACCAAACGGTGTAAGAGCTGATCTTGAATAGCTCCAGCGTTGTTATTCGGCCAAGAATGAATAACACAACGATGATAGCAGCCCAGAAATATACATTAATCAATGGCTTGCTTTCCCAGCCCTGACCGAACTGAGCAGCTGCGATTAGGAAGAGGAATACACCGCCAGCCAGCTTCGTCCATACCGCTACGGTCATTACCCCAACCAATTTGTATACAACGAACGCCATGATGATGAACAATAGTCCCATCGCAGCCAGCGGAGCCGCCACCGAGATAATACCATCTAATATCGATACAGACCATGTACCGAACAATACTGCATTTACAATACCTAAGTATAGGTTGAGGCCATTGAAGCTCCGATGTTTCCAGGAGGAGAGCATGAGGGCGATGACATAGAAGACGAATGTAGCTACCGCATAGCGATAAGGCATGCTCCATAGTCCTTCGATTGCCGGTTCAAAGTGAAAGTAATACACGATGTACAGCAACCATGTGCCAATAAAGCCAATCAATCGCAGCTCGAGCCAATTTTTCTTAACACTGACATAGAAGAATGCGGCGTTAATGACGAACATGTAGAGGAACAGGGTGAATACCTGATCGGTTTCAGGGCGTAACACCAAGGGTGCAGCAAGGGCACCTAACAATCCAATATTCATCAATACTCGTGCATGACCCTGATAAGCATAAACCGTGAAAGCAGCGGTTACCGCTAGCATCGAGATGAATACGGTCATCGAATCCCAAAGCTCATAATAAATTCCGGCAAAGGAGAACGTGGTGTACAGCAATGCCATTCCCAGTCCAGCGAGCATCTCACCAATTAGCTTATGTCCCTTATTCTTATCAAGTGTAATGCCCAGTATAGAGAAGCCTGCCGCGAATACTAAGCCAATCCCGATGATTACAGCATCTGTTATCCAGCCTAGGTCAATTGTATACTTGAACAAATAAATAAAGGCAGCCAGCATCAGTAATATCCCAAGCAGTGAAGTCCATTGTTTACGTAAAAATTCATTCATTTGGAACGCCTCCATGGCATGAGTTTTGGGTCTGATCATCATCACACATGTGACCAGGTCCTAAACGTATCATCATATAATTACATGCCAAAGAATAGTACTAACTTTCTCTAGTACCTTGTTTAGCTTGCTTACTGATCCTGATCTTCCAAAATCCCTACCTCCCTGACCTTCTCCGCGGCCTCCCGACTGCTGCCAACGCCTAGCTTGCGCAGAATATGACCTACATGGATCTTGATCGTGTGGATGGATACAACAAAGGTTTTTGCGATCTCCGGCTGTGTGAACCCTTTGTCAATAAGCTTCAGCACCTCTAATTCGGTAGGTGTAATGAGATCCTTAATCTCCTTGATCTTAACCTCTCTCTCCATTTGCTTGAGACGTCGAAATTCCGCCCGCATTCGTTCGGCTACCGCCTCGTTAATTGGGGACCGATTCAGATAAGCAGCACGAATCGCTGCTGGAATAGACATGTACTCCGATTTAATGTGATAATCCACAGCACCCGCTTGGAAGGCCTCGAATATTAGCTCCTTCTCCTCCATTGAGGTCAGCATAATGACCCTAACCGAGGATGAGGCTGTCATCCGCGCGGTAAGCCAGATGCCCTCCATGCTGCTTGCAAGCATGATGTCCATCAGGACAACGTCAATCTCATGGTCTGCTAGTGCTGCTAGTGCATCATCTCCATTAGCTGCAGTAGCAACCACTTGAATGTCATCTTGCATCGATAAATACGCTGTTAATCCACGCAGCCAATCCTTATCATCCTCAACAATAAGCAAACGTATGTGGTCCATGCTCATAAGCTCCTCTTCTTTTACACAATTCGCGGAAGTCGGAATGTCACTGTAGTTCCTAATCCAATCGTACTCATGATATCCAATGTCCCACCGTGCTTCTTCGTAACTTGATAGCTATATGCCAAGCCGAGACCATAGTTGTTATTGCGACCAGCTTTCGTTGTGTAGAAGGGCTCCATCACCATAGCAAGCTCCTTGTTATCGATTCCCATGCCTGAGTCAACAATATCTAACTCTAGGTATTTCTTGGTTTGCCGAATATTGAGCTTCAGCGTACCTCCAGCGGGCATGGCCTCCATCGCATTCGCGACCACATTGGTAATCGCTTCTCCTAGCTGAACAGGATCTCCCATGAGAAGCATATGTGGCGGATAATGCCTCTCTATCGATATCCCTTGTTCATACATCTTGGGCTCTAAGCTCTTCAGCACGTGCTCTAGAATTTCCGTGAGATCAGCAGCCTCCGTGTGCAGCCTTAAATCCTGTGTCTGCTCATGAACACGTCGGATCATCTCTTGTATGTGATTAGCTGAAGCCATAATGACTGCTATATCCTCTGCTAGCTCCTTCTGCTCTGTTCTATTCGCGTATTCCTTCATTTTCTCACCGAATAGCTTCATCTTACCCACATCGTTCTTGATTCCATGATTCAGAATAGCTGTGCCAGATGTAATTGCTCGTAAGGTCGAATCCAATTGCCGCTTCTGAATCAGCACACGTATGCCCATGAAACCATAATTAAACAGCGTTATAAGAAAGATGATGAAGCCAAAAGCAACAATAACCGTGTTATATCGCCACATCTGGGTATGCCCCAAACTCGGGAGAATATAGTTCATCACGGTGACGAACAACGCTGCAGGTAATACAGCTAGGCTGGTCATCCAATGAATTTGACGCGCTGTGCGCGTCCATTCCTGCCGGCCCAGAATGAACACAGTACCTATTGTCATATAAGGGATCACCCACCAGATAATCGCGCGGAAGTGAACCGGATATTCCTCTGTATATTCCGGTGTGAACCAGAGGGAAACAAGTGCGGGAATAATCAATACATAGGGAATAAGTAATCGCCATATCCGTGTCATGACCAGCCGACGATAATGCAAGGCGAACATGAGGAAGGTGAAGGGCAGGCCATAATAGCATAGCAAGGATGATGAAATACGGATTCTAGATAATATGAGATTCCATGTCTCATTATTATAATGCTCTAGTACATAAGGAATCATATCGAGCCCAACTACAACCGCAAGCGCGCCTGCACCGCCACAGAATACGAAGCCGCTAAGCCAAAGAGTCGTCTCATTCTTCGAATCGAAGATAAGCAGCAGGCTGGTAATCCCCCACAGAATAATTAATACGAATAACATTGGCGAGCTCCTTTTAGGCAGATTGCAATGATTAAGGGTGAGGAAAAATGTAATTTTTAGACATGCTATTAACAGTATAGCACAAAGAAATTGTTGTATAGACCATTATAAACAACAGTAATTTTCACAAAAGCTTTACACGCTTCTAATCTCCTCATGACCTTTGGCAATTAGGATAGAGTAAAGAATATAAACATTGGATTGCAGAAGGAGGATGATGCGTATGCGCATCGCGCTGTTCACGGATACATTCTATCCTCAAGTCAATGGTGTGGCTTTAACTCTACAGAGATTGGTGAGGTATCTGGAGAGTAAAGGCATTGAGTATCAGCTTTTTGCTCCGGAAACCACTGAAGTATACTTGCCTGCACATCAGATAAATCGTTCCAGCAGCTTTCCCCTTATTTTTTATCCCGAATGTCGAATCGCATTGCCCAACATCTATAAGATTCGTAAACGTCTTGAAGCCTTCCAACCGGATCTCATCCATGTCGCTACTCCATTCAATATTGGACTTTGCGGACTCTTCTATGGCAAACGCCATCACATACCCATGGTCGCCTCCTATCATACACACTTCGATCGTTATCTCGAGCATTATCACCTACAGCTGGCCGCTCCATTATTCTGGCGTTACATTCGTTGGTTTCACCAGCACTGCATTCGCACATTCGCACCCTCTAGGGAAACACTTGGCTTGCTAAGACAGCAAGGCATTAGTGGCTTGCGAATATGGAATCGCGGTGTGGATTGCAGCTTATTCCATCCCGACCGCCATACTTCATCACTGAGGGAACGTTATGATATCAAGGAACGTTATCTATTCTTATATGTGGGTCGGCTCGCTCCTGAGAAGGATATTGATGTGCTTACAGAAATCATGCATACGCTGCCTGCGTCAATAGCTGAACAAGTGCATTGGTTAATTGTCGGTGAAGGTCCTATGCTGAGTGTGCTTAAAGCCTCTGAGCAGTCACGTATTACATTCACCGGCTACTTGAAGGGAATAGCATTAGCTGAAGCTTATGCTGCTGCCGATCTATTCGTATTCCCTTCCAGCTCTGAGACATTCGGTAATGTTGTGCTTGAATCTCTAGCCTCTGGACTTCCTGTGGTCGGCGCTAGATCAGGAGGGGTTCAAGAAATTATTGATCACGGACGTAATGGTCTTCTCTGTCCAGCCAAGGACGCAGCTGCCTTCGTTCGATCCATCGTATCCTTGATCGAGAGCCCAGAGCTACTGCTAGCCATGGGCAGAGAGGGCAGACATTATGCCTTAACCCAATCCTGGGATACGATCTTCGACTCACTCTTAGATAATTATACGCAGGCTCTCGAAAGTCAGAATCATAGAGCCATTCGGATAGATACCGCCTAATATTCTTCGATAGCCTGCGTACTAGACTTAAGTCCAGTTCAAAAACTGTTCTTAAGAATGTTTTGCTTTCCACCCTTGTTATCTAGTATAAAGGAATAAGAATAATAATTTGGGAGGACTTTCCATGAGTAGTAAGCCTATCGTCAGTCTGCACAATGTCACAAAGCGGATTGGCGGAAAGACGATTATAGACCATCTAACCTTCGATGTACCAAGAGGTGAAATCTTCGGATTCTTGGGACCCAATGGCGCTGGTAAAACTACAACAATCCGGATGATGGTTGGACTCATGTCCATCACCGAGGGTGATATACTCATTGATGGTAAGAATACGAAATCTGAATTCGAGCAGGCCATTCGTCATGTCGGTGCAATTGTAGAAAATCCTGAGCTGTACAAATATCTGAGTGGCTATCACAACTTAGTTCATTATGCTCGAATGATTCCCGGAATTACGAAGCACCGCATTGATGAGGTCGTAAAGCTGGTAAAGCTGGATAACCGGATTCATGACAAGGTTAGCAAGTACTCGTTAGGGATGCGCCAGCGATTAGGTGTCGCTCAAGCCATTCTCCATAAGCCATCGTTACTCATTCTAGATGAGCCTACCAATGGGCTGGATCCCGCTGGAATACGAGAGTTACGTGATTACTTGCGTTATCTGACTAGGGAGGAAGGTATTACGGTTATCGTATCGAGTCATCTCTTATCCGAGATGGAGCTGATGTGTGATCGTGTTGCTATCATTCAACAGGGTAAGCTCGTAGACATTAAGCTAATTCAAGAATTCACCGGCCGTAACGATACGACCCAAACCTATTTCATTGAGGTTGATTCTGCCGACTATGCTTGGAGCGTTATTCAAGAGATGGATAAGGTAGCTCGTATTAACAGCAAGCCGAATGGACTAGAAATCTCCACAGATCGCGAGCAAATCCCTATCATCATCACACAATTAGTACAGGCTGGTATTCACATCTATGGTGTTGCAATCCAACATCAGACACTTGAGGAACGATTCTTGCAAATGACAGGGAGTGAGCAGATTGGTTAACTTAATTCAGAATGAGAATATGAAAATATATCGTAGGATCCGCACCTGGATTATGACAATTCTGTTGGTTGTTATTGTTATTGCAGGTAGTCTGATCATGTTCTTCGTAGAAGATGGGCAAGAGATGAAAGCTGGCGAGTGGCGAACACAGCTTGAGAATCGGCAGACCGAGTTCAGAACACAATTAGCTGAGCCTGATATAGATAAGAATGTTGAAGAATTCCTCACTAAAGAGCTTACCCTTATCAACTATCAGCTAGACAATAATATCCCACCTGATCAAGCCACTATGTGGGGACCGATCCATGATTTAACCGGTATGGTATTCTTGATTACATTGTTCGTTGTCATTATTGCTGGTGATAGTATTGCAGGTGAATTCTCCACAGGAACCATTAAGCTATTATTAATCCGTCCTGCATCCCGATTTAAGATTATGCTGTCGAAGTATTATGCTACGATCATCTACGGCATCTTCTTGTTAGTCATTTTGTTCCTTTCCTCCTTCCTATTCAACGGAGTGCTTTATGGATTTTCTGGGTGGAGTCAGCCTTTATTGAGTGTTAGCGCGGATGGTGTCATCCAAGAGAAGAGTACATTCATACAGCTATGGCAAACCTATCTCTTCGGAACTGTTGCAACTGTTATGTATGTCACATTCGCTTTTATGATTTCGGCTGTATTCCGAAGCAGCGCGATGGCGATAGGTATTTCGATATTCGCCATGTTTGCTGGCAACATAGTAACGTCCTTGTTCCAACAATATGCTTGGAGCAAATATTCGATATTTGCTAACATTGACTTAACCCAACACATTAATAATTTCCCTTTCAGGGAAGAGATGACGATGGGCTTCTCGGTTAGCGTACTAATTGCTTATTTCATCTTATTCAACATACTGTCCTGGGCAGTATTCACTCGACGGGATGTCGCAGCTTAGGAATAACACTATAACCATAGCAACAGACCGCGGATGCTCTGATATGCTCCCCCTGTAGTAGACAGGGGCATATCATTCTATCCGCGGTCTGTTGTGATGTAACCTACCCTCTCATCTTTCCTAACTCCCTTTCCTTTTCTTTCTCCCATTTCTTTACCTAATTATTTCTCCTACTCCTTCTAATTCCTTCAATTGCAAATAGCTGCATTATGTGACTATTTAGAAAGTCTGGACTGTCTCGAAGTTTGAATCCATCAAAGTCTGGATGTCCATATTAAGATTGATGGTTGTTTAGTAACCCTTATCTAAATTCCGAATAACCCTGAGAATGCGTCTTGAACTCCTCTTGAGCCAAAGCGTGCTCGGATATTCTCAGTCGTATCGTCCAATTCGATTCGACCGAGATTCATAAACACTGCATGATCCGCCAGCGCCTCAGCGATCTGAAGCTGGTGGGTAGAGAAGATAATTGTGTGCCCTTCCTTCTTCGCAGAATGGATCAATTGGATAAAGGCGCTCATCCAGAACGGATCGAGGCCATTCGTCGGCTCATCAAGCACCAATACCGGTGGCTTGGCCAGTATCGCTTGGGCGAATAACACACGCTGCCGCATACCCTTCGAGAAGGAGGATACCGGCTTCTTCCCCGTATCAGCCAAACCAACCTCTGAAAGCACCTCGTCCACACGCTTAATAGGTATCCCTCGCAAGGACGCCCAGAAATATAACGTCTCCCTCGCGGTCAAGCCATTACCAAATCGATAATCGTCTGGCATATATCCGAGCAATCCCGCGTATTCCCTTCGATGCGCCTTCCACTCCATACCTTGGATATGAATTGTTCCATACGTCGGCTGCATAATACCCACAAGCAGACGGAGTAATGTGCTCTTCCCAGCTCCATTGGCACCGCATAGCGCTAGAACCTCTCCCTGCTTCACTGACAAACTCACTTGATCCACAATCGATTGTTTGTTTAATATTTTCTGTACATCACTCAGCACAACAATAGGCTCATTCACGGGAACGCCCCCGTTCCCACATAAAATTGGCCATGCTAATTGCTGCTCCAACCCAGAGCGAACAGAGTAGGAGGAATGATACCGTACCTAGCGGCCCCTTAATCCAATTTACCCATTGATAATACTCCGGCCCAAGCACGGATCCACCACCTAGTTTAACAATTACAAATAATCTTACCAATTCGGCTGGATTAACAATCGTTAGTCCCACAACGGCAGGCTTGATCCAGAGATACGGCAGCCGTCCGAGACCCGCCATCAATAGTGCAGGCCATCCGATAATCGCATNNAAAAACCATGCCGCAACGGCGAGCGTAAGCGCCTGCCAACGATTACGAGCAATCGTACCAATCCCAATGGCAACAGCAAGGAATAACAAAACTAAGCCAATGGAGAAAGCAAAGAACAATCCGAAGGTAGTGAATCCAAATCCACCGCCTCCTATTGACCCGATCAACCCCGTGAGTCCAAAGCCGAAAGTGATGATCGTCAGCAGAACAATGGCCATACCTATAAATTTGCCTGTTATGAATGCATATGTACTAATCGGATAAGTGGATAATAGCTCCCAGCTTCCCTCTTCTTTCTCTGCAGTTAGGGAGAAGGAGCCTAACAGCAAGGTCATTAATGGAAGAAGATATAGAATCAAATTCAGCATCGATCCGGTTAAACCCGAATAACCCTCAACAACATTCTGTGCCTGTATGAGTAGCAATAGGAGACTAAATAAGCTAAAAAGCCCAAGGAAGGAATAAGCCCATGCGTTACGAAAGCCGATCTTCACCTCACGTAACGCAATATGACATATAGGCCTCACGAACGCTTGTCCAGAGCATTATACTCATCATGAGCACGCTCCTCGTGATTCCCATCAAGCTGCATATGTTTATTTCCTTTGTTCCGATCCCAGGTATGAGTAGACAAGTCAGACCAGCTCATGAGTACACCTACGCCCTTCTCGCTTATAAACTGCTCAGCCGAGAGCTTGTCCTTGAAGGAGATAAGCCCATATGACATCGGTGACTTGAATGAAGGATCATATGCATAGTAAGCTTTATCCGCTCGTACCCACTCTCTCGTCTCTTGATCACGCACAAATTCATTCATGATCTCATCTGTACCATATTTCTCCTTCCACTCATTCATACAGCCGAGATCATCGAACTTATAAACCTTTCCTTCCTCTGTAATCAATTGGGTGGCAAAGCCATCATCGTTGACCTGCATGTTGCATATATCACATTTGTCCACAGCCTCATTCACCGCCACCGGCTCATACTTTTGTTCACCGCCGCAACCAACTAATAGGAATGCTAACAGGCTTACTGCGATCGTTAACCTTACGATTATACCGCTCATGATCTTCTTACCCCCAAATAGAATAATGTAGTGATTGCTGCCATTAGCATGACTGCCCCCATGATGCCTGTACTCAAGTCAGCCTGACTAGGCTGCTGATTCTGCATATCGGCTGGCGGCTCCATTAATGGGCTGTTATCCGTCATCCATTGCTGCCGATCAGCTTGAAGGATCTCCTGAAGGAATATCATCCCTGGTGATTGGAAGAATAGCTGAAAGGCTGGCCGGGCTTTTACTATCGTCTGAAACAAAGGATTAATCGCATTAGATAACTCACTTCTACCGTCTCCATTCACATCAACACCGCGAAATGAATCCCAGAAGTTACCGTTCATATTATTGTCTGAGCTCAACCTAGCTTCCGCTTCAATCACGTTACCACTGAATACATTATCATGGAGACGATTGTTAACCGCCTCAATCAATTGGATACCAATAAAATTCTGTTTCACTTGATTGTACATAAACGTATTATCAGTTGATAATTCAATATAAAATCCAACTCGATTGCCTTCTACCCTGTTATCATAAAAAAGCGACGAATGTGCATCGAACAGCAGGATTCCCTGTGAATTCACACTCTCATTCTGCTTATAGAAGTGATTATTCGTGACCTCCACATCTCGGACGGCCATCACCATAGCACCTGTTATGTTAAAGGCGCCATCATTGTTGCGGATAATCGTACCATCGGTGTACATACAATGCACCCCATACCGAGAACGGAATATATGGTTTCCATCCACAATATTACGATCACTGCTCTCCAAATATATGCCATCATGCAAATCCGATATTGTATTTCCAAGCAAGCGATTATCGTGTGATTCGAACAAATCGATACCATTATGCTTCGCAGACAATTTCGCATCCTGCTTCGCCGCTGACTCCCAAACAATCTCCGAATTCCGAATTTCGTTATTACTCGCAGCAAGAAGCTGGATTCCGAGTGATGCGGTTCGAATATACAAGTGCTCCATGACGGTGTGATCAGCTTCGATCAGGATAGATGCGGATTCCTTCATATCTATGTCGACAATTGACAAACCTTTAATATGAACATCGTCTGCTGTTACCCAAATTGCGGGATCGTTGCTCTCATTTACAAGCTTCACTTCACCAGCCCCTACAAGCGTTAAGGGCTTATTAATTACAAGTGGACCCTCATAGCTGCCTGACGGAATGGTGATGGTTTCTTCAGGTACGGCACTATCAATTAAAGCTTGAAGATCTAATCGTGACTGTCCCTTTGCGAAGCTAGGCGGAGCATGCAGATTGACTAGGAATAGGATGCATACTAGTAAACCGAATATACGTGAGAAGCTCATAATACTTCTAGGCGCTTCAGCTTAGTAATATGCTCCCCATCCAGAAAGTAATGGAGGTAGATATCATAGATGTCTGGACGAGGAAAAACAAACAATAAGGAGTAAACGCCTCCCCCCTCCTCATGACTGCCACTAAGATTCGACTTCCCATCAATGATGATATCAAATTGCATATCCGCACCCTTCTTATCTGGCACCCCTGTCATCTCAGCGATTAGCTTCACTTCTACCCCAGCTTTAGCAGGTGATGGATCTACTGTGACAATCGCATCAACCTCTGCTGGATCCCAAATTGTATGACCACCACTTGAGCAAGCGGTAAGTAAGAGCAGCAAGACCATAACTACATAAATCGCTATCTTATTAATTGACATTATTTTCACATCCATTCGCTTCTATTCTAGCCCAACTTTTTACACCATAACACAAGAAGAGTAGGCTAATTCTTGACAATATTCTGTATAATTAACGACAAAGAAACGCCTTGCGGCGTCCTTTATGTGCTCATTCATATATTGTGGTATTAGCCGGGAATTGCTTGTAGGTATAACCCCTTCTCGAGTGGCTATTTCAGTTCAGATGAACCTCTTCAACCGTTTAGCCACTTCTGAAATGGTTAATTGACCCATCTCGCTGAATATCAGCAGGAAACATGCATATAACAACTCGATATAACCTTATTCTTGATTATGCTGTACGTTTCTAAGGAATAGCCACTCGATATAATGTTAAATCATCAATATGCTAATACATCCCTGCTATCTCAAGACAATCCGATCGTCATCCCTTATCCCAAGACAATCCGATCATCAGACAGCTTGTTGCCGCTAATACGTTCGAATTCACCAAGCAGCTGTTCTACGGTTAGTGAGCCTTTGCGATCTGGTCCAATGTCTAGAATGATCTTGCCCTTGTCCATCATGATCAAGCGGTTGCCCAAGCGTATTGCCTGCTCCATGTTGTGGGTAACCATCAATGTCGTTAGCTGCAGCTCCCGTACGATATCCTCGGTCAAACGAGTGATCAGCTCTGCTCGAGCAGGATCAAGCGCTGCCGTATGCTCATCGAGCAATAAAATCTGTGGCTGCGTGAACGTTACCATTAACAAGCTTAACGCCTGCCGCTCACCACCGGAGAGCATGCCGACTTTGGCGCGAAGCCGATCCTCAAGCCCAATGCCGAGCCGCTGAAGCTGTTCCCTGAACATGCTCCTTCTACTACCCGTGACGCCGAAGCGAAGTCCTCTTGTCTTGCCTCTCATATAGGCCATTGCCAGATTTTCCTCGATTGACATATGTGGTGCGGTTCCTGCCATTGGGTCCTGGAATACACGACCAATCCAGCGGCTTCTCTTGTATTCGGGGAGATGTCCAACAGATTGTCCTTCTATCTGCACCTGTCCTTGGTCCGACTTCATCGAACCGGAGATGATGTTCATTAGCGTCGATTTTCCAGCACCATTACTTCCAATGACCGTCACGAAATCGCCAGGATTCAGATGAAGCTGAATGCCGGAGAGCGCTGTTTTCTCATCGGGGGAGCCTGGGTTGAATAGCTTAAAGACATTTGTTAAACGAAGCATTATTGATCACCTCCCGAAAGCTCAGCAGACCGCCTTCGAGCTACGCTGTTCTGCTTCCAAGCCCGTTGGGCGGAAGGTAACACCAAGGCCACAACCACAATAACCGCGGTAATTAGCTTCAAATCAGACGCCTTAAGCCATTCTACACGCAAGGCAAAGGCCACGACAATACGATAGACGATTGAGCCTAACACCGCTGCCATGGTTGCCCGGAAGACGTTCATCGAGCCGAATATGGCCTCACCAATAATCACGGAGGCAAGACCAATAACGATCATACCGATTCCCATCGATATATCAGCAAACCCGGATTGCTGAGCAACTAATGCGCCTGACAATGCCACCATTCCATTCGACAAGCTAACCCCGATTATCTTCGTATTATCCGTATTCGTGCCGAAGCTTCCGATCATACGCGGATTATCACCGGTTGCCCGCAATGCCAATCCCAAGTCTGTCTTCAGAAAGGCGTCCAGCAATAGCTTAGCCAGAACTACTATGATCACCATAAGTGGAATGACATCAATTGTATGAAAGATCGTATGATCTCCTAGTAAGGAAACGTTCGGACGACCCATGATCCTCATATTAATGGAATACAGAGCAATCATCATCAAGATTCCAGATAATAATCCGTTTATCCTGCCCTTTGTATGCAGTAATCCCGTAATCGACCCCGCTACCAAGCCACCAAGTAGGGCGGCAAGGGTGGATAACCACGGTGAGTATCCATTCGATATCATGATACCAACAATTGCACCACCTGTTGTAAAGCTTCCGTCTACCGTCAAGTCAGGGAAATCAAGTATGCGAAACGTGATATATACCCCCAGCGCCATCAGCGCATATAGCAGACCTAGCTCCACCGCACCACTCAAGGAAATTAACATCTGACTACCTCGCTATTGTATAAGATTGTTTTCCTGATCCTTGACCGCTGCTTTCATAGCATCAGTCACTTCGATACCCTGCTCTTCCGCTGCCTTCAAATTCAGAATAAAATCAACTTTATCCGGGAACGAGACACTAAGCTCAGAAGGCTTCTTCCCATTCTTAAGCACCTCTACAGCCATTAATCCTGCTTGGTAGCCATGGTCATAATACTTGAACCCGACGGTCATAAAAGCTCCGCTCTCTACCGTATCCCGATCGCTTGAGAAGAAGGGAATATTATGCTCATTCGCAACCTGAATGATTGCATCCACGCCGCTTACGACCACATTATCGAGTGTGATGAAGATTGCATCTGCTCGTCCAACAAGCGAATCGGCCGCCTGCTTCACCTCAGAGGTATTCGTTACCGGCGCTTTGATCATCTTGATCCCATACTCAGCGAGCGACTTCTCTGCATTATTAGCCATAATAACCGCGTTCGTCTCTCCTTCGTTGATAACGACACCGACAGTCTTTACGCTTGGGAATTGTTCGGCTATAAAATCCATAATTTGTTGAACCGCAACTGGATTCGTATCTGAAGCACCTGTTACGTTACCGCTTGGTGCATCAATATCATCAACGATATGATCTGCCAGCGGATCCGTCACCGCGGCGAACAGCACCGGCGTATCCTTCACCTGCTGAACAACCGCTTGTGCCGAGGGTGTAGCAATCGCCAGCACCAGATCGTTCTTCTCACCAGCAATCTTCTGAGCGATAGACAAATTGTTCGTTGGGTCCCCCTGTGCGTTGTTAAAATCTACTTTTAGATTGTCACCTTCTACGATGCCTGCATCCTTCAGTGCCGCTAGAAATCCTTCGCGGGTTGCATCCAATGATGCATGCTCAACGATTTGAGAAATGGCAATTTTGTAGCTTCTCTCTCCCGATTCACCTGAATTTGTAGTATTGTCTCCTCCTCCGCAAGCTGCAAGAACGAGTATTGCCATAGTTACAACAACCGATAGACCGAATCTTCTTCTCATGTTCCAAGTTCCCCCTAATAGTGTCAATATAATGGTAGATTCCATTACGCTTTTATGTAAGCTAGCGTTAATGTGTTAAAGTAAATAGGCATGAGGTTGTTCAGTAACTCCCCGACAGCAGCTGCCTCAGTCTATAAGCTGACTGCGACAACTAGCTACGGAGTAATCATTATATATGATGGCAAGCTGCCCAATGACCAGGCTTGACCTCGACAAAGTCCGGCTCTACCCGTGCGCACTTCTCAGATGCGATGGGGCACCGCGTTCGGAAGTGACAACCGCTTGGTGGATCAGTCGGACTAGGCAGGTCTCCGGTCAGAATAATACGTTCACGCTCGTTCTGACGATCTACCGCAGGCACTGGAATTGCAGAGAGCAATGCCTGCGTGTAAGGATGCTGTGGGTCGGCATATAAATCCTCACTGCGTGTCATTTCTACAATCTTACCCAGGTACATAACGGCAACACGGTCACTCATGTATTTGACCATGGAGAGATCATGCGCGATCAATAAATAGGTAAGACCAAGCTTCTTCTGCAAATCGATCAACAGGTTAATAATTTGCGCTTGAATCGATACATCCAGAGCGGAGATTGGTTCATCACAGATAATAAACTGCGGCTCTACCGCTAATGCTCTTGTTATTCCAATTCGCTGCCGTTGTCCACCCGAGAATTCATGAGGGTATCGGGAGGCATGCTCGGAGTTAAGACCAACAAGATCGAGCAATTGTTCGACACGCAGCTTTCTCTCAGCTCTGCTTCCAACCAAACCATGTATATCCAATGCTTCCCCAATGATATCCATAACCGTCATCCTAGGATTTAGCGATGAGTAGGGATCTTGGAAAATCATCTGCATTTTACGACGGTACGCTTTGAATTTGGATTTCGACAGCTTTGTGATATCCACTCCATTGTAATTAACTTGTCCTGCTGTCGGTTCATATAGACGAATAATTGTGCGACCTGCTGAGGTTTTGCCGCAACCGGACTCCCCGACTAAACCAAGCGTCTCACCTTGTTGAATAGCGAAGCTTATATCGTTAACCGCTTGTAGAACACGGTTGTTTCCTAATTGAAAGAATTTGCGTAGCCCGTTGACTTCTATCAGTGATTGACTCATGCTTGCACCTCCCCACTTCCGGTAGTTCCCGCACTCTTGGCATATGGATGCTGCAGCCAGCATCTTACCGAATGGGTATCACTGATCGTTGTTGAATCAGGAGCATCGCTCTCACATACCCGCATCGCTGAATCACATCGTGCGCAGAACGCACATCCCTGTGGGGGATTAATCATATCCGGAGGTGTTCCGAATATGGGAATTAATGGCTCATCCTTATTCTGATCCAGTCGCGGCAAAGATTTCAGCAAGCCCTTCGTGTAAGGATGCTGAGGATTAAGGAATATCTCGCGCTTCGTTCCGCTTTCCACAATCTGGCCTGCATACATCACGAATACGCGGTCGCATAAGTCCGCAACGATTCCCAAATCGTGAGTAATTAAGATAATAGACGTCTTCGTTTTTATCTGAAGCTCCTTTAACAACCGAAGTATCTGCGCTTGTATCGTAACGTCAAGTGCGGTCGTCGGCTCATCTGCAATCAGCAGAGAAGGGCTGCACGCAAGTGCGATCGCTATCACCACTCTTTGGCGCATACCACCGGAGAAATGATGGGGATACTGATTAATTCGCATCTCTGGGTTAGGGATACCTACCAGGTTCAGCAGTTCAATCCCCCGCGCTTTGGCTTGCTTCTTATCCAAGCCTTGGTGTTTAATCAAACCTTCCATGATTTGTGTACCTACCGTTAATGTCGGATTCAAAGAAGTCATGGGGTCCTGGAAGATCATTCCAATCTTGTTGCCGCGAACCTTCTGCATCTCATTCTCTGAAAGCTGAAGCAAATCCTGTTGATTCAGCATGATAGAGCCTTGCTCAACTCTGCCTGGTGGGGTAGCTATTAATCTCATAATCGCTTGTGCGGTTACACTTTTACCAGACCCTGATTCACCAACGATCGCGACTGCCTCCCCTTCCATGACAGAGAAGCCAAGATCCCTGACAGCCTGTACAGCACCGCCATATACATCGAAGGATACAGACAGGTTTTTCACATCTAATAGTGTCTTCATTTTTTTCCATGCCTCCTTTTATGCCACACTTATCTTCTAAGCTTCGGATCGAAGGCATCACGCAGTCCATCACCGAATACGTTAAAGGCAAACATTGTTAAGCTTAAGAACAACGCCGGGAAGAATAGTCTCCACGGGAAGATGGTTAGCGCACTTATGCTGGAGCTGATCATTGTTCCCCATGAAGCTACGGGTGACTGAACCCCTAGACCAAGGAAGCTTAAGAAAGCCTCGGCAAAAATTGCACCTGGTACCGTAAACGTTAATGTGACCAAGATAGGGCCCATCGCATTAGGGATTAGTTGTCGGAAAATAATGCGTATCGCACCTGCACCAAGTGACTTGGAGGCCAGCACGTATTCTAGATTCTTCAATTGCATGATCTGCCCACGCACAATCCATGCCATATTGATCCAGCCGGTTATCGACATCGCAATAATGATGGTTGTCAGACTAGGCTCCATGATAACGAGAAGCAGTATAACAACAAGCAGATGAGGAACCGCATATAGAATTTCAGAGAATCGATTCATGACCTCGTCCACTCGACCACCGAAGTATCCCATGATACCACCATAGATGATGCCTAGCACCAAATCGATAAGCGCCGCCATGACACCTACGAAGAGGGATACCTGCGCTCCTTTCCATGTTCGCACGAACATATCGCGTCCTAGATCGTCTGTTCCAAACCAGTGCTCTAGGCTGGGAGCCTGATTACTGTTCGCCAAATCATTCGAAAAGTGATTATACGATGAGAATATCGGTCCGAAGATAGCCAATAAGATAATGGCGATAATCATGTAGAAGCCTACCATCGCAAGCTTACTGCTCTTTAATCTATACCTCATATCCTGCCAGGCCGATAGGCTCTTGCGTTCTATCCGCTCCGCATTAGCCAGATCTTGTACAATCGGCACAAACATATCTGGAGTAACTTGCTTCGTAGAATTGATATCGGATTTTCTTTGCATGATCTACGACTCCACCTTTCCGCCGGAAACGCGAATACGCGGGTCCACGAGTACATAGGCGATATCCGCCAAAAATCGGGTCAGCATTAAGATTGCTGCATAGAATATGGTAATACCCATAATGAGTGGATAATCTCTGTCAACTACACTCTGTACGAAATACTTGCCCATACCAGGTATAGCAAAGATCTGTTCAATGACAACAGAGCCGGTGATGATGTTGGCGGTAAGAAAGCCTAAATACGTGACGACAGGCAGCATGGAGTTTCGCAAAGCATGTCGCAGAATGACGATATGCCCAGGGAGTCCCTTGGCTTTGGCTGTCAGAATAAAATCCGAATGGAGCACCTCTAGCATCGTAGAGCGCATTAATCTTGCAATGAATGCAATCGGTACAGACGATAATGCTATCGTAGGTAATATATAATCCAGCGGGTCATTCAATCCCGCTACGTCGAATATCCTGATCTTGACTGCCAGTACATATTGCAAGAGTGGTGCCATGACCAAGCTAGGTATTGCAAGCCCGATTACCGCAATAATCATAGCAAAGTTATCCAGAAATTTGCGATGATGAAGCGCCGCAATAATACCAAGAATAGTACCAGCAAGAACGGAGGTTATGACCGCCACTGTTCCTAGCTTTAGCGAGTAGGAGAACGAATTTTTAATCATCTTATCTACAGATTGAAACTTCTTCTTCATCGAGATGCCTAAGTCTAGCTTCGCTAGGTTACCGAGATATACCATATACTGCTTAAAAACCGGTTGATCCAAACCATAGTAGGCCTCGAGGTTCCTCTGAACCTCCTCACTAGTAGCTTTCTCCGTTTGTAACGGACTGCCGGGAATGGCATTCATCAGAACGAAAGTAGCGCTTATGAGAATGAACATGGACAGGAGCATGAACATAAACTTCTTTAATATAAATTGTACCAAATGATCACCCCAACTCAGCATAGATAGAAAAAAGGGTATATATAGTGAAGCCTATATATACCCCTTTTCGAGTAGTATCCGAAAAACTGAATGTAACTTTATTCCTTACTGCCGAATGCCCAATCCAAGTGACCGGCATAATCCGATACCACGTCTTTGAATCCATCCTTTACCATTATTACAGTTGTATAGTAATAGATAGGAAGAGCACCCATATCATCTGCAAAGGCAATTTTCTCTGCTTCCGCAATCTTCTCTAGACGATCCTTCTCATCTGTTGCAAGTAGGGATGCATCAAGCAATTCCCCAACCTTCGGATTATTGTACTTACCATCATTGTTCCCAGAAGCAGGGTGGATTAGATCATAGGTAAAGTTGATCGCGTGATTAAAGTCTGCACCCCAGCCAGAACGAGCTACATCAAACTGACCGGCTTTTCTCGACTCTAAGAATGTACCCCATTCCTGATTCGCAAGCTTAACTTCTACATTAAGATTTGTGCGCCACATATCGGCAATAGCTTCAGCAATTTTCTTATGTGCCTCGTTTGTGTTATACAGCAAGGTCATCTCAGGTACTGCGCTAAGCCCTGATTCCTTCAAGCCTTCTGCTAGAAGCTTCTTCGCTTCGTCTAAGTTCTCCTCAAAGAATTTAGTATCAGGATATATCTCACGGTAGGACTTACCATCCATTCCCGCAATACTTGGCGGCACTAGACCGAAGGCAGGTGTCTGGTTCGCTTGTGTAACATTATCAATAATAGCCTGACGATCAACGGCCATTGCAAAGGCCTTACGTATCTTGGCATTATCGAATGGAGCCTTCTGTGTATTAAATAAGTAGTAGTAGACAGATGCGATGGTCTTAATCTCTGCTTTCCCTTCGGAAACCAGCTTTTTCGTCAGGTCAGTTACTACCGACCCCGCTTGAGCACCGATCCAGTCGATTTCATCTGTTTCGAACAAGTTATAAACCGTATTCTCGTCATTGACCAATGTGATGGTCACGGTTTCGAAGCTTACTTTGTCTTCATTGAAGTAATCTGGGTTTTTCTTTAATACAAGTTTGTCCTCATGTGCCCATTCCGATAACAGGAACGGTCCATTCGTAACCATTGTGGCGGCTTCTGCTGCCCAATCAGGCTTCGCTTCGACTGTCGCTTTATGTACAGGGAAGTAAGTATAATGAGCCACAAGACTAACGAAATATGGAGCTGGTGTATATAGCTTAGCTTCAAGTGTATAATCGTCCAACGCTTTTACGCCAACTTGGTTTGGATCCGTAATTTCGCCAGCATTATACTCTTGACCATTCTCTAGATAATAGAGCATATATGCATAGTCTGCGGCTGTTTCAGGTGCAAGCGCGCGCTGCCATGAATATACGAAATCGTGTGCTGTTACTTTATCTCCATTACTCCATTCCGCATCTTTACGAAGATCGAATGTATACGTCTTACCATCATCAGAGACCTTATAATCCGTCGCTATCGCATTCTCTGGCTCGCCAGCTGAATTCAATCGCATTAGACCTTCAAACAATCCCGATGCGACGATAGAGGACTGCGCGTCCGTCATTAAAGCCGGATCCAAGCTTGGCGGCTCACTAGCTAGTGTAAATCGAAATTCTTGATCTCCCGATCCGCTGCTTGAGCAGCCTGCTAATATCGTTCCTAGTATAAGCAATACAACCAGAGATAATAATGTGAATTTACTAGATCTCCCAACAATTTGCCCCATACAACTACCTCCATTAATTTGATTATCTCATCGCACACTAAAGCTCATAGTTTTCTATCGCCCCTTAATGTTGAAATTATATTACAATACATAGGGTGTTAATAATATGACATAAATCACTATGAGGGCCACTGACATTAGTGTATTGCAAACTTTATTGAATATTCTGACATATTTGTCCGGACAACTACCATTTCAACAAGAAAAGTCCATATTGCTTGTTACCTATCTCTTTATCTTAATATCCCCTCCCAATCAAATTACGCTAATAATGAAATTACCATACTAAACTTGTAACATCAATATACATGCCATTGGTAAGTTATGTTACATAATGCGTAAAAACACTTCTAGTTCAAATATATGAACAAATTGGTCACACCATTCTATCTCTATTTCCTTTATTACACAAAGGAAGGAAAATCTAACCACTCCTGTAGATTAATTCTGCGGACTATCAACAATGTCGAAAAAATCATTACCAACAGATCAGCAGATCCGTTGATAATGATTTCTTCTGGAGAAAAGAAGCTGGGAATAGGTTCGGCTCATTCGCGATCCTCATCCCATGTTCACGGTTATGCCCTGAACGTTAACGTTATGAGCGAGCATCGAATGAGCTCTTCAAGGACACAATTCGATTGAATACCAAGCGATGATTCGTGGAATGCTTCGAGTCTACATTGAAGTATCCATGACGGAAAAATTGAAATTTGTCCTGTGCGACTGCATCCTTCAGCGTCGGTTCAACAAATCCTTCGATAATCTCTAGGGAGTTTGGGTTAATATGCTCAAGGAAGGAATCGCCTTCCTCTTTCTCTGTATCCATAATTAGCGGCTCATATAAGCGAAATTCTGCAAGCAGTGCGTGCTTGGCATCGACCCAGTGAATCGTCCCTTTCACCTTACGCCCTGTAAAACCAGACCCACTCTTCGTCTCAGGGTCATATGTGCAGTGCAGCTCGACAACATTGCCTTCAGCATCCTTAATAAACTCATTACATTTGATAAAGTAAGCATTCTTCAACCGCACTTCGTTGCCCGGGAACAATCGGAAGTACTTGCTCGGAGGGACCTCCATAAAGTCGTCCTGTTCAATATAGATCTCACGGGAGAATGGTATGGACCGATTGCCCATCTCAGGATTCTCCGAGTTATTCTCCGCTTCTAGCTGCTCGGTCTGATCTTCTGGATAATTCGTAATGACAACCTTCAACGGCTTTAGAACCGCCATTGTACGCAATGCTTTAAGCTTCAGATCCTCGCGGATAAAGTGCTCGAGTAATCGCTCGTCGACCGTGCTGTTACTCTTCGCAACACCAATCTCTCTAGCGAAGGTTCGGATCGACTCTGGTGTGAAGCCCTTGCGACGTAGGCCGGATATTGTCGGCATCCGCGGGTCGTCCCAGCCGTCCACGATTTGCTCATCGACGAGCTGCTTTAGCATTCTTTTGCTCATTACCGTGTTCGTTAGGTTTAATCTAGCAAATTCGTATTGCTTCGGCTTATGCTCCGTCTCACATTCACTAATAATCCATTCATAGAAAGGCCTTTGGTCCTCAAACTCCAGCGTGCAGATCGAGTGAGTTACCCCCTCTAAGGCATCCTCAAGCGGATGTGCGTACGCATACATCGGATAGATGCACCATGTGTCCCCTGTATTGTGGTGAGTCGTGTGAGATATACGATAGAGCACAGGATCCCTCATATTAATGTTGGGTGAGCCCATGTTAATCTTGGCACGGAGCACCTTGTCCCCATCCTGAAACTCACCGTTACGCATCCGCACGAACAGATCCAAATTCTCCTCTACCGATCGATCTCGATATGGACTGTTCTTACCAGGCTGCGTTAACGTGCCGCGCATCTCTCTCATCTGCTCAGCGGTAAGCTCACATACATATGCCTTACCCTTGCGAATCAGGAGTTCGGCCTTGCTGTACATGAAGTCGAAATAGTCAGAGGCGAAGAACAGGTTGTCCCATTCGAACCCTAACCAACGTACATCCTCTTGAATGGAGTGAACGTATTCGGTGTCTTCCTTAAGTGGGTTCGTATCGTCAAACCGTAAATTTGTCTTACCGTTAAATTCATCAGCCAGCTCAAAGTTCAGACAAATCGACTTCGCATGACCAATGTGCAAATAACCGTTCGGCTCCGGTGGGAATCGAGTAATAACTTCCTTAACCTTACCGCTTTTTAGATCCTCTACTACAATGTTACGTATAAAGTGAGATGAAGCTGCTTTTGTTTCTGTTTCCAAATGAAATCAGCCCTTTACAAGGAGTTATATGCGGTGTAATAGACTTACTCAGTATACACCAAATGTATGGTCAATATAAGAACAAGCTTTGGCGCTTCTATAGATAAGCCGATTAAGAATGATTCTTCGATGGAATCTCAATCTGGGCTTTACCTAGGAAGAACACACAGATTAAAGCGAGCACACTAATAATCAAACCAACTATAAAGAGATACGCAATCGAATCAGCTAGAGCTGAGGTCGCCTTATGTAAGATATCTGAAGATAGATGGTCTCGAATGGAAGGGTCCAATAGATCTCTTGGATTTGGGAATTGCGCTCGGGTAGCAGGATCCGCGAAGGCCTCGTCAATGTTCTCATTAAAGCTGAGCTTCTGAAAGGCACCTAGAATGGTCACACCTAGAGCCGAGCCTATCGTTCTAGAGAAGGAGATAAGCGATACAGCTGCACCTTTATGCTCGTTACCAACTCTATGAAGAGTAGATACATTCAGCACGGAGAAGTTCATCCCAATACCTAGACCGACAAAAATCATGTATACCGTTACTGTCCATCTTGGTGTGTCTACAGTCATTGTGCTTAGGAATAATAAGGCAACGATAAGAATAAGTGTAGATACAATCATAATCGTTCGATAAGAAGTTCGATTAATGAACATGCCACCAAGTATACTGCTCACTACTACCCCTAACATCATAGGTGTTAAGGTTTGCCCTGCCGCACTCGCAGACTCACCATATACCCCTTGGACGAAGAGCGGTATAAAGGTTGCTCCTGTTACCATGATAGCTCCATAGAAGAAGCTGATTGTTTGACTCGCTGAGAATACTCTATTCTTGAATAGGCTAAGCTCAATCATCGGATTAGCAACCTTCATCTCAACCCATAGGAATGCGATCAGGAATACAACGAAGGTGGCGAATAAACCAATAATCTGCCCCGAAAGCCACGGATATGTACCTGAGCCCCCGAATTCTATTGCGAACATCAAGCCAAGAATAGCGATGATGAAGAAGGTAATACCCGCCCAGTCGATTTGTTGCTTTCTCTTATTCAAATTCTCATGATAAGCCGTATAAATTAAGACGAAGGACACAATACCGATCGGAATATTGATGTAGAAAACCCATCTCCAGTTGATATAATCGGTGAAGAACGCTCCTAACAACGGGCCGAATACACTAGATAGACCGAATACGGCTCCGAACAACCCATTCATCTTACCCCGCTTCTCAGGCGGGAAGATATCGAAGATAATCGCGAATGTAATCGGCATCAGGGCTCCAGCGCCTATTCCTTGAATCGCTCGGAAGATGATTAGCTGTGTCATCGTCGTGGATAATCCACATAGGATCGAGCCTACTAAGAAGACTACCAGACCAAGCAAGAAAAATCGCTTGCGGCCATATATATCAGACAGCTTCCCGAATATCGGAGTAGCAACAACAGAAGCGATCATATATGCTGAGAATACCCAGACGAATAGCTCGAAGCCCCCAAGCTCCTTAACCACGGTTGGCATTGCTGTAGCAACGATTGTCTGATCCAACGCAGCTACGAATAATCCTAGTAGTAACCCAATGACAGCTGGTTTTGTTCTTGAAGTTTGCTTATTCATTCATGTAACTCCTCTTCTTAGAGCTAGTCTAATCACATAGTTATTATTGTAAGTGAGTATGCACTTAACTCAGGGGTTGATATCACTAAAGAGGCTTAACGGAAAAAAAGTCCCTTAAAATTACTAGAACGTATAAACATAGGTCATTTAACGGAAGAAAGTTCCATTGTGCACTCATAATATCTTGATCATAGGTCTGAATCTATTCCCTAACGGAAATTACTTCCTCTATCTTACAGAATCCAGATAGAGCAGGATGGTTAACGGAAATTACTTCCTCTATCCATCTTTCAACTGAGTTAAGTGCATACACATTTTATTGTATTATATATCACAATATCAAGTTATCCTAGTAAACCTATCGCTAACCAGAATGGAATACTGGCGAAGATAATCACAATAACAACTCCACAGTATAAGAATGCCATCCTTCGACCCTGCTTATGCGAGAAGCCTTTCTCGTTCGAAGTATAATAAGCGGCCAAATAAACTTCCGATTGATAGGGAACGAAGAAGGGATCGGCAGCTAGTAGAACGATGAATATGAGAATCCAAGGATCAATGCCCAGACTCTGAAATAAGGGAAGCAGTGCTACTATGAGCAGAATAATCGCAGGTGTTGAGTATATAAAGAAGCATAGCATATAGATGAATATGACTAATACAGGAAGAAATACATAAGGTGAGAATGTGAATGGACTAAGCCATACTAAGAGACTGTCTGAGAACCATGAAGCAACGCCAAGCTCAGAGGCGACCTTAGAGAAGCCAATTGCTATTCCCAGATGCAGGAGCACCGTGAAGTCAACCAAGCTTCTAATCGTATTCTTATCAAGAACCTTGTTGATGATGAGAAAGGCAATACCACAGAGCATAATCCACACACCCGATATGTGATGAATAGGTTGAAAAATTTGCATTATAATAACAAAGAGCAGTGTGGTGATTAACACCTTCTCAGGCTTCGTTAATTTCCCGAGTGTACCTAGCTGCTGATGAAGGAGCTCATCGGATATTCGACCCTTAACCGGTTCAGCCTTATAGAGATATAGGATACCTAGGATCATTAGCACGGAGAACAATAAGAATGCAGGTAATGCATACCATGCCCATGCCAGGAAGGATATATGATAACCGGGCACAAGACCTAAAGCTAGGAAGTTCCCAACGCCTGAGGTAAGTAAGAATGGGGTTGCATAGCCGAAGAAAATAAAGCCAGACAACACCAGCCCAGCCGATCCCTTGCTACGATCTTGAAACCCAAGTGATTGCGCTATGCTCATGGATATGGGCGTGGATAAGACAACCTTGGTCATCCCTGATGGAATAATTGGATTAATGGCCAGCCCCGCTATGGAGAGCCCCAGCAGCTGTCCTCGGTAAGACTTCGGGAATATACGAAGCAAATGAAGGGAGACTCTATACATGAGACCCGATGTTGTAATCGCTGCTCCAAGTAGTAACGCGAAGATAATATACAGCCATACAGCATTAGAGAATCCAGATAGAGCAATAGTCGGCTCTACAAGACCGAATAGCACCCAGCACATACACATGAGCAAGGATACCAAGTAATCTGGGATGATATTAACCATCCATAACACTACCGCGGATAATGTAATCCCGATGAATATCATTCCACCTCGGTCAAGCCCAGCAAAGGGTGGGGATAAGTAGGATAGCAGCATAGCGATGATTACTATGGACAGGCAGAGGAATACGGTCCACTTCTCATTATGGAAGAACGAACGGATGTGACCGAGCTGCTTAAGGCTTCGTGTGCTCTCATAATTCAATTTGGCTAGAGCAAATGCACGCTTGCGATGCTCGGGGTCAGCTCCTATCGACAGCCCATGTGCTGATGCAGCAGCTTGATTTGCACTAGTTACAAACTGGTAATATTCCAAAGCCTTCTGAGCGAAGCCGAGCTTATCACAGAAGGCAATCATATATTCATATAGCTTTATCTTCACCTGAGGTGAAATTTCCTCATCACTACGCTGAAGCATCTCTTCCACGCGAGAGAAGCCTTGATAAGGACTGACCTCTAGCTTTGCATCTAAGTAAAAGAACAGCACCCGCATCTGCTCCTGCGAGAATAGAATCTCGTTAGGACATACATCTAGTAAATCCGCATTGAAGGTTAGAGGCGACGCACCCTCCACTTCTACCAAACGTCGATTGATGAGGAAGCAGGCTTCGTTCCATAATTGATGTTGAAGCAATAAGCCGACAGCATCATCCATAAGCTCATTCTGCACGTAGATATCTACGAACGTTAATACGAAGTGCTCCAGCTCCATGCTATCTATCTCTGCTGCAGCCTTTAGCTTCAACGTCTCTATCGAATTCGAGTTTAGTAGAAGATGATGCTCTTGTATGGTAAATAGCTGATGATTCCCCTCGTGCTCGCTAAATTTGAGTTCAAGGGAATCAATCCCATAATAATCCTCTAGAAAAGGAAGATAAAGCTTGGTCAGGCTATAAGCTAATAACAGAATATGCCTAAGCTCCTGCGGTAGCCTCTCCAATGCATCTAGTGCTAAGTTCTGCTGTACATTCTTATATTCGATCAACGCATCATTCGTCTTAAGCAGTCGATTGCTAAGTAATCGTGTGAAATAATTAGCTATCGATGCATGTTCATTAATTAATTGGTCAAACACTTCCTGACGGATGATGTAGAGCTCCAAGTCGGTCATTGCCATAATTGTCGCGGAGCGAGGCTGTCCAAGCAGAAGATTGATCTCACCAAAGGTTTCACCCTCTTCAATGATCCCAACAGATTGGTTGCCTTGGGATGATTGTGCGAACACCTCAACTCGACCCTTGGCTAGGACATACATACAGTCACCAGGGTCATTCTGCATAAAGACAAAGCTATGCTGGGGTAACATCACTCGCTCCATCTTGCCCAGAAGCCTCGCCTGCTCAATTGTCGTTAAACCCTTGAATAACTGAATACTGACCATTGATTCTCCCTCTACTACTATCATATCGAGTGCATATTTATTCTAATTCGACCTTTACCTATAAACACCTCCACGCGAATGGTTCATGACGCCAATTCAGCCATATATCCTATATGCTTTGTTTTCTCATCATGACATAATAAAGAAGCAGTAACACACATTGGAAGATAAAATATAGAGGAAATGAATAATAAATTTGATAGCCATTCTTGTAATGAAAAACACCCATAACCACACCAAACCATTCTAATCCCAGGCCGAATATGACCCATACCAGAATGTATAGCGGTGCATACTTAACCTCAACTCTCCAACGATTGTATAAGTAAATAAACAAATAACTATACGGACCATACATAACATATGTAAAAAAATCGGATATCTGGTAGCTTGAATTGTCATTCACATCATAATAATCGAAAGGCACAATGCTGATCGTATGGTCCATGAGCAGCCCAATATATATACCGATTAGCACAATGACTAAGGACAAACC
>DFXU01000097.1:0-45276 GCA_002383285.1 Caryophanales bacterium UBA4100
CACTCGAGAAGGGGTTATACCTACATCCAGAGGGAGTATGAATGGGGGTTTTTGAGAATGGAGATGGAGATGGAGATAGAGAGATGAGGAGATGGGACGTTCGGTGACAGGATATGGTAAGATGGGAAGTATACTAACAAGTCGGAGGGATAATGAGGATATGATTGATGTACCTAACTGTCTAGAATGTAATTCTTAATATACATTAGTCGTAAAAATGGGTGTGAAAGTAAAAAACATTCGCTTGGTTGATGGTGATCATGATATAGATCGCAAATTGGATGGGTTTGGAGCAATGAAATTAAAACCTGAATTTGTAAAGAAGAATTAATATGCGGGCATGCTCTAGCAGCATTGAAAATTTAAGCTGTCTGTGAGCGGCAAGGTGGAGGAACATCCATGAATTGTACATTGCACTTCATTCATCATGCGATACGAGAGGCTGATAGTTATATTGATAAGCATCGGCATCCCATGTTCGAAANNCCGACACAGAGGTCGTTTACTTCGGCTTCTATTATGATAATCAGCCAGTACGCCTAGAGATGGGGTTATATCGAGATGACGAATTGCGAATCTATGCGCTAATTGAACAAATGCTGGAGGAAATGACAGAGAAGCTTAACCATCACGAGGTGAAGATGGATAGCTTGCTGCAGGCGCTTATTGTGGAGGTTCAGCGGCTGAGCGGGGCGAAGATTGCGCAGTATGCTGATCGAAAAATTGCGTATGCTAAGCATTATATGGAGCAGTATTATAGTGAAAAAATCAATCTCACACAGCTTTCGGAAATTTGCGGCTACAGCTATGATCATTTCCGTCATCTATTTAAAGCAACTGAAGGTATGACACCGATGTTATACTTACGCCAGCTGCGAATAGAGAAAGCGAAGGCGATGATTCTGGAGCGGGAGCAAAGCTTGACGGGAATCGCCCTTGAGTGTGGATTCACCTCGCTATCGCAATTTAGCAGCGTCTTCCGCCAAGTGACTGGTCAGAACCCGACAAATTTCAAGCTAGAAGCGACTTACCACTTACCCGACCTCAAGATCAAGCGACAGACCGTATATGGCAGAATAAAGAGAGAGTAATGCTCATCTCTCTCCATCTATTGCGCATTAAATGATTGAAGCTCTAGAGGATAGAAATTGATCAACCTCAGCCGCTGTCGGTATAGAGCCTTGGGCGCCCTCTCGGGTTACGGTTAAGGCCGCTGCAGCGGAGGCTCTTCGGAGCGAGTCAGCGACATTCAACCCGGATTCCTGGCTTGCAGCATACGTGCCGATGAATGTGTCGCCAGCGGCTGTCGTATCGACGGCTTGAACGGAGAAGGCTTCAGCACGCTGGACTACACCTTGCTGATTTTTATAGATAGAGCCAGCAGCCCCCATAGTCACGAGAATTTCCTTAGAGCCTCGACTTATTAAGCTGTCTGCCGCCTCGAGAGCCGAGGGCTCGTCGGATACGCGGACACCGCTCAAGAACCCAGCTTCATATTCATTCAAGATCAGAACATCGATATAGGATAATAGCTCGTCGGGGATGTCTCTGGCCGGTGCCGGATTCAGATATACACGGCATCCCATACGCTTGCTCTCGTGGATGGCATGTATTGTCGTTTCCCATGGAATTTCATTCTGGAATAGAACCCCCTGCGTATCACTAAGCGTTAACAATTGCTGGTCCACATCGTGTGGAGTCAGCTTTCCGTTCGCTCCCTCTGAGAGGATGATACTATTCTCTCCGTCAGCGCTGACAGTTATGAAGGCTAGCCCGGAGGAGCCTGCTTTGGTTAGCACTGAATCGGTTGAGATACCTACCGAATGCAGAGCCTCTAATAAAGCGGTTTGGAACGGGTCGTCCCCGACGGCACCGATTATAGCAACCGCAGCTCCTGCTCGAGCAGCTGCTACGGCTTGATTGGCTCCTTTCCCTCCTGGGGAATAGATGGTTTGTCGTCCGTGTATTGTCTCCCCGGGGTGCGGATGTCGCTCAACCTGGTTCACAATGTCCATATTCATGCTTCCAATAACAACGAGCTTGGCCACACCGTAGTCTCCTTTACCGATTATTTGCTAGAGAAATCCTTGAGCTTCTTGAAGAAATCGCGGAATATGATATCCCGGTTAAGCTTGTGCACATATCGAATAAAGTGTCTGGAGGAATCCGTGCTCCATCTCAGGTCCTCAGATAGGATTGGGCTATGCACTAATGTAGAAGAAACCATGGATGGTTCCAATAAGCAAGCGACAGCGGCCATATCCCAGATCACCTTGGAATAGCCATAATGATCGTCCGTATATTCATAGAACCGTTGATATAAGAAGTCCCCTATGTCCCCGCAGCCTTTAACGTAGAGCTCCATCTCCGAGGTTGTTGTCAGCAGGTGCGTAACCACGCCCTGGCAGGGTACAAGCACGAGTGGAACTCCGCAGTCTACGATCAGATTGGATGCATGATAATCCTGCATCAGATTAAATTCATGAGCGCTTGGCCAATGAAGGGCATTCCCGCCTAACCAGACAACTACAATTTTACTGAGGATAGCCGGCTCAAGCAAGATGGCCGAGGCAACATTCGTAATGGCACCAATGGCCACAACATACAAGGGGTCATCGTCTGGGGAAGCCATCGCACGCTGTACAAGATCCAAAGCGGCATCACTGCGAACAGGCGTAGTACCATTAGGCAAATAGGTAGGAGAGCCTGTAAACACCCAACCTTCTGGATTTCGCCCAAGCCGTCCAAGCAGCTGCAATATTTCCTCATAGCTTTTTTTCATACCATCCTCTGGACCGGTAGAACGATCATTCGTGAATGGCGCAGCATAGATCGCCTCTACCTGTAAGCGCTCAGGCGACAGCAGGGCTTGAACCAATGCAAACTGATCATCTATTTCATTGAACGTATCCGTATCGAGCACCATTCGTACTTTTCCAGTTGGGGGCTCCAGTCTTTCAATTAGCTTACTTAAGGGCAATTTATGATTGTTCATGTTTATATACCTCCATTGGTTTATAGGCCCATCATAACATGGGCTTATCCTGTTCACTTTTCGAATTCGGTTAACTGTTTGTTAATTTCGGCTTTTGGTTTAACTTGCATAGAGGGATATTGAAGATATTGTCGAAAAGGAATTTACTATATGAATTCTGAAGGGTGGAGAATGATGTATAAACTCATTATCATCGATGACGAAGACATCATCCGTAACGGTCTCGTAGATCTGATTCCCTGGGGCAACCTGGGATTTGAAGTGGCTGCTGTGTTCGAAGACGGTCAGGAAGCGATTGATTATATAAAGAGGCATCCTGTTGATGCTGTGTTAACAGATATTATTATGGCCGATGTTGGTGGAATACAATTGGCCAAGTTTATATATCAGGAATTTTCGAAGGTGAAGGTAGTGCTCCTTAGCGGGTACAAGGAATTCGAGTATGCCCAGCAAGCAATTCAGTATAATGTTACACATTATTTGTTGAAGCCTACGAAGCTCGAAGAGATTGTCAATGTCTTCAAGACTATTAAGGTTGAACTAGATGATAAGCACAAATCGGAGGCCGAAGCGAAGAGAGCACAGGAGCTGCTCCCCATATTACAAGAGCAGTTTTTTATCGATTTGCTCATGGGTGCACTTCGGGATACGACAGAGATGAAGCGCAGAATGCAGATGATTGCGTTGCCTTTCGAGTCCTCTGACAGCTGCTGTGTCATTGATATTCAGCTGCAGCCAGACGGGCAGTCTCGCACCTTCGAGGAGAGGAATAAGATATTCCTCGGCTTGAGCCGTTCATTTAAAGGACAGGACAAGGACAAGCATCAATTGCAGGTATATCCGATTGTACATCATCACTTTCAAGGCTTTAAGGCGGTTGCCGTATTTGCGAACAAGTTAGATGCCGATGCTGGGATTAAGTTGGTTCATGACATGCTAGAGAAGCTAAGCAGCTCTGCTAAAGCTGTCTTCGACACGGTTGTTGCTGCGACAATTGAAACCGTCTACAGCAGCGTGGACGATCTAGCGGTATCTAGTGAGGTATTACGTTTGATACGACAGGAATCCAGCGGTAAGCTGCGCTTTGCGAACATGGAGTATGACAAAATCACAAGCAAGTACAAGCTGTTTATTTCCAATATTATTGAGGGTAATAGCAGTGAGGTTTCCAGCCTGTTCGACCGCTTTCTGGAAGAGTTTCGGGAAGCGCCTGACAGCTTTACCCATCGCCTTATTAAGGATTTGTTTGCCATTATACAACAAACCTTCGAACAGGGTGGTGTGGATGTCAAGGAGCTGACAAGGACTGTTCTAGACCACGATATGGAGACGAGCAGGATTGAAGAAATTAGAGATATGAGTAAGCATATGCTGACTAAGGTAATGAACGATACATCGCCTTACAAAAATCATTCTTCCTCGGTGCTCATTGATAAAGCCAAGCTATATATGCAGGAGAATTATGCGCAGGAGCTGTCATTGGAGAGTGTGGCGGATTTGGTATTTCTACATCCTGTTTATCTCAGTAAATTGTTTAAGCAGTATGTAGGCATTAACTATACGGACTACTTGACCCAGATTCGAATACAGAAGGCGCTAGAACTCATTGGTGAGCGAAAATATAAGATGTACGAGGTTGGGGAAATGGTCGGATATTCAAACAGTAAGTATTTCTACCGGGTATTTAAGCAGGTTACCGGGCATACACCAAAGGAGTATTGCAGAATCCACTTATAAAATCTATTCCCACGAGGTCTTATTATGAATCAAAGAAGATGGGTTTCATTCATTCATAACGTTCGCTTTCAAAGCTTGTTTATTAAGAATTTGATCCTAATCATGGCATTAACCTTCGTACCATTCGCCGCCACAGGGTTAGTGGTTTATTACCAGATGAACGGTATCGTACAGGAGGAAATAAGCTCAGTTAATTTAAATTCCCTCTATCAGACACGTGATGTGGTAGACACAATTATTACACAGACTGACCTGCTGGCAACCAAGCTATCCTTACAGCCGGAAGTGGAATTATTCGTGTTCTCCCATGAGCCAGAGCAAATCATAACCAAGTATTATTCGGATATTTATCGATCGATTTCGATGTTTACGAATGTATATCGATATATCAATTCGATCTATATTTATTCGGATGTTAATCAATACATCATAGCGAATTCAAGGGGAACGTCCCTAGAGAAATTTGCTGATGATAACTGGTATCCCGAGTTCAAACGGAGGGAAGATAATGAGCCATGGGTAATTCCTCGTAAACAAGAGGACCGTTACCCATATTTTATTACATTAGTAAGACCCACATATATTTATAATCAGGTGCAAAATGGTGGCGTAATCGTGAACATCGATGTAGAGGAGCTGGGAAAGGTCATCAGCGGGCAACGTGCACACTCTGATGAGACCTTATATATCGTGGATGAAGCTGGGACGATTCTGTTCAGCAACATCAGGGATGAATTCATGCTTAACTATAAGGACAGCAGCATGCTGGCGGGATTGTCCCTACAAGAAGGCAGCGGTCCCACCTTCATCGGTGAACAGGAGTACATTCGTTCGATAACCCGTTCAGAAGTGTTCGGATGGACCTTTGTTTCCATATTACCCGTGCAGCATTATCAGGAGAATATCCAGCAATTAAGGACGTTTATGTACACGTTCAGCGTTGTCGGTTTTATTGTGATTATTATACTTTCATTTATTATATCTGCTCGCACCTTCGCTCCGGTGAAGAAAATTATGTCAGCCTTTGAGCAACCGCTCAAGAGGCAATCGGAGGAGCTCCATACCCCTGAGCTTACATATATACTTGGTAATATTACCAAGTATATTCACTCGCAACGAGAGCTGGAGTCAGAGCTAGACCGTCGGCTGGACTTGTTGAATAAGGCACGCTCTGTAGCGCTGCAGTCGCAAATCAATCCACACTTTCTATTTAATACACTGGACACGATCAAGTGGACGGCGATTCGATTAACAGGAGGAGAGAATGAAACATCCGCTATGATCTCTTCCCTCTCTGAATTGATGAGACTGAGTATGGATTCGGACAGTCATCTAATTCCACTATCCATCGAGATTGAGCATGCCCGTAAGTATGTGGATATTATTCAATATCGTTATGGAGACCGAGTCCATGTGCATTGGGATTTTGCAGAACAATTACTGGAGTTTCAAATCATACAATTGAGCTTACAGCCGCTCATTGAGAATGCGGTTTATCATGGGATCAAGCCAACTAGGAGGAAGGGCAACATCTGGGTTTCCGGAGAAGTCATTGGTACAAACCTTATTATTAAGGTGCGGGATGACGGTAAGGGGATCGATCCTAAGCAAATCGAACGGCTTAATGAAGAATTCCAGATCGAGCAGGACCTCTCGGGTAAGCATATCGGACTACGGAATGTGAATCAGCGAATCCGGCTCATATTTGGTCATCATTATGGACTTACTATGCATAGCGATGGCGTCCAAGGGACGACAATTACAATTTGGCTGAAAGCGGTTAGATGAATCCATAATATGGACATAGCGTGTGATGAGCTTAACAAAAGAGACCAAACTTGAAATAGTGTACTATGCCCTCTCGATTGACTTGTAAGATGATGCAAATTTGTGTCCAATCTTGAATATTTAGAGCAGATAAAGAAGCGCCTGCCCCTTAGAATAAGTAGTGTGGACAGCATGAGTGTCTAGAAATTTTCTATCACGAAAGGGGAAGAAGAAATGGTCAACAGTAAAAGGCTTTTAGTCAGTTTTCTGATCATATGCTTGACATTTACGATGGTGTTGGCAGGATGCGGCAATAATAGTGCTAATGATAAAGAACCGACGCCTTCGACGGGCAATAGCAATACGCCGTCAACGGAACCGGCTAAGGAGGCAGAGGCAGAGCTAGAGCCTGTTACGCTGAAGTGGTTTATTATGGGTGAGAAAAGAGAAGATACCACCATGGTATTTGATCACTTTAATGAACGCCTGCAAGAATACTTGCCCAACACAAAGGTTGAGTTCGAGCTAGTTCCACAGCCGGAATTTGCAGATCGATGGGAGCTCGCAGCGGCTGCTGGAGAAAAATTCGACCTAGCCTGGACAGGATATGTTCATGATTTCGTGGATCAAGTGAATAAAGGCGCTTATCTACCCATAACTGATTTGTTCGAGCAGTATGGGGCAGAAATGCGTGAAGAAATTCCTAATTGGATATTCGATTATTCCAGAGTAGACGGCGAGCTTTACGCTATCCCAAGCTATAAGGATATGTTCGACTTACGTGCTGGTCTTAGAACACCAAAAGCGCTTGCGGACAAATATTGGGATTATGATAAAGCGGAGAAAGTATTCTTTAACCGGGATGGTAGAGAGTGGACCCGTGAAGATTACGATGTTCTTGAAGCTTATATGGAGAAGCTGAAGGCAGCAGGTGAGCTGAAGCTCGGGCTTTCTGATACATTATTCTCACGCCTTAGCAACGGGACAGCGCTAGTCGGCGGTAAAGCTGGTCCATATACGGTTCGTGAGAATGACGATTCGTTTAAGGTTCAGCTACGCTTCGAATCCCCAGCCGTTAAGCTGTATTATGACGTAATGGCGGAATGGTTTAAGAAGGGATATATCCGCAAGGACATTCTCAGCAACCAGAATCGCAGACAGGACGAAGGCAAGCCGGAGGGGTATACCCTATGGTTCCATACGAGCTATGTGAATCAAAGCGAAACAGAAACCAAGAACAATGGCTTCCCAATCGAGGTTATTCCTGTGGAGAAGGATTGGAGAATCCTACCCGAGAGCGCCTCATCTGCAACGGCCATTCCAAGAACAGCTAAGAATCCAGAAAGAGCGATGATGCTCATTAACATCATGAACACTGAGCAAGGCAAGGAATTATTGAATATTCTAGCTTTCGGTAAAGAAGGCGTTCACTACACTAAGGTCACAGATAGCCAAATTGAATTACCTCCGATTGATACTCGAGTGAATCCTAATATTCTTGGATTCGTAGCAGGAAATTCGTTTAATGTGTACGCATCTGAACCGCCTATTGAAGGGTATGAGAGCTTCTCAGCCTATGTGAAGGAAATCATGGAGAACGCGATTGTATCACCTCTAGTAGGATTCAAGCCTGACATATCTAAGATCGATACCAAATTAGCTCAATTGAGTGCTATTGCAAGCGAATATCAAGGCTTACAGCTTGGAGCAATAGCGAATCATGAGAAGGTTTACGAAGAGTTTATTGACAAGCTGCATAAAGCAGGCTCCGAAGAAGTGAGAGTTGAGCTTCAAAAGCAGGTTGATGCATTCTTGACGAGCAAGGGGATTTCCGTTCCTGCTAGATAATACTACGCACCTACTATGATGGGGGGGGTTCTCAACAGGGAGTATAATCCCTCGAGAGTCAATCCCCTTTTTTACAACCCTAGCAATCCGTGAAGGAGAGAATATGATGCCGAAATTCAACAGACACATCAAGAAAGACAATCGAATGCTACTGTTGCTTACGGTTCCTGCCCTACTATATTTCTTAATTTTCCACTACCTGCCGATGTTCGGAGTGATCATCGCGTTTAAGGATTACAAATATAATTTGGGAATTATGGGCAGTGAGTGGATCGGGCTGGAGAACTTTGAATTCTTCTTTAATTCTCCTGATGCATGGCGAATTACCCGTAATACGGTAGGCTACAGCCTCCTATTTATCATCGTAGGGAATGCAGCTGCAATCAGTATATCGTTATTGCTGTTTGAGATTCGAAATCGATTTGCTTTGAAGTATTACCAGACTACCATGATTTTCCCTACCTTCGTCTCATGGGTTTTGGTAGGCTACATCAGCTACACGTTATTCAATCCAAACCTAGGGGTTATGAATCAGCTTCTCGAGCTATTCGGCTCCGATCCAATTCAATGGTATTCCAATCCCAAATATTGGCCATATATATTGACCTTCTTTCAAGTATGGAAAGGCGTAGGTCTCTCAAGCCTTATCTATTATGCTGCGTTAATGGGCATCGATCCCGAGACGTATGAAGCCGCTAAGATAGATGGAGCGGGACGCTTTCTTCAGAGCTTGTACATTTCCCTGCCGTCCATTGCACCAGTTATGACGATTATTGTTCTTCTGGCAATAGGCGATACGTTCCGTGGAGATTTCGGATTATTCTATCAAATTCCGCGTGATGTTGGCATGCTGTATCCGACAACGGATATCATAGATACTTATGTGTATAGGGGACTTAGAGGAGGACACATTGGTATAACTGCAGCTGTCGGATTATTCCAATCGGTCGTAGGACTGCTTCTGATTCTGTTCGCCAACGGGATTATACGCAAGGTTAAACCGGAGAATGCACTATTCTAGAGAGGAGGATATCAGCATGCAATCAAAAACGCCCATTACATTTATTCATATATTCTTCATATTCTTTTCCCTGTTATTCGCTATTCCCTTCCTGTTGGTCATTGCCATCTCATTCTCTAACGAGCAGGATATCATACGGGAGGGATATAGGTTAATTCCCCAGCACTTTGATTTGACTGCTTATAAGCTTGTGTTCAAGAATCCTGATCAAGTGATCACATCCTATATGGTAACCATCTTTCAAGCTGGATTCGGAACACTGGCAAGCGTATTCGTTATGTCGCTATGCGCGTACCCCCTGTCGCGTCCGAACTTTACGTGGCGCGGCCCGATAACCTTCTTCATCTTCTTTACGATGCTGTTTGGCGGGGGTCTGATCCCGACGTATATTCTGAATACGCAGTACTTGGGTCTCGGTGATTCAATCTGGGTCTATATTATTCCATCACTAGCTAACGCCTTTCACATCATTATCTTCCGGACGTTCTTCCAAGGGCTTCCGTTATCGATTATTGAATCGGCTAAGATGGACGGAGCGACCGAATGGCGGATTTATTGGCAGATGATCTTACCCATCTCCAAGCCAGTAATCGCGACCTTGGCGCTGCTGAACCTTCTATCTAAGTGGAATGAGTGGTTCAACGCAATGGTTTATATTCGAGATGAGAATCTATATACACTACAATATTTGCTGCAACGCATATTACTACAGGCAGAATTTATTGAGAAGATGGCTGAAGAATTGCCAGCCGGTATTGACGTTTCCCTCTTCGAGGTGCCTACGGAAACGGTGAGATTTGCGATGGCCGTTGTTGCAGCAGGACCATTATTATTGGTATTCCCGTTTTTCCAGAAGTACTTTGCCAAGGGTCTGACGATTGGGAGTGTAAAGGGATGAAGGATCATCATAAGCTGATTGGATTATCCGAGCAACGCATCGGATGGATTTCCGAGCATGCTCTTGTGAATTTGAAGGGGATCCGGAAGGATGCCAAGGCTGCGGATCCAGCAATATTAAAGCTACTGGCGGAAGCGGAGAAATCACTTCAAGCAAGGACCTTTACCGTTATGGATAAGAAGGTGCTGCCTCCTAGTAATAGCAAGCATGATTATATGAGTTTATCGATCTACAATTGGCCTAACCCAGATACTGCTGATGGACTTCCTTATGTGACAAGGGACGGCCATGTTAATCCTGAGGTGGAGGATTATGACCGCCCTTCAATGGCGGAGATGGCGTACGTGGTTGAGGTGCTGCTCTTATCGTATGCTGTGATGGGTGAGTTGAGGTATGCACACAAGGCGATAAAGCTCCTAGCAGCATGGTTCATCGATCCCAGCACCCGGATGAATCCGAATATGCTGTACGCTCAATATATTCCCGGGAACGGGGGGTTTGACCGCCCTGAACGATACCCAGCAGTTTACGTACCGGGTGTGGAAGGGCGAGGAGTTTATGTAGCGTTCGGCGGTGTCATTGAGGGCGTTCGCTTGGTTCCGATTGTAAATCTGCTTCCGCTGCTGGACGATTGTCCGCTCTGGACTGATGAGCTGGCACTGGGTATTCGCGAATGGTTTCGGGATTTTCTATATTGGCTGCTTGAGCACCAGCATGGTAAGGATGAGGCGAGCTGTCTCAATAACCATGGCTCCTGGTACTGTACGCAGGTCGTGACCTATGCACTGTTTACAGGGGAGAGGGAGATCGCTCTCCAATACTTGCAGCATCAGGTGCCAGAACGAATGGAGATGCAAATTCAAGCCGACGGCAGCCTGCCAGAGGAGTTAGGCCGAGCGAATTCCTTTCATTACGTGGTGTATGCCTTGACCTCATTCTTCAATCTGGCATTGCTCGGGGAGCAGGTGGGGATTAAGCTATGGCATCATAATGGTATACGTCAGAGCATAGATTGGCTGATTCCGTACTTGGTCAATCCCAGCACCTGGCCGTATAAGTTAGCAGAGACCATGGAGCAGCAGCTCATAGGCGCAGTTCCATTACTCACAATGGCCTATAAAGCCTATGAAGATCCAATGTATGCGAGGGTACTGAAGCAATTGTTGCCTTATCCAGAAGACCATCGCTATCGATTGCTATTCACTATCTGATGGAGGATCATTAGTTTTCCGATATAGACATTGATGAATGTATGAAGAAATCGCCCCTTTGGAATGGATGTGTAGTGCTTCCATCTTTCCAAAAGTGCGATTTCTTTAACATCTGCAGAGTATTACAATGGTGAAGGATAACGTAAGAGTGAGCCTTGGTTTATCTTCACTTAAAGATTCGCAGCGGGGCGCCAACCGGTATGAAGATTCGGCCAAAGTGAGCATTAAGCACAGCTGCACCACAGCCATAGAATGAGAATAGTGCAATGCCAAGCTCCGCTATTGCAGCTAATTTATGCGAGAATTCTGGCGCAACCCCGAATGAATGTAGCATCAACCCTAGGAAAAGAAAATCGATCAGGATGAAGATAATGAGCAGTATTTTGTTTGTTTCTACAGCTCCAATAGTCAAAAATAGTGTAAAAATCAAATAGCCAAGGAAGGCAAATCCCAGCTGTCGATCATCGACGGATTGCGCTAATGCTTGCCCGAATACACCAAGCTTGATCATCCAGCTGCTTGCTACACCAAACCAGAAAAAAGCAAAGGCGCCAAAAGCAGTCATACCGAACGTATTGTTATGCTTAGCATCCTGAATACAAGCGAACAGCTGTGCGAAAGCGCCGAGGAAGATAGCCCAGGGGATTATCAAGCTATATCCAGATGTGATGCCTAGCTTCTGTGATGATGCCACTAAGGTGACAATAGCCAATCCGAATAGTCCAATGGCACTAGGGTCTGCAGTAACTAGCTTAATGTGTTGGGTAGGTTGTGATGTCATAATTTCCTCCTGTGTAGTTATCGATGCCTGAGCTAGTATACACAAAATGTATGACATAGAAGTGTAATAGAAATCACATTTAGCCAAATAAATTGAAAATGGATTTAAGATAGGAAGGAGTCATTATTGATCCCAGAGGTTTTTGTGAAGAACATCACAGTAATCATCGGAGAAATAAGCTATTGTTGAATTGTTAACGTGTGCAGTCATCCTATAATAGATGGTGGAGGGAACTAACATGCAATCATTAAATAATCATGTGTGGAATAAAAAGCTTCAGCCTGTAGAGAAAATCGTTCAATTCGGCGAGGGTAATTTTCTACGAGCCTTCGTAGATTGGATGGTTCATGAGATGAACCATAAGAGCGACTTTAACGGGAGTGTTGTGGTTGTTCAGCCAATTGAGCACGGGATGATCGATAAATTAAATGACCAGGATGGTCTTTACACCTTATATTTGCAAGGAATGAAGGATGGCGTGGCAGTAAGAGAGCATACGGTGGTCGAAAGCATAAGCAGAGGAATTAATCCATATCAGGATCATGATCAGTATATGGAGGTAGCGGCTAGTACAGACCTTAGGTTCGTCTTCTCGAATACAACTGAAGCAGGTATTGCCTTTGAAGCTAACGATAGGCTTGAGGATAAGCCGCAGAAAAGCTTTCCTGGGAAATTAACGGCGTTCCTATATAAGCGATTTCAAGCCTTTGAAGGGTCGATGGATAAAGGTCTAATTATTATTCCTTGTGAGCTTATCGATCGTAATGGAGAGAAGCTGAAGCGGATTGTTCTACAATATGCAGAGCTCTGGAAGCTTGAGCCAGCATTCGTAAGCTGGATTGAGGAAGCAAATACATTCTGTTGCAGCTTGGTGGATCGTATTGTTCCTGGATACCCAAGGGACTCTATAACTGAAATTACAGAACAATTAGGATATGAGGACTCACTTGTTGTAGTCGGAGAACAATACCATCTGTGGGTTATTGAAGGGCCTGAGTGGATTAAGGACGAGCTTCCAACTGAAGCTGCCGGTCTTAATGTGCTTGTAGTAGAGGATATGACACCCTATAGAACACGCAAGGTAGCCATTCTCAATGGAGCGCATACTGCATTGATGCCTGTAGCTTACTTATATGGATTGGAGACGGTGAGTGAGGCTATTGAGCATGAGGTGGTAGGTGTGTATGTAAAAGAGCTGCTATCTGATGAGATTATGCCGACCATAGATTTGCCGCAGGAGGAGCTGCAATCCTATGCTAATGATGTAATCGAGCGGTTTCTTAATCCTTATGTTCAGCACTATCTAATGAGTATCTCTCTGAACTCGATATCGAAATTCAAGACAAGAGATCTGCCTTCACTCTTGCATTATGTAGAACGAAAAGGTGAATTGCCTGAGAGGCTTGTATTCTCGCTGAGTGCATTAATTTCCTTCTATCGTGGTCGAAGAGGTGAAGAAACCATTCAGCTTGTAGATGATGCAGATATTCTAGTATGGTTTGCAATGCTGTGGAGCAATTGGGATGGTACAGATTCAGGTCTATACGAGCTCGCGAATGATGTGCTAGCCGCAGATTACCGATGGGGCTGCAATCTCAATGAGGTTGTTGGTTTAACGGATAAGGTTGCAAAAGGCTTGATCGCTATCGAGAGAATAGGGATGCAGCAAGCGCTTCAACAGCTTGTAAGTAAGTCCTAGTAGCATATAAGAAAACAATTCCGGAGGTACCAGTATGCACAAGAAGCTAAAAGAGGTACTGCAGATTAACGAAACAGATAATGTGGCGGTTGCGCTCAAGGACTACAAGGCTGGTGACACAATCGCTATCAGCGGTAAGCAGATTGTGATTGTTGAAGATATAGCCAGAGGGCACAAAATCGCACTGAGTAGTATTAATGAAAGTGAGCAGGTATTGAAATATGGGTATCCGATTGGACATGCAATAGCAGCTATTACCCCTGGGCAGTGGGTCCACACTCATAATACAAGGACTAATCTAACAGGCATCGAGGAATACAGCTTCGAGCAGAAGCTGACGCCGAATCCTTATCACGCTGAGAATTTGACCTTCAAGGGCTACAGACGCTCTGACGGTACAGTAGGCATACGTAATGAATTGTGGATTGTTCCCACAGTGGGCTGTGTAAACGGAATAGCTGAGCAAATCATTAACACCTTCAAAGCTGAAGCCGGGAGCATTGCACCTCTAGATAATCTACTGGTGTTCAAGCACAATTACGGCTGCTCTCAATTAGGTGACGATCATGCCAACACGCGCACAATACTAGGGAATGCTGTCAAGCATCCCAATGCTGCTGGTGTTCTCGTGCTTGGGCTTGGCTGTGAGAATAATAATATGCTTGAATTTAAACAGTCTCTAGGTAGCTATGATGAGAATCGTGTTAAGTTCTTGGTATCTCAGGAAGTAAGCAACGAGGTTGAAGAAGGCGTAAGGCTGTTAAAGGAAATATTCACACATATACAAGATGATCAGCGGGAGGAGGTATCTCTCTCAGAGCTCAAGATTGGTCTAAAGTGTGGAGGCTCTGACGGTTTATCGGGAATTACTGCTAATCCGCTCCTAGGACGTCTGTCGGACTATATGGCCGCTCAGGGTGGAACAACCGTGCTGACAGAAGTGCCGGAGATGTTCGGGGCAGAGAAGATATTGATGGAACGAGCATTAGATGAGACGATCTTCACTAAGATCGTCGATCTAATCAATGATTTTAAGCAATACTTTATGGATCATAATCAGTCGGTCTATGAGAATCCTTCCCCAGGCAATAAGGCGGGAGGAATAACAACACTAGAGGATAAATCACTTGGATGCACTCAGAAGTCAGGTACGTCTACTGTCATGGATGTGTTGAAGTACGGGGAAACAATTCACAATAAAGGGCTGAATTTGCTTAATGCACCGGGCAACGATCTAGTGGCATCCTCTGCACTTGCGGCAGCGGGCTGTCAGCTGGTGATCTTCACAACCGGCAGGGGGACACCCTTCGGTACGTTCGTTCCTACGATGAAGGTATCTACCAATTCACCTCTGTACGAAACGAAACGTCATTGGATTGATTTTAATGCAGGTGTATTAGTGGAGGATGGTTCAGCTGATGAGGTGCTGCGTGATTTTATCAGCTATATTATTCATGTAGCGAGTGGAGAGCTCGTTAATAACGAGAAGAATGATTTCCGTGAGATTGCCATCTTCAAGACAGGTGTTACTCTATAATTTATTCTGTTACACCAAATAAGTCCAGGTTAAAACCAGGGCTTATTTGGTCTGTGTTGTAACGGTACGGCTTTCCGCTAAACCTGAAGGAGATATATAACTTCTGAGGTAAGTACACTCTCAGAAGTTGAGTTGTGTTACTGTAAGGTAGGATCGATTGGTGACGGATGATGGTTCTTGCTGACTTCTCGGAAGAGACTGCTCTGTTCCATGGGTATGCCTGGTTTCATTCCAAGTATTCGTTCTAGCTCTCCGATGGTTACTGGTTTAGCATGCCGCATTAATTCGTACCCGACTTGACCATTCGGTTCAACCGTAGCGGTTTTGACATCGCTAATATTCGCAATCCCCTTCTGCCTTAGCCGCATCTCCAGCTGATCAACAGACATACGGAAGCTTCGCAAGTTCTTCTTAACGATCTGTCCATTCTCAATAACAACCTTAGATTGGCCGCTCATAAGTTTTTCGAACCAGTTAAATTTTAATATTAAGAATTCGATAAAGATTAACGATAATATGAATATCGCGGCTGACCCGATCGCTTTCCCAAGCTGACTATTGGCAATAGGCTGAACAATGGTTGTGCCGATGGAGATCATGATCACGGTTGTGGCTACGCTCATTTGGGAGATTGACTTTCTTCCTGCAATTCGTAGAAGCACCATTCCAGTAATGACCAAGAAGCCAGACTTCCAAATCCAATCGATATCTATGGCTGCTACCTCCCTGCAATCAAGTTATATTTAGGGTAAACTAATCAGCATTAGATTATGCATATAGCCATGTAGAGGGCTAATAGAGACAGTTATTCCTAAACTTAATACTTGTACTTGATGAAGCTCGTGTTATGCTAACTGTGATTGATTGAAGGATTGCCATGTGAAGCACCTTACAACAGAAAGGATAACCCAATTATGTGGCCGATATTAAGAAAGCTCAACACATTGCGCAACCAAATGTTGGTCGGGTTTCTCGCGGTTATGGTCATCATTCTAAGCTCCGGTCGCTATCTTATATTGCGTTTAATTTACCGATCACGATTATGATCTTATTGGGATTCTATATGGCTCTACCACGGGAGGTAGAGGAGGCTGCGATTATGGACGGGTCCTCTTTGAACAGGATGTTCTTCCGAATTATTCTACCTATGACGGCGTCCGTTATGTCAACAACTGCTATCATTAATATGATCTATAATTGGAACGAGTTTATATTCGTCAATACATGTATCAGCTCGGATGAGAGCAAGACCTTGACAGTTGGAGTGCAGAACTTCATTGGCCAGTATTCAACAGATTGGGGTGCGATTGGTGCGACGTTAATGATTAGTGTATTGCCAATACTGCTTGTTTTCTTTGTGCTAAGTAACAAGATTGTGGTTGGCATTGCTGCCGGGTCGGTTAAAGGTTGAGATGCATCTTAGTGATGATTTAACATTATATCGAGTGGTTAATCCTTAGAAACTTGCAGCATAATCAAGAATAACGTTATGTCGAGTGGTTAAATGCATGTATTCATCGAACGTGTGGCGAAAGGGCCCATTTAACCACCCCAAAAGTGGCTAAAAGGTTGATGATGGTCATTTGTTCAGAATTAGCCACCCGAGAAGGGGTTAATACCTACACAATTCACGGCCCACAATATAATAGTATGGTTTAGCAATACGACCGTTCGGTGATCTATGAACTGCACCCCAATTGTTAGTTGCGTCTAACAATTGGGGTCGCTTCATCTTCCCGAACGGTTTCGTATTAAGACCCAATTATCAAGAATTATCAATTTCGCTCTGCTTGCTTATAGTCAATATGGCTTCAATTAACTTAGCAGGCTGGGGCTTGTAGAATAGATAGCCTTGAATGTCTTGGCACTTATTCTCTCGCAGGAACAGCAATTGTTCGTCTGTCTCCACGCCTTCTGCGATTGCCGTCAGATTCAGGCGGTCAGCAATGAGCAGCATAGCTAGAATAATGGCTTCGTCTTTAGGATCCTTGGAAATCCCATTCACGAAGGATCGATCAATCTTTATTTTGTTAACGGGCAGTCGCTTCAGATAACCTAGAGAGGAATATTGGGTACCGAAATCATCGATGGAGATGGTAATACCCATATTGCTTAATTCTTGGAGAGTGAGCAGCTTATCATCCTTCATGGCTATATTCTCTGTAATTTCCAGCTCTAAGTACTCTGGGTCAAGCTCCATCTCATCGAGAATAGCTTGAATACGTTTGGTTAGGTTGGTCTGTAGGAATTGCCTTGCTGATAAATTCACAGCAATTCGAATAGGAGGCAGTCCATCTCGCTGCCAAGCTTTACTCTGTGAGCAGACCTCCCGTAATATCCAATCTCCTAATGGTACGATTAGACCTGTATCCTCAGCGATTGGAATAAAGCTGCTCGGGGGTATCATGCCGAGCTTCGTATGGTTCCAACGGAGCAGTGCTTCTAGTCCAACGATCCGTCCTGTTTGTGCATCGACCTGAGGCTGATAATGAATAAGAAATTCATCCCGCTCAAGAGCGCGACTCAGGCTGTTCTTGATTTCCATTGTAGCATCAGCATCGGGATTGAGGCTGCTGTCATAAAATCGGTATTGATTCTTTCCTTCATCCTTAGCACGATACATAGCCATATCTGCATTCATGATGAGCGTTGTAGCATTCTCTCCATGATCCGGGAAGAGCGCAATTCCGATGCTAGTGGTAACAAAGTGCTCCGCATTATTCAGTATAAAGGGCTGATGGAATAAGTCATTCACTGACTGAGCGATTAGTCTCACTTGATCTGCATCAGTAATTTCCGGTAGAATAATTGTAAATTCGTCCCCGCCGAATCGAGTGATGACCTCACCTTGAGTTAATAATCTTTGCAGCCTGCGGCCTACCTCCTTAAGCAGAATATCTCCATAGTAATGCCCAATTGTATCATTCGTCATCTTGAATTGATCGAGATCAAGGAAAAGTATGGCGATACGAGAAATCGTAGGCTCAGTTACCAATAATTTGTTCTCCAAGTAGTCGTTAAAGTAAGCTCTATTATAGAGTCCCGTAACCGAGTCGTGGTATGCCATCTGTCGTACAGCTTGCTCCTTACTCTCTAATAAATCGTATTGCTCACGCAGCTCCTGCTCAGTCGAGGTGAGCTCATTATAGGTGGATTTCAGCTGCTTGTTGGTAAGCTCGAGATTTAGAGTTCGATCCTTCACTAACGCTTGCAGCTTCGCTCTCTGAGTAAATTGAACATAGAGGAAATATAGGATTAGAATCAAGCATAGAATGGAGGTAACTTGTACTCCCACAACCTTGGAATGCACGGAATCCAATCTGTCCTGCTTAGGGGATGCGGATATCTCCCACGTTCCTTCTGGTAATGGAACCAGATCGCGTAGAAGAGTAGAATCGAATAGCTTCGGATCACCCATAATAACTTGGTTGTTCGCCCTTACTGCAAGGTTAATTCCTTTGTAAGAATCGAAGAACCCGGCCTCTTGAAGAATGGGAGGCACGTCAAGAACGACGGATACAAATCCCCAGAAGTGGTAACCCTTGTAGACAGATTGTCTGGATAACATTCCGAGGCCGCCTTGTGTCAATTCGAATGGGCCGAGAATCGTCATGTCGGGCATCTGCATCGTCCGCTCGGCATTAAGACGAACAACAGGATCGGGATGCGTCAGGAGATTAAGGTCTAATATAGCTTCATTACTTTTCAGAGGATATATGAATTTGGCGACCCCGCCTGGATATACAGAGAGGTTGCGAATACCAGCGGTCTTATGAATGAAGCGGGAGGCGAATGCCTCGAACGAGGTTTGATTGATCTCATGATTATCATTAATCTCAGTCGTTACATAAGCATTAAGTCCATTGGAGAGCATGAGCCTACTTTCAATGATTGAGGAAAGTGAGGATGTGGTGGCAGAAAGTTCAAATTCAGCGTTGTCGTAAACCTCACTGAGCAGGCGCTCTTTATAGAAATCTGAAACCCATATGATTGTGGTACCTAAGATAAGGGATACAACAATGAGGATAAACCAGATCCGAATAGGAGTTGTATAAGGTCTAGTGGTAAAAACGGATTGCATTAGCATATGTCCTCCCTAAGAAGTGTTCAATTACAATAGAGCATTCCGGACGCTGAGAATATACTTGGCTGTATCGAGGGGATTAACGCCCCTTCGTTCACGTTCTGCTATCACATCGGATGGACATTCCTCGTACCCATCGAAGAAGGTAGATAATGATGCTCGTCCCTTCGTTAGCGAACCTAGCTTTACCGCATAGTCTAGAGATGTTGCGACGGGCAGTCGTCCATGAATCGTCATTCTGTCACCCTGTTGAGATGGTGCTTCGAATTTAGCCCTCATTATAACGAGGTCACTCATTACCTTGCCTCCGAATTCCTCGGGTATGGATAGGCGAAACTGGAGAATAGGCTCCAGAAGCTTCGTGCCAATCTGATGTAGTCCATTCATGATGGCCATTGGCGTTGCGACTACGAAGTCCAGTGGGTGAGTATGCCAGACATGGTGCTGTCCTTCTATGAGTGTAATGCGCAAGTCGACTACCTCCCAGCCGGAGAGTCCTTGCTGCAGAGCTTCTGGAACCCGACGAGCAACTTCATTCTGGTATTGCGGCAGTAAGTCCTCAGCACGTACCTCAGCATGATACTCTAGGCCCGAACCGAGCGGCAGCGGCTCCATCTTAAAGCGTAGAATCGCCCAGCATGGTTTAGGCATCGTATAAGCAATAAATCCCTCGCCAGCTTGACACAGTGTTTCCTTATAAATAACGGAGGGTTGGCTGAACGTAACCTGAAGTCCGAATCGGCTGTCGAGTAACCGGGACAATATCTCAAGCTGGATGGGACCCATCACCTTCAGATGCAATTCCCGTTCCTCCTGTAGCCATTGTAAGGCTAGCAATGGGTCTTCATCCTCTAGCTCTTGCAATGCAGCAATGACAAGGGGATAGTCTTGCTCATTCGCCCAATGTACCTGTACAGTCAATAGTGGAACTGCCAGCTTCGCTTCTGCAGGAATGCTCTCACCGCTACCGAGTATGTCGCCGATCTGAACATGCTGCATGCCGCAGACAGCCGCGATATCTCCCGCTTGAAGTAATCCGACATCCTCGGATTTGTGTCCATCGATTTTGCGAATTTGGGTTACCTTCACATCTAATTCCTGCGACAAATTCCGCACGGTATCTCGATTGCGGATCGTTCCTTGGTATAATCGAACGAAGGCCATCCGACCCATCGTCTTATCTCTCTCTATCTTGAAGACAACACCTGATACAGGAGCTGATGGTTGTCCAATTGGTGCCGGTAAGTATTCAATAATTCCATCTAGTAATTGTTTAATCCCAATCCCCTTACCAGAGGAACCATACAGTACGGGAAACAAGGAACCACGAATCGTCAGAGCTTGGAATTCTGACTTCCACACCTTGTGCAACGCTGTTGTATTCGGTACCCCTTCATTGAGGTAACGCTCGAGCAGGGCTTCCTCCGTCTGTGCCAATGTCTCTATCAATTCAGCCTGGGCGGCGTTAAAGAGAGAACCATAATCCTGATCAGCAGCCCGAGCGGGAAATGTATCCCATAGGTCGTATGTGCCATCGAATGTCTCAGCCGTACCTTTCGCAATCTGCACAGGAGTCGCCTGCTGGGACAGAAGCTTACGGATATCACCCAGCACCCGCTTGTCATCCGCTCCGATTCGGTCCATCTTGTTCACATAGATAATAGTGGGAATGGATAGCTTCCGGAGAGCATGCCAGATGACCTCTGTTTGTGCTTGTACACCTTCTGCAGCAGATATAATCAGCACTGCACCGTCCATGACACGCATCGAACGTTCTACCTCTGAGAGAAAGTCTACATGACCAGGGGTATCTACCAAATTCACCGATATGTCCCTCCAATTGAACATGGTGGCTGCAGCGCGCACGGATATGCCTCGCTCACGCTCGACATCCAACGAATCCGTTTGCGAGGTACCTCGGTCAACATTGCCCAACATTCGGATGCGACCACTTTCATATAATAAATGCTCGGTCGTTGTCGTCTTACCCGCATCAACATGTGCAAAAATTCCCACATTACGCCGAATTGTCTGATTCTCGATCGTCATTATTGTACCCCCGTATTCCCCATAAAGCTGTGTTCATTATATCATGATGGATCAGATAAGTTTATAAACATGTACGATCTGATTCGGATAAAAAGCATGAATGGTGGAATTATACTTGAAAAGGAGGTAATTGCATGCTATGACCGAAAAACAGGAGGAAGCGATTAGGGAGTTAACGAATAGATTATCAGCTATTACTGATGATATGGCTCAATATTGGCAAACCTATTCACATATAGGGACATGGCAATTTTGGGCGATATTGGCGTTATTTATAGTTCCGTTGATTGTTCTGGGATTTAAAGTGGATCGGCAGAGAGCGTTACTGATTGGATTCTATGGGTTTGCCATACACGTTATTGCAACATATGTCGATTCATACGCAACGACCCATAGAATGTGGGAATACCCTTTCAAAAGCACGCCATTCTTTCCCACTAGTCTAGGCTTAGATACTTCTCTGATTCCTGTCATTTATATGCTGTTTTATCAATGGACGATCAAGAACCATAAGAATTATTATTTATATTTAGGGATACTCTGTCTTTTTTTTGCTTTTCTATTCAAGCCTTTGTTATCCTGGTTGGATTTATTCAAGCTGGTGGAGTCCAGTTACATAGCGTTGTTCATGTTTTACTTTACAGGTGGACTATTGGGTAAATGGGTAACCGACCTATTCAGGCTTATTCAAGAGCGGTCAGGAACACAAAGTAACATATAGGGAAGATGTGTGCCACATAACGAGATCGCAAGTGTATACCCAAGTAGAAAACAACCATACTAAGATTATTGAACTACTCATTCCAAAATTTGTTCTCCTTGTGGAAACAAATTCATAGGGGGAAAACCAAGTTGCTCCCACAGACATTACAGCTGCGTGTTCCTATACTGATGGAGAATGCCATCTGGTTTATGCTATTAGCAGGTCTAAGCTTTCTATTGCTTTTTTATACCTTTTGGAGAAAAAGAGATATTAAACTAATTGTATTATTCCTAGGTCTAGGTGCTATTGCCGGTCTTCTAGATAATGTGATTTTCATCTGGCTCGATAGCTACGAGTATTACCCAGGGATATTGGAGGATATTTATTATGATATGGTTTTAGGTGCATATTTCTCTCAAGTATATTACGTCTCATCCGTGGCTTTATTTATTGCTGCATTTCATATGCGGAATAGATGGATTATATTATTTGCTGCCATGTTTGTAGGCCTTGAATTCTTATTCTTAGCGCTTGGGATCTATAAGCTTAACTGGTGGCATAGTGGTTATACCGCTGTGGGTTTATCCATTTATTTTTGGTTATCGAAGAAGTGGTATTCGTCCTTGAAGCATGCCTACTCGGGATTTGTTAGGTGGTTTACGCTCTATTGCTTAAGCTACATAATCTTTATAAATCTAGTTGCGATCCCCCTTATTTCACATCATTATCATTTTGCAGGTGGTTGGTTCATCAATGCTTCGAGAGATGCTGTGGCTGTGCTTGTTGTAATTATGTTAATTAAAAGTGTTGTTATTATGCTTGCTTGTTATCACAGGCTACCTCGAATGATCATGGTGCTGTTTGTATTCATGATGTGGGTGAGCTATGCCGTCATGATCCGCCTTAATATTATGTCATTCAAGTATATTTGGGATTTAGCCTATTTTGCCATTATCGATGTTGTAGTACTGCTTGCTTGTTATTATCTAGATAAGGCATTGTTGAGGAAGCAAAGTGGTATAATGTGAGCATGAATACGATAGATGTATTGTAGAAAGAGGCAAACCGATGAGCGAGAACAGCTTTGAAATGTATGATTTAAGTGAGGATATTGTAAAAGCGTTAGATAGCTTGAAGTATGAGCAGCCAACCGAGGTTCAGAGGAAGGTTATACCGGTTGTGCTTGAGAAGAAGGATCTAATCGTAAAATCACAAACAGGCAGTGGGAAGACGGCCGCCTTCGGAATTCCGATATGCGAGCAAGTTGATTGGAATGAGAATAAGCCACAGGCGTTAGTTCTAACCCCAACTCGCGAGCTTGCAGTTCAAGTGAAAGAGGACATGACCAATATCGGAAGATTCAAACGTATTAAAGCGACGGCCATCTATGGTAAAGAGCCATTCGCGAAGCAATCAGCGGAATTAAAGCAGAAGAGCCATGTTGTTGTTGGGACTCCCGGTCGTGTGCTGGATCATATGAATAGAGGTACGATTGCCCTTGAGCGGTTGGAATATCTAGTTATTGATGAAGCCGATCTTATGCTCAGTATGGGATTTATCGAGCAGGTAGAAGCGATTATTAAGGAGCTGCCCAAGAAGAGGGTGACCCTGCTATTCTCTGCTACGTTACCAGAGGACATTGAGAATCTATGCCGTCGTCATATGAACAATCCCAACCGGATTGAGATTCAAGCTGCCGGAATCACAACGAGCACGATTAAGCATTCACTTGTGGAAGTGAGAGAAGCTGATAAGTTCGAACTGCTTAAGAATGTAACTATTGTTGAAAATCCAGAAAGCTGTATTATATTCTGCCGGACACAAGATCAAGTGGACAAGGTATATAAGCAGCTAGAGGAACTAGATTACCCCTGTGCTAAGATTCATGGCGGCATGGAGCAAGAGGATCGATTTGAGGTTATGAGTAATTTCAGAAGAGGAGAATTTCGATACTTGGTAGCTACAGATGTGGCGGCGAGGGGTATTGATATCGATAATATCACGCATGTGATTAATTATGATTTTCCGATGGAGAAGGAAAGTTATGTGCATCGTACAGGGAGAACGGGACGTGCCGGTAATACGGGCAGAGCCATCTCATTCATCACTCCCCATGAGGATAAGTGGCTGGCTGAGGTTCAAGGATACATAGGGTTTGATATCCCTAGAATGGATGCTCCTACGAGAGATGAGGTTTCCAGCAAGAGAACGGCCTTTATCGTCAGAAGCAATAAGCAGCCTAGCCCCAAGAAGGCGAAGAATGAGCAGCTAAACAAGGGGATTATGAAGCTATTCTTTAATGGAGGCAAGAAGAAGAAGCTTAGAGCCGTTGACTTTGTAGGTACAATTGCTCGAATAGATGGTGTAACCGTTGAGGATATTGGCATTATTACGATACAGGATGCGGTCACCTATGTAGAGATATTGAATGGCAAGGGTCCTCATGTGCTGCAGGCGATGAAGGATACGACGATTAAGGGTAAGCAGCTGAAGGTTTACTTGGCCAATAAATCGTAAAGAATCACTGTGACGAATGTCGCTTGCTGACCAGCCTTATTCATGATATTACTTAATTGAAAGTATATCGCTTGTTAGGAGGTTGGTCTTTATGCAAGCACAGGATATTATGATTACCGAAGTGTTTAAGGTGAATGAGAAGGATACGGTTCGGTCCATCATCAAGACGTTTGTCGATAAACGAATCAGCGGTCTTCCAGTGGTCAATGATAAGAATGAGATTATTGCTTATGTTAGCGATGGAGACATTATGCGATTTATCGGGAAGCATAAGGATTTGGTCATTGATGCATTTTATTTTGTTAGTATTCTTATGGGTGATGATGAGCAATTTGAGGAAAGGGTCCAAAGGATACTGGATTTAAATGTGATGGAGCTCGCTCAAAAAAAGGTGCAAAAAGTACAATGGCATACCGAGGTTGAGGATATTGCTGCAATCTTAGGTGAGAAGCGAATAAAAAAGCTGCCAGTAGTGCGTGATGGTGTACTAGTTGGGATTATTAGTCGTGGAGATATTATCAGGAATACGTTCAAGGGACTGCTATAATGATATAGAAGGATTAGCTTAGAGGCTGTGGTTGTAAGGAAACTGCGGCTTCTTTATCCTATTCACACACAAGCATGAAGAGGTATGATCGTTTATTTACCAAGAGGGGAGGATCTGATTTGCACACGAATTTGAGCTTGAGTAAGCAGCTTGAGGATGCGGGAATAAATAAGCGAGGAATTGTACTGATGCATTCCTCGATGAAAAGTATAGGTGAGGTTGATGGTGGAGCGAATACGGTATTAGATGTACTCGTGGCGTATATGCGTGAAGGATTACTCGTTCTACCGACGCATACGTGGTCTTATATTAACAAGGACAACCCTAAATTCTATGTGGAGACTTCGCCTTCATGCGTAGGTATATTACCTGAATTGTTCCGGTTACGCCCGGGAGTCGTGCGTTCTTACCACCCGACTCACTCCGTAGCGGCTTTGGGTCAGGATGCGGCTTCCTTCGTCGCTGGAGATGAGCATTGTGATACCCCTTGTAACCGAGAATCGGTATGGGGTAAGCTCCTGGATCTAGAGGCAACGATATTATTAGTCGGTGTAGACATGCGTAGGAATACATTCATTCACGGCATTGAGGAATGGATGGATATACCGGGCAGGTTAACGGATCATCATGAGGAACTATTTGCGGTCCTTGGTAATGGTACGGAGATTTCTATACCCTCTCGAAGACATCAGGGGCTGGATTGGTCCGCCCACTTCTGGAAGGTTGAGCACCGATTAGAGGAGCAGGGTGCAATCTATAAAGCACATTTCGGTGATGCCGATATGTGGGTGTGTAATACGGTGAAGATGATGGACATACTGTCAAATATGCTGCGAGAGAACCCTGATTTATTCTCGGATAATGAACCGATGTAGTCGTGCATATGACAGAGATTTGTGATAGTATTTCACCATTAGTGATGAAGAGGACGTGTGTGTAGATGATCTTAATAACCATACCAGCACCAGATGTTAGTATTACCAAGCAGAATGTACCAGAGCTCAGTAATATATACGGCTTTACCGATTTCCACTTGATTTCTAGAGAATTGGGTGGCATCTTCATGTTCTACAATGACAATGATGAGCTGTTGTTCGTCGGTAAGGCTAGGAAGCTAAGACCGAGAATCAAGAAGCACTTCGAGGATTCGGTATCTGTGATGAAGGATCATAGAGATGAGGTTACGAGGATTGATGTGTGTCTTGTCGAGAACCCTGTTCATCGAGAAATCTATGAATCGTTTATTATTAACGAGCATAGAGCCAAGTATAATGTAGATAAAGTGCTGTACAAGTAAAATCGTGAATGTATTGAGTCTGGCGCATAGTCTATTTTTATTAGATTTAAATGAGTATGCACTTAACTCAGGAGTTGATATCACCAACCAAGGCTTAACGGAAAAAAAGTCCTTTAAATGAATAGAACGTATAAACATAGGTCATTTGACGGAAGAAAGTTCCATTATGCACTCCTAATATCTTGATTATAGGTGTGAATCTATCCCCTAACGGAAATTACTTCCTCTATCATACAAAATCCAGATGGAGCAGGAAGGTTAACGGAAATTATTTCCTCTACCCACCTTTCAACGAGTTAAGTGCATACTCATTTAGATTTATAGTAAGGCATAACTCCCACGAAATACGTGGTGATTATGCCTTAGTTTCACATCATCGTTTTTTGCTGTTATTCTCGAAGGAGGTTCCTCTAGCTAGACCTAGTACGAACCAGCCGATACCTACGGCACCAAGGGCGAAGAGGGTATCCCCTGGTACACGAAGCCATACAAGGTTCTGCATTAATGTACCATGGAGAAATTCGTTAGATCTTGCATACCACATCCCGTGCTCCATGCTGGCTAAGGTTTGAAGGATACCAACGGGCAATAAGCTTGCGACGCCCATTAGCAGCAGACCAATATTCAGGAGCCAGAAGGAATAGCTCATAAGCTTTCTCTTCCATGGTTTTTCACCAGATAGTCCTCGAAGACAGAACAGCATAAGCCCGATGCCGAGCATGCCATATACGCCGAACAGAGCTGTATGCGCATGTAATGAGGTTGTGTTCAGGCCTTGCATATAATATAGGGCGATCGGTGGATTGATGAGAAAGCCGAATAGTCCCGCTCCTACAAGGTTCCAGAACGAGACAGATACGAAGAAGTAAATCGGCCACTTGTATCTGGCGACCCAAGGCTTGGCACGTCCGTGTCGTAGGTTCTCATAAGCTTCGAAGCCTATAAGCAGCAGCGGTACGACCTCCAATGCGCTGAAGGCGGCCCCGAAAGCTAACACTCCTATAGGTGTCCCTGCGAAATATAGGTGATGGAACGTCCCGATAATGCCGCCGGCTAGAAAGATAATCGTGGCGAACAGAACGGTTGCGGTGGCGGTTGCAGTGCGGATTAAGCCCATTCGCGAGAACAGGAATGCAATAACGACCGCTGCGAATACCTCGAAGAAGCCCTCCACCCAGAGATGGACAACCCACCATCGCCAATAAGTCACAATCGTAAGGTGTGTTTCTTGCCCCCACATCAATCCGGGAATGTAGAATACGGGAATGGCCACTGAAGCAATAAGGAACAACACTAATAGGTGTTGGTTCTCACTCTTCTTCTTAAGCGCTGGTAATAAGGCTCTCGACATGAGGAAGAACCATAAGAACAAGCCGACGAGCAAGAAGATCTGCCACACACGACCTAGGTCAACATATTCAAAGCCCTGATGACCGAAGTAGAAGTTATAGGTAAGATCGGTGATATAGCCTTGAACTGCCATCCACTCTCCTAGTAAGGATCCCACAACGATGATTAGCAGGCAGATGAATAAGAAATTCACTCCTGCACGCTGATATTTGGGCTCATATCCCGAGATAGCAGGACCGATATATAGGCCTGTAGCCAGCCAAGCGGTCGCAATCCAGAAGATTGCCAGCTGCTGATGCCATGTTCGTGTGACCGTGTAGGGAATCCAATCCGCTAGGGGGATTCCATAGAATCCACTTCCTTCTACAGCATAGTGCGCGGTTAATACCCCAAGCCCAATCTGTACGACAACCAAGGCGGATACGGTCCAGAAGTATTTCTTCGTTGCTTGCATGGACGGTGTTGGCTTGACTTGAAGCAAGGGATCCTTCTCAGGTGCGTAGCCATGTTCGTCCTCTTCCTTGTCCCGCTGTACTGCGTAGTACCAAGCAAGAGCGCCGACGCCAGCGAGCAATAGGATCACACTGACAATGGACCACATGAGTGTATCGCGAGTGGGTACATTATCAATTAACGCTTCACCCGGCCAGTTGTTCGTATAGGTGATATTAGAATCAGGTCGATTAGTCGCAGTTGACCAGGTAGCCCACCAGAAGAAAGCGTTAAGCTTCTGTCTGTCCTCAAGCTTGCTGACTGTATTCGCTGGCATAGCAATCTGGTCCCGATATTGTGCGAATTCAGGGTCATCACCGAAGACCTTGGAATAGTAGCTGCCGATAGCTTCGAAGGCTTGTGCACGAACATCAGAGATGATGATTTTCCCTGATTTAGGGTCATACGTATTTGTCCTGATATCTCTCTTTAACGATGCTTTAAGCTCTGCTTTTCTTTCATCCGACAATTGGTCATATGTAGTTTGGTATTTAGCAGAGGACCAAGAATCCAGAATCCATACCAGCTCGCGATGGAGCCAATCTGCAGTCCAATCCGGTGCGACGTAAGAGCCATGCCCCCATACACTGCCGAGCTCCTGCCCTCCCATACGCTGCCAGATGTTCTGTCCATTCAGAATATTCTCCTTGGTCATGATTACCGTTCCCGACTCGGTGACGACTTGCTCAGGAATAGGCGGCTTTTCTTGGACAATCTCACCACCATAATAGAGCAGTACAGCGAAGGAAGCGACGAATACAACAGCTAAGGACAACCATAGTTTCCTGTATTGCATGATGTTCACCCACCTAGAATTATTTTCTGGATAGTATGACCATTTTTCAGGCGATGATGCATTCCGGGGAATCGTGCAGATATGAAACGAGCGAGTTTTACTAGGAATACAGTTGACAAAGTTCATGAATAACCTATAATGAATAGAAATAATGCCGAATGATTCGTAGAAATAATCCTCTGGTTAATAACAGCTAGGGATTAAGTTTACTGTAAATCGGAATGTTCTTTTTTTGGAGTATATATACTACCAAGGGACAAGTCGATTTTTTTGTGTCTGGAGGTTGATGGAGCTATGGATCGGAAGATGACTAAGGGTGAGCTGGAGAATCAATTGAGCAGGGCTTTAACCCAATGGGAGAGAGAGTATCTGGGTAGAGGCTCTGTGTTGGTGAAGTCAGATATACTGCGGAATATGATTATTGTTTCATTGAAAGGGGTGCTGACCCCTGCAGAGCAAGAGCTTGCTAAGACGAAAGACGGACTGCTCTCTGTTAAGAAGATTCGTGCCGATTTAGTTGAGTCTGGCAGAGAACAGCTTGGAAGGATGATTGGACAGATTACTGGAGAGTCAGTTATAAGTTTTTACACAGACATTAGCACCCAAACTGGAGAACGAATCATGGTTTTTGTCCTGTCAGATTCTCTAGAGCAAAGATGGCCATAAGTACTGGTAGATTATCAAGAAGCCGTAAGGCTAGTTGAGAATAAACCGGGAATTATCAGGGAAACTCCTGATTATTCCCGGTTTTCTTATTAAGAAGGGGAGTATATGTATGATAGATATTGTGGGTAATAATTTATTGTCACCTGTTGTGTTATTCTTTGTCATGGGGCTGATTGCTTCATTCATGAAATCTGATTTGAAGTTTCCGGGAGGCCTCAGTGAAGCATTAACGATCTATTTGTTGATTGCTATTGGATTAAAAGGGGGGATCGAACTCTCAGAGCACTCGTATGCCGATATGGTGAGGCCAATCATGGGCGCATTATTATTAGGAATTATCATCCCTATTGTAACGCTGATTATATGTCGCAAGAGTGGATTGGATTTGAAGAATGCTATTGGACTTGCAGCAAGCTACGGCTCTGTCAGTATCGTAACATACGGGGCGGCGGTCGCCTTTCTAAACCATGTGCAGATGGATTATGAAAGCTACATGAGTGCGATGGTAGTAATTATGGAAAGTCCCGCCATCCTAGTTTCACTTCTCCTGCTCAAGATCATGGAACAGAAGAGGAATTCAACACTTCTCTCGAGTAATATGGGGATTGTTGCAGGACCTTCGTCCAACAATTGGATTGACTATTCCGTGATTAGAGAGAGCCTATTCGGCAAGAGCGTGCTTCTCTTAGTAGGAAGTCTACTTGTTGGAGTATTCGTCGGTCATGACGCATTACCGGTGATAAGACCAGTATTTATAGATTTATATGGCGGTATATTGATACTATTCCTGCTCAACATGGGGCTAATTGCCGGACAGCGACTAAGTGATATTCGTCAATATGGTTTGACTTTAATACTTATGGGCATCTTCATGCCTGTGATTTTCGGAGCGGTAGGTGTTCTAGTAGGTAATGCTTGCGGTCTATCAGTCGGTGGAATGACTTTAATGGGTGTGCTTGCCGGAAGTGCATCGTATATTGCAGCTCCAGCAGCCTTACGCTCATCTGTACCTGAAGCGAATCCATCCATCTATCTCGGGATGTCATTAGGTATTACCTTCCCATTCAATTTAACACTTGGTATACCTATCTATTTGGAGATGGCAAAGTTTATTCAATAAGAAAGGAAGCCATTAAACGTCCTTAGGTATCCAATTGAATATTTCCCCAGACTCTAGAGCATCAATGAAACGACCTAACCATGTATAGTATTGAATCGCATCCATCATTTTTTCAAGATCTATACTGGTTTGGTTAACCAGCTTCTCGTTGCCAGGGTTCTCATCACGTAGCTTTCGAATCTCAGCTATCGATTTGTTCAATGAAGTAATATTCATCTCCAGTGATTTGCGCCACTTAATTGAGAAATAATCAACAAAATTCTGGTACCAGTCTGTCTCCACCTCGTAAAGATCCTTCCTCGACCCTTTCTCCCACACTTTGTTCAGCATCTTTAAATCCATTAAAGTGCGCATACCCGTGCTCATACTAGTTTTACTCATGCCCATCTTCTCACCCATATCATCTAATGTGACGGGGCCATTATTGAAATATATATTCCCATATAGATGACCAATGGATAGTGTGATTCCATAGAGATCCATATTATTCCCAATCGAATCGATAACACGTTGGCGTGACTTCTCGATTACTTTAATCTGATCTTCACTTAAACCCTCGAATGCTGTCATCATACACCCCTATCCCGCTAAAGCTTGAGTCATCAAAGAATGAATAGCTACGTAACTTATTGTAAAAAATAGTCTTGTAAATGTAAAGAATGAAGTCAGGTAGGAAATGTAAGGAAAGTAGAGCATACACTAAATAAAGTGTGTAAAGTTTATTCTGTACAAACTACACGGCCTTATATCCGTTTTGACCCATATCTAGTGGGAAGTCTATCCTGTATAAGAGAGATAGCTGAGATGCAGATGAATAAAAGGGGGGACTTGGATGGCGATTATTGAAGTCAAAGCGCTAACCAAGGTATTCGGAAGTGACCCGAAGCGAGCATTTGCTCTGCTCGATCAGGGTTGGTCTAAGGATCGGATTGCTAAGGAAACGAAATTGACGGTGGGCGTCAATCGGGTTAACTTCTCCATTGAGCCTGGTGAGATCTTCGTCATCATGGGTTTGTCCGGAAGCGGGAAATCAACGCTGGTCAGACTATTAAACCGACTAATTGAACCCACCGCAGGGCAAGTTCTGATTAATGGTCAGGATATTGTCCGCTTGAATCCGGAGGAGCTTCGACAAGTTAGACGGAAGACAATGAGTATGGTTTTCCAGAAATTCGCACTCTTTCCCCATCGAACTGTGTTGGAGAATGTGGAATACGGACTTGAGGTACAGGGAGTGCCCAAGGAGGAACGAAGGAGTAAAGCTAAACAAACATTGGAGTTAGTTGGTTTGGCCGGCTTGGAGGATAGTCGACCGGATCAATTAAGCGGTGGGATGCAGCAGCGTGTAGGTCTTGCACGTGGACTTGCCAATGATCCAGAAATTCTGTTAATGGACGAGGCATTCAGTGCACTAGATCCGCTCATTCGCAAGGATATGCAAGATGAGCTATTAGAATTGCAAGCTAGTATGAAGAAGACGATTGTCTTCATCACCCATGATTTGGATGAAGCATTACGTATTGGTGACCGCATTGCATTGATGAAGGATGGTGTGGTTGTACAGATTGGGTCTCCAGAGGAGATCTTGACGAATCCAGCTAATGCTTATGTGGAACGCTTCGTGGAGGATGTCGATTTATCCAAGGTATTAACTGCCTCTCATGTCATGATTCGCGCCGAAACGATAACAATGGATCGTGGCCCTAGGGTGGCATTGCAGCTCATGCGCGAACGTGGAATTTCCAATATCTATGTTGTCGATAAGGCTCGTCAGCTTATTGGCGTCATTACGGCTGAGGACGCAGCAACAGCAATTAAATCCGGTCAAGCCATGGAGCAGATTATTATTCGAGATATTCCCACCGTATCTCCAGAGGTTCTGCTTGGTGATCTATTCGAGGTTGTGAGCAGCACGAAAATTCCAGTAGCTGTTATTGATGATCGTCATCGACTGGTTGGGATCATTATTCGAGGAGCTGTTCTTGGGGCATTGACCGGGAATTCTGGCGTGGAAGCGGGTGTTACCCGATGAGTATTCCCAAGATTCCCATTGGAGAATGGGTAGAAGCGCTTGAACTATGGCTGGAGACGAATGCTGAACCATTATTTGATGCGATAAAGCTTATTATTGGTACGACGGTTAATGGTATGGCAGACCTATTCACATATTTACCACCGCTCTTGGTAATCTGTATATTGACGATTATTGCCTTTCTGATTGGACGGTATCGGATTGCAGCATTTACACTGCTAGGCTTGCTTCTCGTACTGAATCTAGGTTACTGGGAGCATACGATGGAAACATTGGCATTGGTGCTTACTGCATCCTTCATCTCTATTGTTCTAGGTGTACCCCTAGGTATACTCTGTGCGCGTAATAATAAGGTGCAGAACGTGGTGACACCTGTACTTGATTTCATGCAGACGATGCCAGCTTTTGTTTATTTGTTACCCGCCGTTGCTTTCTTCTCCCTTGGTGTAGTTCCAGGTGTGGTTGCTTCTGTTATCTTCTCAGTCCCCCCGACTATTCGGTTAACGAATTTAGGTATTCGTCAGGTGCCCACAGATTTAGTGGAGGCCGCAGATGCATTCGGGTCAACACCCATGCAGAAGCTCTATAAGGTTCAGCTCCCAATCGCCGTTCCGACGATTATGGCAGGTATCAATCAGACAATTATGCTATCCCTATCAATGGTCGTTATCGCCTCAATGATTGGAGCGCAAGGCGTTGGAGCGGACGTCTTCAAAGCAGTAACGCAGGCTAAAACTGGAGTAGGCTTTGAGGCTGGCTTAGCCGTTGTTGTACTAGCCATTATTCTAGACCGAATGACGCAGAATCTTGTGAAGAACAATAAGAAGGGATGATTTTTGAGGATGAGAAAGAATTTATTACTGACATTAACGGCAATAATGATGTTTACTGTAGTATTAGCAGGATGTGCGAGTAATGAGAATGAGAATAAAGCTGAGAATAAGGGTAACACGAAGACAGAGAAGGCTCGGGAGATCACGCTAGCATATGTAGCTTGGGATTCTGAAATTGCGAGTACGAATGTGGTTAAGGAAGTATTGGAGAGCAAGCTCAACTATGAAGTTGAAATGCTACAAGTAGACGCTGGTCCGATGTATGTTGGTATTGCTGATGGCAGTGCAGATGCAATGGTTGCTGCTTGGTTACCTAGTACTCATGGCGAGAACTACTACGAACCGAATAAAGATAAGTTCGAGGATCTTGGTGTGAACTTGGACGGTACCAAAGTTGGTCTTGTCGTGCCTAAGTATATGGATATTACATCCCTAGAGGATCTTACGAAGGCTGAGGTTGGAGAGCAGCTTGACTTTACTATTACGGGCATTGAGCCAGGAGCTGGTCTTATGACGGCAACTGAGAAGGCAATCGTGGAGTATGGATTGGATGATTGGAATTTGCTAGCTAGCTCATCTGCTGCTATGGCTAAGGTGCTTCAGGATGCTTACGCTAGTCAGAAACCTATTATTGTTACTGGGTGGACGCCGCATTGGAAGTTTGCCAAGATGGACTTGAAGTATCTCGAGGATCCGAAGAACGTATATGGTGGGGATGAACAGATTCATACACTCGTACGTCAAGGGCTGAAGGATGATCAACCAGCAGCTTACACGTTCCTAGATCAGTTTGTCTGGGAGCCAGCTGATATGGAGGCAGTAATGGTTGATATTCTTGGAGGAATGTCTGAGGAAGAAGCCGCCAAGAAGTGGGTAGAAGCTAATGATGCGAAGGTATCTGAATGGATTGCTGGAATTGAGTAGAGAAACAATGAAGGACTAACTATGTTATAATGACGCATAAGCTTAATAGTAAACCCTCGGAATTGTATAATTCCGAGGGTTTCATTTATAAGGAGTGTGATGACAATACTTAAGATTCTCATTCTCATATTCGTCATTCAGATTGTGTATGTGTCGGCCTTTACCTTGCGTATGATATTGACCTTGAAAGGGCAGAAGTACGTTGCTTCTTTAATTAGTACTGCAGAGGTTACCATTTATGTGCTGGGTTTAAATTTAGTACTCTCCTATCTAGATCACTTCGCAAGCTTAGCCGTATATGCGATTGGTTATGCCTTAGGCGTGCTAGCAGGATCGTGGATTGAGGAGAAGCTCGCTCTGGGTTACATTACATTAAAGGTAATTAGTAACAAGCCAGATGAGCAGATGGCACAGGTTATTCGTCAAGCAGGCTATGGAGTAACCTCCTGGCTTGGTAATGGTCGAGATGGAGACCGATTAATTATGGATATTCTAGCTAAGCGAAAAAATCAGAAGCAGTTGAACGATATGATTCTCAAGCTAGATCCCAAAGCATTCATAATCTTCCACGAGCCTAACCAAATTCATGGCGGCTTCTGGACGAAGGCGATTAAGAGGTAAGCTACCCTCTTATGGTCTTAACAATCAATGAACATCTAGAGAAACACAAGAATATTCTAGAAGAACGATAACAATTGCTTCTTAATCTCTTCGTTCGTTCCTTTAACGACAATCTGCTTCTGCTCCATGTCGAATAAATCTTGGATCGGCTGTGGATAGGTCTGACTTATGTTGCGAAGTCTGATTGCTTCATCAAACTTGGCTGGATGGGCGGTTGAGAGAGCAACCGTGACTTCCCCGTCGACAGTAAGCTTGTCTGCTGCTGCAACACCACAGGCGGTGTGTGGGTCCAGAAGATAGCCGTAATTCTCATAATATCCGCTTATCGTGTTAAGGCATTGCTCATTCTCGACGCTATAAGCGGAGAAATCCGATTGGACTTGCACTAATATTGGTTCAGGAATAACAATTCGACCCTCAGCTTTAAATTGGGCCATGAGAGAATTGATTGTGCCTGAGTCCTCTCCGTATAGGTAGAACAAATAGCGTTCGAAATTACTCGCAACCTGAATGTCCATGGACGGACTGTATGTTCCGCGGAAATCACCTGGTTGATAGACACCCTCATTCACGAATCGTGCCAAGATATTATTCTCATTCGTAGCCAAGATCAGCTTGTTGATCGGAAGTCCCATTCTCTGTGCTAGAAAACCTGCTAAGATATCGCCAAAGTTACCTGTAGGTACACTGAAGTTAATTTTGTCGATATGCTCCTTATTGATGAGCTGGAAATAAGCGTAGAAGTAATAAACCGTCTGTGCGAGAATTCGGGCAATATTGATCGAATTAATGGCACGAAGATGGTATTGATTCTTGAAGCTTACGTCGGCGAACAGCTCCTTAATGATGCGCTGGCAGTCATCGAAGGTTCCTTCTACCGCAAGATTCAATACATTATCATCATCAACTGTGGTCATCTGAAGCTCTTGTACACGACTCACCTTCTGATGTGGATGCAGGATACAGATACGGATGCCTTCCTTGCCCCGTACACCTTGTATGGCCGATGCACCTGTGTCACCGGAGGTCGCACCAAGGATATGAATGATGGAATTATTCTTCCCTGAAATGTAGGAATAGAGGTTGCCAAGAAACTGCAATGCCACATCCTTAAAGGCATAGGTAGGACCATGGAATAGCTCTAGAACGTGAAGACCGTTATGAAGCTTATGAATAGGGGTCACTTCTTCATGGCGGAACGTTGCATAGCTGTCATCGATTAGCTTCTTCAAGTCAGCTTGTGGAATCTCATCGTTCACGAACAATGAGAAGACCTCCAGGGCAAGCTCAGCATATGAGAGCTGCTGCCACTGCTTGAGTGTGGCTTCAGACAATTGTGGAAGCTTCTCAGGTACGAGTAATCCGCCATCATCGGCTAGACCCATTAGAACTGCATCGATAAAACCTATAGGGGAAACCTGTCCCCGTGTGCTCATATATTTCATTATGTCTCCTGCTCCTTGATCTTGATCATAAGTTTTTTTGTTGATATTCAAGGCTTCTATGCATCCATTATAGAACAAATCACAAGGGATATTCTACTTCTTCGAAAATTTCAAGTGATATTGGTTTGGAAATCCCTTTTTTACTCGCGAGGAATGCTGTTGGCGATACAATTCGTAACCTAAATGGGTTGGATGGCTTGCAGCAATCTACTAGAGGCTGGTATAATAATCTCTATTAACCAAATATTCTGATAATTTTAATGGTATGAAAGCCTCAGAAATTCATATTTATATATAAATCAACCAAATCATAAGCGTACTTGCTGTGCGATCATTATGAGTTGTTCAGATAGAAATATAAATAAGAAATCGAGAGGGGATATACGATGAGGACAGGTAAATTGGGAATCTTCGGATTGATGTTAGTGCTCGTTATTTCGGTCGTTGGTTGTTCTACATCATCTTCGTCTGACCCTGATGCCATTCAAATCGCTACAGGAGGCACAGGAGGTACTTATTATCCGCTAGGTGGAGGCATGGCACAGATTTTCGAGGATGAGCTTGATCTTACAGCTACTGCACAAGTAACTGGGGCTTCAGTGGAGAATATGCAGCTAGTATCTAAAGGTGAGGTACAGCTGGCTTTCACCCAGAATGACATAGCAGATTACGCGGTTAATGGCATAGTCACATTCGACCAGAAGGTGGAGGGAATTAGTGGGATTGCAGCTTTATATCCGGAGATCATTCAGCTCGTGGTAGCTGCTGACAGCGATATTCAGTCGATTCAGGATTTGAAGGGTAAGAAGGTGTCAGTGGGTGCTCCGGGAAGCGGGAATGAAGCCAATAGTATGCAAATTCTGGAGGCGGCCGGTTTATCCTATGATGATATCGATGAACAGTTGAAGTCATATGCGGATTCTGCCGATAGCTTCAAGGATGGTCTAATCGATGCGATGTTCGTAACATCGGGTATACCGAATTCTTCTGTACAGGATATTGCTGTTTCGAAGGGGGTTCGGATTCTGAGCTTGGACTCTGATGTTATTAGCAACCTAATTAGCAACCTAAAGTCGAAGTATCCTTTCTTCGTAGATGAGATTGTTCCTGCAGGAACTTATGACGGTCAAGATAATGACGCTGCAACGGTAGCGGTCTTAGCATCATTAGTGGCTAGCAGCGAGCTGAGCGAAGACTTCGTATATGATCTGACGAAAGCGCTATTCGAGAACTTAGATACACTTACATCTAAGCATGCTAAGGGTGGAGAAGTGAAGCTGGAGAAAGCTTTGGCTGGACTCACAATTCCGATTCATCCTGGCGCTCAGAAGTATTATGACGAGAATAGCATTAGTAAATAATGAGGAATAAACACCTGCTTTGGGTTGTGCTGAGTATCCTATTCGTTCTATTACTATTCTGGAAGCTTGGTTCAACTCTAGTCATTACGTCTAATGATACTGGACGTGTACTATGGAGTCACTCCGTCTCCGAGGGAGAACAATTTATTATTCGTTATACGCATTCTGTCGCCAGAACAGAGGTTGACGAGGTGATTAGAGTGGGTGATGAGGAGCTGATTATCGACTCTACCATTTATGAATCCTTCGGAGCGGGCCTCCCTTCTACGATTGGCCAGGGTCAGACGATCAGACGAGAAGGCGGGAAGGTGATTATAGGCAGCATCAATCAGCCTGTTCCACGTATAGATTTATATGTGGGACAGGTGATTGCGAATCATACACTCCTATTCCAAGGGGATATCCTTCCCCTGAGTACGCTCAGCAAACCAGGGACCTCTATCCAATTTTCCATATCCAGCGAGAACCTGTTTAAGAGGCTAATGGGGAGGTTGGTTCATTGACACATAAAGTGAGTTTACAGGAACAAGAGACCGCGTCTCAAGAAGAGATCCAAGCACTGCTCGTCAAGTATGATCCGGAAGCAGGAACACGCAAGTTATCGGGAATCATCAAGCAGACGGTATTCCTCATTGCCGTTTGCTTTTCCTTATTCCATATATACACCGCTTTCATAGGTGGCTTAGCTTCACATTTGCAGAGATCACTGCATCTTGGCTTTGTATTAGGCTTGATCTTTCTCTTATTTCCCCTGACATCAAAAAGGTTAGATAATCATAGAATTCCCGTAACAGACATTCTGCTGTCCGTTACAGGTGCTTTCGTAGGGTTATATTGGTTACTGTTCTATGATGAGATTGTTAGAAGGTTTGGTAATCTGACGATGCTCGATCTCATTGTCGGTGGCTTAGCTATTATTCTTGTGCTCGAGGCTGCGAGAAGAGTTGTCGGGCCCCCAATCACAATCATGGTTTCGATCTTTCTTCTATATTCCTTCCTAGGACCAATCATGCCTTCGTTCCTAAGACATGCGGGTATTAGCTTTGAGCGTATGTCCTCTCATATGTTCTTCACCACAGAGGGCATATTAGGGACTCCTATCGCTGTATCGTCCACCTTCATATTCCTATTCATCCTGTTCGGCGCGATTCTGGATAAGACGGGGGTTGGAGATTACTTCAACGACCTTGCCTTAGTTATTGCGGGTCGAGCAAGCGGTGGTCCAGCTAAGGTGACGATATTCTCTAGTGCGCTGCAGGGAACAATTAGTGGAAGCTCTGTTGCGAATGTAGTCACATCCGGAGCGTTTACTATTCCGTTAATGAAGAAGCTAGGCTATCGCAAGGAATTCGCGGGTGCGGTAGAAGCAACCTCATCAACCGGCGGGCAGATAATGCCACCTATAATGGGAGCCGCGGCCTTCCTAATGGCTGAATTTACAGGTATTCCCTACTGGGATATTGTCAAAGCAGCTACAATTCCAGCTATTCTATTCTTTGTCGGAATCTGGATTATGACGCACTTTGAAGCCAAGCGATTAGGGCTTAGGGGTCTGACGAAAGAGGAGCTTCCATCGGTCAAGGAAGTATTGAAGAAAATCTATCTATTGCTCCCCCTTGTTTCAATTGTTTATTTGCTGAGCACGGGTATGAGTCCAATGAGAGCTGCTTTATATGGATTATTCATAGCTATTCTAGTTGGGTTTGTAAATCCGGGGTCCAAGCGATTAACTATGAAAGGACTATTGGAGGCTCTAGCTATTGGCGCCCGCTCAGCTCTAGGTGTAGCGATTGCCTGTGCTGCAGCTGGGATGATCGTGGGTGTTATCGTATTAACGGGAGTGGGATTAAAGTTTGCCAATGGGTTAATCGATTTGTCAGGTGGTAGTATATTTATTACGCTGCTAATGACTATGATAGCAAGCCTATTATTGGGAATGGGTGTACCCACTACGGCGAATTATGTCATTACCTCGATGATTGCTGCTCCTGTATTGGTTGAGCTGGGCTTTCCATTATTAGCGGCACATTTATTCGTATTCTACTTCGGGATCCTAGCTGACATCACACCTCCAGTTGCACTGGCCGCCTTCGCAGCCTCAGGGATTGGGGGGAGTGACCCTCTAAAGACGAGCTTGGAGTGCGTACGTCTGGCAATCGCAGCATTCATCATCCCCTATATCTTCGTCTTCTCACCGCAGATGTTGCTCGTTGATACCAATTGGATTGCGGCATCGCTTATTGTAATCACTTCATCAATAGGTATGATAGGGTTAGGTGCTGGAATGATTGGATACTGGTTTAAACCTATGCGAATAATGTTACGTGCAATAACTGTAACTGGAGGGATTCTATTAGTTGTTCCCGAATTAACATCGTCCATCACAGGTGGTATAATATTACTGTCGGTTGTCATATACCAAAGTAAATTTCAAAAATGAAGTATGGAGGAATGAGACAATGTCCAAGAAAATCTTAATTATTACTGGTGATGCTGTTGAGGCTCTAGAAATTTACTATCCATATTATCGTATTCTAGAAGAGGGGTATGAGGCAGTCATTGCTTCTCCAACGAAAAAAGTGTTAAGAACCGTTGTACATGATTTTGAAGGGTGGGACACCTATACAGAGAAGCCGGGCTATCAGCTGGAATCACACGCTTCCTTTGCGGATGTAGATCCTACGGAGTTTGATGCGCTCATTATTCCGGGTGGACGGGCGCCAGAATACATTCGACTAGATCCAGATATTCCACGTATTGTAGGTCATTTCTTCGAGGCGAAGAAGCCTGTCGCAGCCATATGTCACGGTGTTCTTGTGCTTAGTGCGTTGAAGAACAACGCTTATTTCGAGGGGCGTACGATGACAGCGTATACAGCATGCAGCTTGGATGTAGAGAGTATAGGTGCAACCTATACGAAGAACACACTTCATGTTGATGGAAATCTTGTGTCAGGTCATGCTTGGCCGGATTTGCCGGGATTCATGAGGGAATTACTCAAACAGCTTAAATGATGAATACAGAGGAGTGAATTGCTTTGGAATATCGAACATTAGGGAGAACGGGCATTCAGGTATCCAGTCTTTGTTTTGGAACGATGTCGTTCGGAGGTATTGCGGATGAAGAGGTCTCGTTGGCTATGTTTCGACGCTGTAGAGAGGCGGGTATAAACTTCTATGACTGTGCTAATGTCTATAATGGTGGACGGGCTGAGGAAATTCTAGGTAAAGCTATAGCGGACTGCAGGAACGAGGTTGTGCTGACTACTAAAGTACATGGAGCTATGGGTAGAGAAGTGAATGATAGAGGCTTGTCGCGAAGGCATATGACCTTAGCTGTTGAGGATAGCCTAAGACGATTGAAGACGGACAGGATAGAGCTGTATTTTGTTCACGGATTTGATTCGTTGACTTCTATGGAAGAGACATTGCGGACAATGGACGATCTGCAGCAGCAGGGGAAGATTCTGTACCCCGCAGTTAGCAACTGGGCAGCTTGGCAGATTGCCAAGGCGTTAGGGATATCCGCACGGGAATGCTTATCCCGCTTTGAATGCATTCAGCCGATGTATAACCTTGTGAAGCGACAGGCTGAAGTTGAGATACTACCCCTTGCCGAATCGGAGCAGGTAGGAGTTATCTCATACAGCCCGCTTGGTGGTGGATTATTGTCCGGGAAATATGGAGCGACGAAGAGACCGGAGCAAGGTCGATTGATTGAGCAAGAGAATTATACGAAGCGGTATGCAGAGAATGTATATTATGAAACTGCAGAACGCTTTAATCAATATGCGTCTATGCAGAATGTCCATCCGGCTACCCTGGCGGTTGCATGGACGATGTCCCATCCAGCCGTAACCGCACCCATTATTGGAGCTCGGAATCTAGAGCAATTGGAACCGTCACTCGCAGCGCTGAAGATAGACATGACACCAGAACGTCGTGCGGAGATATCCGCGCTCTCGATTACTCCTGCACCCGCAACGGATCGATCTGAAGAGATGCCAAAGCTATAGCACCATAATTAAATTGAGGAATAGGGAGGAATTACATATGTTAAGACGACCAATAGGACGGATCGGCTATGAAGGTTCAGTTATTATGTTCGGAGCTGCAAGCCTCGGTAATGTTACACAGGAGGAAGCGGATGACTCAATTAACCTAGCACTGAAGCATGGGGTCAATCATTTCGATACGGCTGCAAGCTACGGGGATGCTGAATTAAGAATGGGTCCTCTAATTAGTAAAGCTCGCAATGACATTTTCCTTGCAACGAAAACCGGAAAGCGAACGAAGCAGGAAGCCAAGGAGGAAATTTATCGTTCCCTAGAACGTATGCAGGTGGATACCGTTGATTTGCTGCAATTGCACGCTGTAGGCAGTATGGAGGAGCTGGACCAATGCACTGAACGCGGTGGTGCGCTAGAAGCTGCAATTGAGGCGAGAGACGAAGGGGTCGTAAAAGCAATTGGTATTACGGGTCATGGGCATCAAGCTCCAACAGTCCATTTGGAGGCACTAAAGCGATATCCATTCGAAACCGTGCTGCTGCCATTCAACTATTATATGTATTCACTACCTGAATATCGTGAAGCCTTTGATGCATTATTAGCTGAGGCGGACAAACAAACGGCAGCGGTTCGAGTCATTAAGGCGATAGCTAAGGGTCCATGGGGAGTTGAGCAGAAGCGCCAATATGCTACATGGTACGAGCCATTCGACCAGCAGGAGATTATTGATGCTTGTGTACACTATGTGCTATCATTCCCAGGATTAGCTGGCTTTGCAACTGCGGGGGATATCCACCTATTCCCCAAAATTATCGCTGCCGTTGAGAAATTCGGTTCGATGGACAATGCAGAGGCTGAACGTATTCTGAGCTCCATACAAGGCTATACATCGATATTCGGGGCAGCAACATCCATAGCTTAGTCAGATGTATAAATATATAGTATTGGCGAATCCTATACTTATCAAGTATTAGGAGGAGTACAATGACAAGCTTTATTATGAAGGTTATTATTTGCCCTCTAGCTTTGATGCTGTCCGATTGGCTATTTGCTAGCGTTGAATTCACCACATATACCCAGCCAATTATTATTGGTCTGATCTTGGCAGTAGTGGGTACGATCATGGAGTTTATCTTATTGCGAAGAGGGACAGTGTGGATGAGTACATTCATGGATTTTATCGCAACGTTCCTCATCGTCTACTTCGTATCCAATTGGTATGAGGGTGCAGTAGTTACACTCTGGGGCGCTCTGCTCGTCTCATTGATTCTGGGGGTTGCCGAATATTTCACTCATCGGTGGCTAGTAGGCAACGGAAAAACCAAGAAATCACATGCTTAGCTGCAAATAGCGCGTATATCATAAATAGTTATGTTTGATGCAGGGTGATTGCGTGAATTAGTTGGCAATAAGCTACTATTTCACGCGATCACCCTGCATTCTTACTTATATAGTTCGATACAACTGACGCAAGTAATTTCTACGCATCACGAGGAAATAGATGATCTGCATTCCAAGGAAGCATCCTATAACAACAATAGAACCTTCTACAACGGAGAAGCTGGTAAACTCCGTTTGCAGTAATTGCTGCAGGGCTGTAAAAGCAACGCAGCTGTGAATAATCGCCACAGCCATGGGCAAGAAGAACAGCAGGCTCATCTGGCGTACGACAACCTTCTTCAGCTCATTGAAGCTTAAGCCAATCTTGGATAACATCTGATACTGCTCTTGATCCTTATCCAGATCAGTGAATAATCGGAAGTAGAGGAAGCTGCAGGCGAAGACGAAGAATACAATACCAACTAACACGGTTAATATGGATAGAATTCCGTTCAATTCCTTTATTTGTTGCCAATTGATGCTGTTTACATCTAATTTCCCAGATACCAGTCATTCTAAAAAAAGTTACGATAGGCGCTTATTTCATTGAAAAGCAGAAGCATGTTTTAGTTGTCCGAGAATTTAGATGTAATTTTGCATGATGTTATTTAGATAGAAGTTAGTTTATGAAAGAATAGTTGTAAGTACGAAACTAATGGGACAACCTCTCGACTAAATTAATAGCGGCCATCATGCTTGTTGATGATCTAACGTTATATCGAGTGGTTAATCCTGAGAAACTTACAGCATAATCAAGAATAACGTTATATCGAGTGGTTATATGCATGTATATCACAGATGTCCGAGGAAATGGGTCAATTAACCGCCCCAAAAGTGGCTAAACGGTTGAGGATAATCATTTGATCCGAATTAGCCACTCGAGATGTGGTTAAACCCACACCCCGGAGGGAATATGGGTTTTGTACAGGAAGGGGTCAAAGATAGTTCAAAGATAGTTCAAAGATAGTTCGATAGTTTGTCCACGTTCTTTACTTAATTCGTTCTAGGAATAATTAGGTGTGCGAGGGGCAGTGCCCTGTGAGATTGACTCGCCGGTCAGCCGTTCTATCGGGAATATCCGACGAATAGGAATGATGATTAGAGTAGCAGCCACTGCTTTCATCGCATCACCTAATAGGAATGGATAGAAGCCGCCAATCATCGCTTTCTCGAAGGAAAGTCCCACTACATGCATAAGCCAAGGGACCCCTGTTATGTACAAAATTAATGAGCCGAAAACCTCCATGCTTAAGAAAATAAGGATATAGGAGAGCGTGTTGTTCGACCTAATCCTTTGGGTGGTAAGCCCAATCATCAACGCTGCTATCGGCCACATCCATACGTAACCGCCAGTATATCCGAGCAGAACGCCTAACCCACCCTGTCCATGAAGAAGGGGGAAGCCAATTGCGGTTAAAGCGACCACGATGAACATGCTGAAGAAGCCATATCGGGGACCGAGTAATCCACCCGCTAACATGACAGCCAATGTCTGCAGAGTTATCGGTACAGCTGTGAAGCCTAGTGGTATACTGATAAACCCGAATACGACAACA
>DFXU01000097.1:45289-45463 GCA_002383285.1 Caryophanales bacterium UBA4100
TTTGGTTAACAATTGGGATTGTAACATAGTCCTTTAGGAAATGGTAGGAAATTTAATGGAACAGACTTCCCATGCTATAGCAATCGAGAATCTATTCGTCACATACGGTGGAACGAATCAGTTGAAGCACGCGCTTCAAGGGATTTCGCTACATATAAGCAAGGGCTCATGGAC
>DFXU01000002.1 GCA_002383285.1 Caryophanales bacterium UBA4100
GATACACCCTTTGAATATGAAGGTCAGAAGTATGTGCTTATTGATACAGCTGGTATGCGTAAACGAGGTAAGGTGTATGAGAATACGGAAAAGTATAGTGTAATGCGAGCACTCAAAGCGATTGAGCGTGCAGACGTTGTTCTTGTGGTCATCAATGGTGAAGAAGGTATAATTGAGCAGGATAAGCATATTGCAGGATATTCACATGAAGCGGGTAAAGCTGCGATTTTCGTCGTGAACAAATGGGACATTGTAGAGAAGGATGAGAAGACGCTGCAGAAGTTTACGCAGACAATTAAAGATCACTTCTTATTCATGACCTATGCGCCGCATGTATTCGTCTCTGCTCTAACTAAACAAAGAATTCACAAAATCCTTCCGGTGGTGAACCAAGTTTCCGAGCAGCATAACATGAGGATCGCTACACATATTCTTAATGATGTATTGATGGATGCAGTTGCCATAAACCCACCTCCAACCGATAAAGGTAAACGTATGAAGCTTAATTACGGTACTCAGGTTGCAGTTAAGCCACCTACCTTTGTCCTATTCGTGAACGATCCCGAGCTGATGCATTTCTCCTACGAACGTTATTTGGAGAATAAGATACGCGCTGCGTTTACCTTTGAAGGTACACCTGTTCGATTCGTTGTTAGGAAGAAATCTTCAGAGGAGTAGATTCAATGATATCAACCTTACTAATTATCACAAGCTACTTGTTGGGTTCAATAATGTTTAGTGTCATAATGGGAAAGCTAATAGCAGGAATTGATATACGTAATCATGGAAGCGGCAATGCAGGAGCTACGAATACCCTTCGAATTATCGGTAAGGGGCCAGCAATTGCCGTCTTCCTGCTTGATCTTGGCAAGGGTGTTCTAGCTGTATGGTTAGCCAAGTGGTTTGTACCTGAACAGGATGCTATTGCTATTCTATGTGGAGTTGCTGTTATCTTGGGCCATAATTGGCCGATCTGGTTTAATTTCCGCGGGGGCAAAGGCATTGCTACAACTATTGGTATGATCGTAACTCTAGCATTCCTTCCTACATTATTCGCAGGATTAATAGCGATTCTCACTATTGCTATTACTAGATATGTGTCACTTGGATCACTCTTGTTGACTGCATTCCTGCCAATATTCATCTACATAATGGATTATCCAACTGAATTACTCTGGGGCAGTTTAGCTATCCTTGTATTCGCATGGGTCAAGCATCGCAAGAATATTGTAAAGCTTGTTAAGGGAACAGAGAATAAGCTGGGTTCACGAAGCAGAACAACAGAACTTTAAGGAGGTTTCCCCTTTGATTTCAAAGAAGGTTTCTGTTTTTGTCGCTGGAAGCTGGGGAACAGCACTTGCTTGTGTATTAGCTGCTAATGGGCATGAGGTAATGATATGGTCACGGAACGCAGAACAAGTTAAAGAGATTAATGAACGGCATAGAAATCATAAATTTCTAGGTGAGCATAAGCTGGATACTCATATAAAGGCCACGCTATCTATTGAGGAAGCGGCATTTCAAGCTGATGCTATTCTCTTAGCTGCACCCAGCTCAGCGATGAGGCAGGTTGCACGTCAACTGCAGCCTTATCTAATCTCCGATATCTTAATCATTCATGCAGCCAAGGGATTTGAGACAGGCTCATTATTACCGATGTCGAAGGTGATTGCCGAGGAGCTAACTCAGATAAACGCTAATCGAATTGTAGTGCTCTCAGGACCATCACATGCAGAAGAGGTTATACAGCAACTACCCACAACGATTGTTGTCGCTGCAGCTTCAATAGATGCAGCGCAAGCAGCGCAGGATCTGTTAATTAATAACGATTTTAGGGTATATACGAATGTGGATATCCAAGGCGTCGAGCTTGCAGGCGCTCTGAAGAACATTATTGCTATAGGTGCTGGAATGGTTGATGGTTTAAGCTTTGGTGATAATGCCAAAGCGGCATTAATAACGAGAGGATTAGCCGAAATTACCCGTCTAGGTGTAACGATGGGGGCCAATCCACTCACCTTCGCTGGTCTTGCTGGTATTGGAGATTTGATTGTTACTTGCACTAGCCGTCATAGTCGGAATTGGCGTGCTGGTTACCAAATTGCACAAGGTAAAGCTGTCCAAGAGGTGCTTACTGAAATGGGCATGGTTGTTGAAGGTGTAAAGACTACGAAGGCTGCAATGTCACTTGCTAGACAATATCAAGTTGATATGCCTATTACGGAGCAGCTATACCTCGTATTGTTCGAGGACAAGAATCCAACACTTGCAGTAGAGGATCTAATGGGCAGAGGTAGAACCCAGGAAGATATTATTAGACTCTAAACTGTCCATGCTCGAAGAATTTATAAGGAAAGCCTACACCGACTTTCGATTCTCCTCATAGGATACATAGGAACAACCGTATTTCATATATCGGTCATTCCATATACGCGTATGAGGAGGTCGGCAATGGGTTCCAAGGATATATCCAGAGATGTCTTAAATGCCGTCAAGAAAAAAACGGGAAAGAAAATCACGGATAAAGATATTAAGAACGTGGCGAGCGGTGTTGGTCCATCTACGATGAAAAGTGAACAACAGCTTAGACAGCTGATCAAGCAGATTTCCAAGATGGCCAATGTGCCCGTAGCGGAGTCTACTGTACAAGAATTGGTGGGGGCCATTAAGAAAAGTGGTGTTAACCCGAATAATATGGAACAGATGATTAAAACAGTTCTAGGTAAAAAGTGAAGCGCAGAAGCAGCGCTTCATTTTTTTTGTGATAAAGAGGGTATGTGGTATAATGAGGGCTGAAATTGAACGGACGGGGAGAATAAACCGATGAGTAGTATGGATAAGATGTGGGCGTCATTAATTGCCATTGCTTTAATGCTGGTCGCTTCTGTATTGATTACAGTAGCTCGGTCCAGAACAACTGGATTTATACGAATTGTCTTGTCCATTATCGCTTTTTTATTATTTATACCTATTGTTGTATTAATGCTATTGTCACTATTCTAGGAACAAGCGATTATTAAGTAACGTTTGTTCCTTCTGTCGGGGAGGGTCAAGGTATTGTTAGATCTCAAAGGAAAAAAGATACATAAGCAGGTAGACTCTATTATTGGTCAATCGATCTTAGATATTGCGTTGAAGAATGATATTGATTGGGGATTCTCATGTACACGTGGAACGTGTGCTCGTTGCCGTTGTATCGTCGAGCTTGGTCACGAGCATCTAGCTGAGTCGACCGATGAAGAATGGGATCGCTTAGATGATGAGGAGCTAGAGCAAGGATACCGACTTGCTTGCCAAGCCATAGTTCGTACAGAGGGTAAGATTGTTGTTGCGAATAAACCTTATTTCTGATGCGCGATTGGGAGTGGATATAAGATGCAACTAGAGGCAGTGTTCTTACCGGATAAGAAGCGTGTTAAAGTTAGACCAGGAACAACATTACTCGATGCTAGTAGGTCAGCTAAGGTAAACATTCGTACACGCTGTGGTGGTAAGGCTGCATGTCTCATGTGTAAAGTGATTGTTACTGAACAAGGTGGTCTAGAACCACCTAATCAGAATGAGCGGTTGAAGCTGGGGTCACTAGTGGATGAACATTATCGATTGTCTTGTCAGGCGAGGATTTGTGGAGATGTTACCGCAACGATACCTGAGGACCCTTTAAAAGCTGCAATCCGTAGACAGCTTGCTATACAAGCTGAAGAGGATGATGGATTAATCTAATATGTAAAGGTGGCAAATGTGCTAATGAAGCGATGGCTTATAACAGCTCTTCTCTTCTCCATGGTGATCTTGTTAGCAGGTTGCTTGTATCCAAAGGATCGACTTCAACAAAATCAGATCTCCACTGGGGAATATATAATACTCGTTCAGAATGCTGTGGAAACATATAAGCAGCGAACAGGTGTATTGCCGATCAAGAATAGTAAGGAAGATACACCTATATATGAGAAGTATTTGGTTGATTTCAAGAAGCTGCTTGATCGTAATGTCATAAGCAGTATACCTGCTGATGCTTACGAGGCAGGTGGAGCGAACTATTATGTCATTATTGACCCTGAAGGCGAAATGAAGGTAAAGCTCATGGATTTGGTCACTGCTGGACAGGTTTCAGATATCCAGAGGAGAATAGATTCTTATGTGGCCGAAGGTAATGATCTGCCTCAAGGTGAACTAGTGATGCCAGGCTTTTATCGTATAGACTTTGAACGTATTGGTATGAAGAGTGAGCAGGTAAGAAGTGTGTATACAGATATGTTCCTGTCGATTCTTATTCACAAATCCGGTCGAGTCACAGTTGATTATGCACCAGAGGTTATGAGAGCAATCAAGTTGAAGGAAATCTCAAATCCTGATCCGAATATTGATCTGCGAATCTATTTGGTAGAGCAATCCAATTACATTCCTGTGAATTCATATCCATATTATTGGAAGGATAATGAACCGGTTATATCAGAATTGTAATAAAAAAGTGAATAAACGATTTGCTGTACTTACGTTCATGATGACCACATCATGGGCTTTTTCTTATGAGAAGAATAAGATTAAACTTCTACACATATATCTGAATAGATGACAACGTAACGGGATGGAGGGAGCACGTTGAGATAAATAGTATGCATATTCGTTAATGCTGTACATATATTGTTACAAGTCCTTATGGTTGTACGAGTTACTTCATGATCAGGATAGGAGGCAATCTCATTGGAGAAAATTGATATTTTTAGGGATATCGCAGAACGGACAGGTGGAGATATCTACCTCGGCGTAGTCGGTGCGGTACGAACGGGTAAGTCGACATTCATCAAAAGGTTTATGGAATCGGTAGTACTGCCGAATATCCATAACGAGGCAGATCGTATGAGGGCTGTAGACGAATTACCGCAGAGTGCTGCGGGCAGAACTATCATGACCACAGAACCTAAATTTGTACCCAATCAAGCCGTGCAAATTCATGTTGCAGAAGGCTTGGATGTAAATGTACGACTCGTAGATTGTGTGGGATACGCTGTAGAAGGCGCCAAGGGCTATGAAGATGAGAATGGACCAAGAATGGTATCAACTCCATGGTTCGAGGAACCAATTCCATTCCAAGAAGCAGCTGAGATTGGTACACGTAAAGTAATCCAAGAGCATTCTACACTTGGAGTAGTTGTGACTACTGATGGGAGCATTGCCGAAATTCCGAGATCTTCTTATATTCAGGCAGAAGAGCGAGTTATTGAAGAGCTGAGAGAAGTAGGTAAGCCTTTCATTATGATCCTTAATTCAACAACTCCGAATAGTGAAGCAACGCTTCAGCTTCGTACTGAATTAGCTGAGAAGTATGATATCCCTGTTATTCCGCTTAGTGTGGCGAATATGGGTGAGCCGGAAGTGATGTCGGTATTAAGAGAAGTGCTATATGAGTTCCCGGTTCATGAGGTTAATGTGAATCTTCCAAGCTGGGTTATGGTATTGAACGACCGACATTGGTTAAGAAGTCATTATGAGGATTCTGTTCGGGATACAGTCAAGGATATTCGCAGATTAAGGGATGTTGATCGGGTTGTTGAACAATTCACCGAATACGATTTCATCGAGCGAGCAGGCTTATCCGACATGAGCATGGGGCAGGGTATAGCGGAAATCGATTTATACGCTCCAGATGAGCTGTACGACAAAATATTAATGGAAGTCGTTGGTGTGGAAATACGGGGCAAGGATCACCTTCTACAGCTTATGCAGGATTTCTCGTATGCGAAGAGAGAATATGATCGATTCTCTAGTGCACTGGAGATGGTGAAGTCGACTGGTTATGGGATTGCCTCACCTTCACTTGAGGAAATGTCATTAGAAGAGCCAGAATTAATCCGTCATGGATCACGCTTTGGAGTGAGATTAAAAGCTACAGCGCCATCCATCCATATGATTCGTGTCGATGTAGAGTCAGAGTTTGCTCCAATCATAGGCACAGAGAAGCAGAGCGAAGAGCTTGTACGCTACCTGATTCAGGACTTCGAGGATAATCCGAAGAAAATATGGGAATCTGATATCTTTGGCCGCTCACTTCATAGCATTGTACGTGAGGGCATACAAGGGAAAATTTCGATGATGCCAGACAATGCTAGATACAAGCTGCAGGAGACGCTTGGTCGAATCATTAATGAGGGGTCTGGCGGACTTATAGCAATCATACTTTAACCGATCTAATAATCGAGCACTCTATTTAAGGGGTGCTCTTGTTTTATGTTGAATATGAATGAAATGCATACCTATTATCTATGATTTTGATTTGTATGTATATTTTGACGTAAAAGAGTGAACAAAGAATGATAAGTACCCATAGCTATGGGGGGAGGTGAATTGTCATGAATAAAGCAGATTTAGTAACCAAAGTAGCAGAATCTACTGAATTATCAAAGAAGGATGTTACTAAGGCGGTTGAAGCCGTATTCGAGTCAATATCTGAAGCTCTTCAATCAGGAGAGAAGGTACAACTTGTAGGCTTCGGCAATTTCGAAGTGAGGGAGCGCTCTGCGCGTAAAGGCAGAAATCCGCAAACTGGCGAGGAAATTGAAATTCCGGCGAGTAAGGTTCCGGCCTTCAAGCCTGGAAAGGCACTAAAGGAAGTAATCCAATAGAGTAGTCCATTTCATAATATTAATTTGCTATAAAACCACTTTCTGAAGTTGTGCATTTACAGCTTTGAAAGTGGTTTTTGATGATGAGTATAAATTCGTGCTATAATATCAGGAAAAACTTTTAGTTTGTCACAATTATCTGATTTATGAGGAGGGTTAATATGTCAGAGCTTACACAGGGTGAGTATGTGGTTATTAAAGCCAAAGAAAATGGTGCACATGTTATCGGTTTGACAAGAGGTCAGGACACCAAGTTTCATCATACAGAGAAGCTCGATAAAGGTGAAGTGATGATTTTTCAGTTCACAGATCATACCTCAGCTGTAAAAATTCGTGGAAAAGCCGTTATATACACGAAGCATGGTGTCGTAGACACTGAAGAATAATGGATGGTTGAGAGGCAGACTTTAAAAGTAGAGATTACTTAAAAAGTCGAGCCTCCTTTTTAATGCTTGGACTTCCCAAGGGATTGTTCTCATACAATGGAGTAATGAGTCAATACAATGGGGAGTTGAATGATTATGAAGCTGTGGATTCATTTGTTTGTTGTAGCATTATTATCAATTTGTATTGCTTGGATGCTCTCTTTCCTGCCTGAGCTTAAACCTCATCTACCTAACGGTCAGAGAGAGCTGCAAGTATTTAACAACGATAAACCCATTACACTAACAGACAATAACCTTGTGGATTGGGTTGTATCTGTCCCTATGCAATTAGAATTAATAAGAGTTGATTGGAGTGACCGAATTCTATCCGTAGATTTCGAAGTAGGGAAACCCATGGAGTCATCGGACATAGTTTATAATCAACTATTGGAATTCGTTTACTACGGACTAGGTGGGACAACGAATGTAAATCGAGTTTGGGTCCGATTAGTCCAGTCCTCGGAGGAGGAGGACAGACATTCTAAACGGTTATTACTTGCGCTTGACGCTCATCGATCCCAAATCTCCGAAAGTGATTACAATAGCTGGAGGAATGGCCAAATTACTGCTGAATGGTTGATTGATAGGCGATTTCAGCTAACGGTAACACCACAATGGACGAGACTTCAGCTTGAATAGACGCTTTATTATGATGTAGCATCGTCATTTTGATTGAGCATGCGTAAACCATTAGGTTTGTGTTATAATAGTCAAGATTATTAAGCAGATAGGATTTACTAGCATTCATAATGCTCGGAGGCTTATTGATGAGAACGGACCATATCGCTAAACTTGCATTAAAATATACAGAGTATGAAATGATTAAAGAACATACCCCTCTACCTGCCTTTCCCGAAATTCGGGCAAGATTACTTTTTGTGTTCCTGCAACGGAACCCGAAGCAGGCTGAGCATAGTGAAATTTGTACGCTTGCCACGTCATTAGCACAATTAGGGTTAGATACACATGATTTGGTGAATTCAACACCCGCTGATGAATTAATCGGACAGGCTCGCTCTCGTCAGCTTAAGGTATTGGCTGGTGATTATTTTAATAGCCGATTTTACCAGCTATTATCTCATATTGGTCGTATTGATATCATCCGATTAATATCTGTTGCAATTAGTGAAGTGAATCGAATGAAGATGACTTTCTATGAACGATTCAGAGCAAAGAAGCTGACTTCAGTAGAATATTTGGAGCAGTCCGTATCGATGAGAACGCAGCTTTTTAGCGCATTGTCCAAATTTATTCCAGAGCAATATCATACGAAGTGGTCTGAGCTTCTTGGTTTATTAACTAGATGTGAGGTTATTCAGAATGAGCTTGATCGTAGTGATTGTTATGATACATTCAGAAGCAGCTGGGCATTCTGCTACATACTGGAATCAATATCGCCTGTGGAGCAGGAGCGCTTGATTCACGTAGATAAATCTGGCGTCATCGCTTTACTGACAAAGTATAATATCCATGGGACGCTTATGGATATGCTTCAGACACACATTCAACAAGTAATGAGTATTCTGGAGCAGCTTGATTCAGAAGTTCTCAGAACTGAGGTTTTAGCGTTGCTTCAATTGTTTAGTTCAAGTAACAGGGTGCCACAAACAGCCAAAGAAATTTGAGGTGAAATATGGAACAGCAATCCAAAGAGAAATTCGTACATTCTGTATTTCAGAGTGTTGCCCCTAAGTATGATTTCATGAATGATGTCCTCAGCTTTCGTCGACATAAATCATGGCGAAAGTTCACTATGAAGAAGATGGCTGTAAAACCAGGACAATCTGCTCTTGATATTTGTTGTGGGACTTGTGATTGGACAATTAGTCTTGCCGAAGCCAGCTCTACAGGTACAATTAAGGGGCTTGACTTCAGTCGCAACATGCTCGATGTTGGTCAGAGCAAGATTAATCGGCTTGGCTTGTCAAAGCACATTGAGCTTATTCATGGCAATGCCATGGAGTTACCATTCGAAGATAATTCATTCGATTATGTAACGATTGGCTTCGGATTGCGTAATGTGCCCGATATTGAGCAGGTATTGAGTGAAATGAAGAGAGTTGTTAAGCCAGGGGGGCTTGTTGTCTGTCTGGAGCTATCGAAACCAACATGGCAGCCCTTCAAGGGACTGTATTATACCTATTTCCGTTACGTTCTACCATTCATAGGAAAGCTGCTTGCCGAACGATATGAGCAATACAAGTGGTTGCCGATATCCCTCGCTGCGTTTCCAGATCATAAACAGCTACTAACTTTATTCAATCAAATCGGATTGCATAACACGAAGGCTTACCCACTAACTGGTGGTATTGCTGCATTGCATATTGGCGTGAAGGGAAACGACGACAAACATGAGAAAGCTTAAGATTTTCTTGGAAATGATTAAATTTGAACATACTTTGTTCGCATTACCTTTTGCTTACATGGGTGCTGTTCTTGCCTCTGTTTATGTATTTGATAGACTTCCATCATGGGCTGAGCTCGGATGGATTACGCTTGCTATGGTTGGCGCTAGGACTGCTGCTATGGGCTTAAATCGTGTCATTGATCGAACAATCGATGCCAAGAATCCTAGAACAGCAGGACGGGCTATTCCCGCGGGATTAATATCTTCATTAGAGGTATGGATGTTCATTGTCATTTCCTTCGTATTATTATTCGTAGCCACTTCTAATTTAGATCCATTATCGATGAAGCTATTGCCTGTTGCAGTTATTTTCTTAGTTGGTTATTCCTATACAAAGAGATTCACATGGGCATGCCATATTATTCTTGGACTTACTATTGGCTTAGCACCCCTAGGTGCTTGGGTTGCAGTAACTGGCCAGATTGATTTAACTTCGATCATCTTCTATCTCTCTGTTGCATTATGGACTGCAGGCTTTGATATCCTCTATGCATGTCAGGATTTGGAGCATGACCGTAAGGAAGGCCTATATTCCATTCCATCCCGATTCGGTATAACACGAGCCTTATGGATTGCTAGAGGCTTCCATGTTGCGACAGCAGCAGGCTTATTCTCACTTATATGGTTAGCGAATTTAAGCTGGTTTTATACCACTGGCATGATAGTTGCTTATATGATCCTTGTGTATGAACATCTCTTGGTATCTCCCAATGATTTAACTCGTTTGAACACCGCTTTCTTCACTATGAATGGAGTGTTGAGTATTGTCCTGTTCGCATTTACAATCATTGACCTGGTGGTGCGTTATGGATGAGCAATAAGGAGACACGCAGATGGATCGTTGGAATAACAGGGGCTAGTGGCAGCATATATGGGGCTACTCTTATCCGCTATCTCCTACGCGAGAAGTATACGGTGCATCTTGTGATAACAGATGCTGGTTGGCGTGTGCTGCACGATGAGTTAGGCTGGAATACCTCAAAGCGGAATGAAGCCATTATTGAACAGTTTGGAGATCAACATCTAAACTTCAAATACCATCCGATTCAGGATATTGGAGCAAGTATAGCAAGTGGATCATATCAGGTGGATGGTATGGTTATCATACCTTGCTCTATGGGGTCATTGGCTGCTATAGCAAATGGATTTTCGAATAATTTATTGCAACGGGCAGCGGATGTCATGCTTAAAGAGCGCCGTAAGCTGATTATCGTCCCTAGAGAAACCCCGTTGTCGGCCATACATTTGGAGAACATGCTAAAGCTTGCTAAACTAGGAGTAACAATTGCCCCTGCCATGCCGGCTTTCTATCATAAGCCGGATAATATTGAGGATATGGTTCGATTTATGGTGGGAAAGGCAATGGACTCGATGGGGATTGACAATCAAGTATACAGCAGATGGGGAGAAGACGATGGAGGGTTCACAAAGAATACTTAGAATTGGCCAAATTGATTTCACTAACGTCTGGCCTGTGTCCCATTATTTTCCAGTAGCTAAATTTGGCTCTTCAATAGAGATTATCTCTCAGGTACCAACTGATCTGAATCGTAATATGCGGAATGGGGCTATCGATATTGGACCTATTTCGTCATTTGCATATGCAGAATCTCATAATCGTTATTTTATTCTACCTCATTTATCTGTCAGTGCATTCGGTTCGGTCCGCTCCATCCTATTATTCTATAGAGATAGTCTTGATCGAGTGAAGAATGGTCGAATTGCTTTGACGACAGCATCTGCAACTTCGGTTAACTTATTAAAAATAATTTTGCAAAAGTTTCATGGAGGAAATCCAGAATATTCTTTTGCTCCACCTTCATTACATGATATGATAGAAGGAATGGATGGCGCGCTATTGATTGGCGATGATGCTATTCGGGCAAGCTGGGAGCAACACGGCTATAAGGTTCTTGATCTAAGTGAGGAATGGACAAGGCATACCGGTTGTTGGATGACATTTGCAATTTGGGCAGTTCAACGTGAAGCAATAGAATCTATGCCGGATTTAATAAGTCAAATCCAAGCATCTCTTCTTGAGAGTAAAGTGAGAGGGAAGTCAGACCAAAGTGGGATTATTACAGCAGCTATGGATCGTCTAGGAGGCACTTATGACTACTGGGATCTGTATTTCTCCGAGCTTAATCATGATTTCTCCGATGAACAGAAGAAGGGACTGCTATTGTATTACCGATACGCATTAGAGCTAGGATTATTGTCTGGTGAAGTACCACTAAATATATGGAATAATACTAAGTTAATACAGGTGAATGAATGAAACTTTTAGATATTTATTTGAGCTTAAAAGGTGACATCCGACATATAGAAGATGAATTGGATAGAAGCATTAGATCCGACCATGCATTACTCAACAAAACTTCACTCCACTTACTTAAAGCTGGCGGAAAGCGAATTCGTCCCGTATTCGTTTTACTTGCGGGTCAGTTTGGGGATTATTCCCTAGAACGTCTAAAGCATGTTGCTGTTGCATTGGAGCTTATACATATGGCGAGCTTGGTACACGATGATGTCATTGATGATGCCGATACACGTCGTGGTCAATTCACCGTTAAGTCTAAATGGGATAATCGCATTGCCATGTATACAGGGGATTATATCTTCGCCAAAGCATTGACGGTGCTTACCGAGCTTGAGGAGCCAGCCATTCACAAAATTCTTTCCAAAGCAATGGTCCAAATGACCATAGGTGAGATGGAGCAAATTCGGTACTTCTTCCATTATGAGCAATCGGTGAGAGAGTACTTGTTACGTATACGCAGGAAGACCGCGTTATTATTCGCTGTAAGCTGTCAACTCGGAGCATTAGCCGTTGGAGCAGAATATACGAAAGCAAGAGCATTGTATGCATTTGGTTATAATGTGGGTATGGCCTTCCAAATTCGAGATGATATCTTGGATATCAGTGGTACAGAGAAGCAGATTGGCAAACCGCCTGGAAGCGATATTCGCCAAGGTAATATTACACTTCCATTCATCATGGCGCTTAAGGAAACCCATCTGAGAGATCGAATGATCTCATCGATCCTTACCCTACGTGATTCGAATGGTCAATCGGATACGTCGGCTTTATTGAAGATGATTAGAGAGAGCAATGGATTGATTGAAGCGGAAAAGCTCGCGGAATTATATATTGAGAAAGCTATTATAGCTGTTAACCAATTGCCTGACCAATCAGCCAAACGCAGCTTAATTGATATTGCTCATTTTGTCGGTAACCGTACATACTAATTAGCACGAATAGGAGGCAATAATAATGGAAAGAACGTACTTAATGCTTAAGCCCGATGGAGTTCAGCGAGGTTTAGTTGGAGAAATTGTAACACGATTTGAGAATAAAGGGTTTACATTGATTGGTAGTAAATTAATGCGTATGACACGTCAGCAAGCTGAGAAGCATTATGGTGAGCATCAAGGAAAACCGTTCTTTGAGGGGTTAGTAGATTTCATTACCTCAGGGCCTGTATTTGCAATGGTATGGGAAGGAGACCAAGTCATTACTATATCTCGTATGATGATAGGTAAGACGAATACACTTGATGCATTACCCGGTACCATCCGTGGGGATTACGCTGTCCATACGGGTCTCAATATTATCCATGGTTCAGATTCTCCGGAAAGCGCTGAGTTTGAAATAAACCATTTCTTCAAGCCTGAGGAATTGATCACATACACAAGAGCAATTCAGCAATGGATTTGAAATAAGTGGAGATCATGGAGTGATGAGAGTTGGAGGATTTAGATTATAGTTTATTCATACGTAAAGTTAATGAAAATCTAAATCTGGACTTAAGTAACTACAAAGAAACCCAGATGAAGCGTCGATTGACGTCCTTGTACATAAAGAGAGGCTTTACTTCTTTTGTATCTTACTTCAACGCCTTAACGAAAGATAAGGACCTCATGAATGAGTTTATGGACAGAGTAACCATTAATGTGTCTGAATTCTGGCGGAATCCTACAAGGTGGACCGTCCTAGAGCAGAAATATATTCCTGAGATGTTGAGAAGGACGCCTCGACTAAAGTGCTGGAGTGCAGCTTGCTCTACGGGTGAGGAGCCCTATACGCTAGCAATGTTACTCATGGAAGCAAATGCTGACCGCCCTGACATTCTCGCGATGGATTTAGATGATCTCGTCTTGTCCAAAGCATTGAAGGGTGAATACATAGAACGATCGGTGCGGGATATCCCGCCTACTTATCTGACCAAATATTTTAGCAAAGTGAATGATACTTACCTTGTTGATCAATCCCTAAAAAAGCTTATACGATTTCGTAAAGGAAATCTTCTGCTTGATCGCTTCGAGAAGGACTTTGATCTAATCATCTGTAGGAATGTAATGATCTACTTCACGGAGACTGCTAAACAGGAGCTGTATCATAAATTTTCGCAATCACTAAAGCCTGATGGACTATTATTCGTAGGCAGCACTGAACAAATTTTCTCACCTGCTCAATACCATTTAGAAGCAGTAGATTCATTCTTTTATCGAAAGATGAAAGTATAACCCTTGCCAAATATTGCAATACTAATTGTATTGAATGCGGAAGGGGTCTATATGATGGACAGAACAAAAGTAATTTCTGCTTATTTACGAGGCTTCATTACGATGAAGGAGTGTGAACAGATTCTTGGTATCGATGCTTCATTCATACATGGAATGGTTCAGAACCATCGCTCGCAAAATTCTGCGTCTGTTCAGCAATCGGTTAATCATTAGAATGTAGACTTGCAGGTGTAATAAGTAAGCCGTTGGAACCATCGCTTCCAACGGTTTTTTTAGTGTGTGTGGATGAGATGGGATGTTTATTGATTACTCATACTAGAGAGCTCAGTTTTCTTGTCAAACCCGTTCCTCTATACTATAATGAGCAAAGAACATTGAGGCTTTAAGGATTTATGCTAGCCATTAAGTCGAAGTTATAGATTAGCAATTTCAAGGGTATCGGTTTGTAGTCGAACGTGAGGGGGAAACATTGGTGCGTTACTTAACTGCAGGTGAAACACATGGTCCACAACTGACGGCCATCATTGAAGGTGTGCCTAGTAATATGAAATTTTCATTCGAATTGATTAATGAACAATTACAGCGGAGGCAGAAGGGCCACGGCCGTGGGCGCAGAATGCAGATCGAGAAGGATGAAGCAGCTGTAATGGGTGGTGTTCGACACGGGCGCACTACAGGCGCTCCGATTGCACTTATTATTGAGAATAAGGATTGGAAGCATTGGACAACCGTTATGAATATTGAACCTATTGAGGGTAGTGACGAAGACAAGCGTCGTGTAAACCGTCCTCGTCCCGGTCATGCCGACCTCAATGGCGGCTTGAAGTACAACCTCACCGACTTGAGGAATGTGCTTGAGCGTTCAAGCGCAAGAGAGACTGCTGCCCGTGTGGCTTGCGGGGCTGTTGCTCGCATGTTATTAGCTGAGTTTGGCATTAAGGTAGCAGGTCAGGTTATTCGAATTGGCGAGATAGAAGCAGATCGTCATGATCTCCCGCTAGATGAATTAATAGATATCACAGAGCAATCTCCTGTCCGTGTGGTTGATAAAGCGGCTGAAGCGAAGATGATCGAGCATATTGATCAGACTAAGAAAGACGGAGACTCTATTGGTGGAATCGTAGAATGTATTGTAGAGGGGGTTCCTATTGGACTCGGTAGCTATGTTCAATGGGATCGCAAGCTGGATGGACGGATAGCTCAAGCCGTTGTATCCATTAATGCATTCAAAGGCGTTGAATTTGGTATTGGCTTCGAGGCCGCGCAGAAGCCCGGTTCACAAGTTCACGACGAGATCATGTATACGGAAGAGCAGGGATTCTATCGCGCTTCGAATCGCTTAGGCGGCTTCGAAGGTGGTATGACTAACGGTATGCCCATTATTGTTCGGGGTGTAATGAAACCAATTCCGACATTATATAAACCACTGCAGAGCGTCGATATTGATACGAAGGAGCCATTCACAGCTCAAGTTGAACGCTCAGATGCATGTGCGGTTCCAGCGGCAAGCGTTGTGCTTGAAGCTGTTGTAGCATGGGAGGTAGCAGTTTCCTTCCTCGATAAATTCGGTGGTGATTCTATCGAAGAAATAAGAAGCAATTATGAGAGCTATTTAGCTCAAGTGGAGCGGTATTAATATGAAGCAGATTACAGTTGAGCTAGGTGAACGTTCATATCCAATATATATAGGAGAAGGGATATTGGATCGTATTGGAGAATTCTTCGCAGAACGTTCCATCAATAAGCATTCACCCATACTCATCATTACTGATGAGAATCTAGCTGCACAGCATCTGGATAATGTAACGCACAATCTGAAGCATGCTGGCTATAACGTAATTGTAAAAATTGTGCCACCTGGAGAAAGGTCTAAATCTCTAGCTGTTCTTGAGGACGTTATCGGTGCTGCGCTACATGGTGGACTTGATCGACAGTCGACTATTGTTGCGCTGGGTGGTGGTGTGGTAGGTGATTTAGCCGGTTTTGTTGCTGCTAGTTATATGCGTGGAGTCCGCTTTGTACAGATCGCAACTACAATTCAAGCACATGATTCAAGTGTTGGCGGTAAGGTCGGAGTCAATCATCCCTTCGCTAAGAATATCATTGGTGCATTTCACCAGCCAGAATTAGTCATATTCGATATAGCAACACTTCGTACACTACCTGATAGAGAGATTCGTTCAGGCCTGTCTGAAGTGCTTAAGGAGGGCTTGATCTGGGATGCTGAGTTCGTTGCTTGGTGTGATCAGAATACGGATAATCTACTTGAGATGAATTCGGATGCGCTACAACATGCTATATATGAAGGCATTCGTATTAAAGCTAATGTTGTTTCGTTGGATGAGCGGGAGAATGATCTTAGAGCTATTCTAAACTTGGGGCATACGATTGGGCACGCTCTTGAAGCCGTTTCAGGATATAATGAGCTGCTTCATGGAGAAGCAATTTCGATTGGTATGGTTGGAGCAGCCAAGCTTGCGATACGTCTCGGGAGCCCAGAATCGATATACATAGAGACTAAGAGATTGTTATCTAATCTTGGATTACCTACGAGACTGCCCGAGCATCTAGACATAGAAGAAATCATGAGCGCAATGATGCATGACAAGAAATTCAAAGAGGGTCAAATGGTATTCGTAATACCTATTGCAATTGGGTCTGTAGAAGTTCGCAAAGGTGTTCCTGCGGAGTTAGTTAGAGAAGTGGTAATAGAGTTAAAACGGGAGGTGTAGTTTATGAAGGTCAGGGGAATTCGAGGGGCAACCACAGTAGAACATAACGAAGCAGAAGAAATTCTTGCATCTACAGTGGAGCTGTTAAATCAGATTATTGTTGAGAATGATATTGAACCAGAGGATATATGCAGTGTGTTCGTTACAACTACACAGGATTTAGACGCAACATTCCCTGCACGCGCTATTCGTCAGATGCAAGGCTGGGAGCTTGTTCCCTTAATGTGCTCACTAGAGATTGCAGTTAAGAATAGTTTAGAGAAATGTATTCGTCTCATGGTATTGGTGAATACCCATAAGGATCAGAATGAAATTCATCATGTTTATCTAAATCATGCCTCTATTCTTCGACCAGATCTTAAAGAAAAGATGAACCATTCCTAAATGCATGGTTGACGATGCTTTATTCCGTAATGTATAGTAGTGACAGCAGAGTTGAGTAGAGTTTAGTTGAGGTTAGATGAGTTGAGCTGAGTAAGTAAGCGCGCCAATACAAGGGATAGAAACCAGCATATTAAGCTGTGATTTCTTATTTTCTGTTGTATTTAGGCACAAACCATCTGAAACTGAACTTATCCTCTACGATGTTGTAGAGGTTTTTTTATATTAAATATTATTTATTAAAAAAAAGGAGTGATACCCATGTACAGCCCAGAACTTACTGAAGTAATCCGACTTGCTAAGGAGCATAATCTGATACCCATTGCCCGGACACTGATGGCTGATACGGAAACACCAATCCGCGTATTCCAGCATTTGTACCGAGAGCCTAGGGCCTTTCTATTAGAGAGCGTTGAAGGTGGTGTGAAATGGGCAAGATACTCCTTTATTGGAACGGATCCATTCCTAATTGTAAGAGGGAAGAACGGGGTGATGGATGTAGAGCAAGATGGAGTTCATCAGCAATATGATGAAAAACCAATTGAGCTCGTTAAATCGTTACTCCGTTCTTATTCTAGTCCTGCGTTACCAGAATTACCCCCTTTTACCGGCGGAGCTATTGGCTTCTTCGGATATGATCTCTTGCAATACTATGAGAAGCTGCCTGCTCATCGAGTAGATGACTTAGAGATGGATGATGTTCACTTTATGTTCTGTGATCAGATCATCGTATTCGACCACTTTAAACAGCAGATGAAGGTCATTGCTAATGTACATGCGAAGAACGGTGCGACAGAAGAAGATATTGTTGAAGCTTATGATGCAGCATGTCAGCGTATTGAATCGATGATCGAAAGATTGAAGAGACCAACGATGCAGGATCACACAGTTGTAGGATCAATTCCAGAGGATGTGGATATCGGACAATTTCAATCGAATATGACTAAGGAGCAATATATAGATCGTGTACTTCAAGCGAAAGAGTATATTAGTGCCGGTGACATCTTCCAAGTCGTTCTATCCCAACGCTTCCATATTGAAACCGATATTTCCCCTCTCCAAGTATATCGTGTGCTTCGAACAATGAATCCTTCTCCATATATGTACTATTTAAAGCTCGATGATGAAGTCATTGTTGGAACATCACCTGAGATGCTCGTTAAGGTAGATGAAGGTAAAGTTGAGACTAGACCCATAGCGGGTACTCGACCACGTGGAGCAACACCAGCTAGAGATCTTGAGCTTGAGAAGGAGCTGCTTGCCGATGAGAAGGAACGGGCGGAGCATCTTATGCTTGTTGATCTTGGCAGGAATGATATAGGTAGGGTATCAGAATTCGGTTCAGTTCATTGTGATTCTTATATGGAGGTTGAACGATATTCTCATGTGATGCATATCGTCTCGAATGTAACGGGTAAGCTTCGTGAGGATAAGGACTTCTTCGATGCTTTCATATCCTGTATGCCTGCAGGTACTGTATCAGGGGCTCCTAAGCTGAGAGCAATGGGTATCATTGCCGAATTAGAGAATGAAGCACGCGGGGCATATGCCGGTGCTATCGGATATTTAGGCTTCTCGGGAAATTTGAATACATGTATTACCATTCGCACAATTATCTTTAAGAACGGCAAGGCTTATGTCCAAGCCGGAGCAGGTATTGTGTATGATTCAGTGCCTGAGAGTGAATATACAGAAACCGTGAATAAAGCTAAAGCACTCTTGAAAGCTATTCGGATGGCAGAAGCGATCTTCCGTCCAGTCAGTCAAACGGATAAGTACATTACAAATTCTGATTATTATCTTTCTGTGGGGAGGTCCTGAACTTGGCTGAAAAAACAACGATTCAACAAGCAATTGCAAGTGTTGTAGATGGAGAAAACCTTACCCGAGCTGAAGCGTTTGCTGTCATGAATGATATCATGGAGGGCTTAGGAACTCCTGCTCAAATCGGTAGTCTGGTTACTGCGTTACGTATGAAGGGTGAGTCTATACAGGAAATTGCCGGATTTGCTGAAAGCATGCGGAGTAAATCACATCGTGTAGAGACGGAAAGACAGAATCTTCTAGATACATGTGGTACTGGTGGTGATGGAGCGAACACCTTTAATATCTCGACGGCTTCCGCGATAGTCGCCGCTGCTGGTGGGATCCGCACTGCCAAGCAGGGGAATAGAGCGATGTCTAGTAAGAGCGGCAGTGCCGATGTCCTGGAAGCGTTGGGTGTGATCATTACATTGAATAGTGTAGAAGCATCACGCTGCCTTTCTCATGTTGGAATATGTTTTATGTTCGCTCAGGTTTATCACCAATCCATGAAGTATGCAGCTGGTCCTCGTAGAGAAATAGGGATTCGCAACATATTTAACATGCTTGGCCCACTAACAAATCCAGCAGGTGCAGATCGTCAACTGTTAGGTGTATTCGAACGAAGTAAAACGGAGATAATCGCTAATGTCCTTCATGAATTAAAGCTCAAGCGGGGATTAGTTGTATCCAGCTATGATGGATTAGACGAGATCAGTATCTCAGCAGCTACACAAATTTCCGAATTGAAGAATGGTGAGATTCGCACCTATGATGTTACAGCGGATATGTTAGGTCTTAGAACTTGCCAGCTTAATGATATTGTTGGTGGTGATGCCAAGGATAATGCTAATATTATATTAAATGTGCTGCAAGGATATAAGGGTGCGCATAGAGATGTCGTATTGGCTAACGCAGGAGCCTGCTTCTATGTCGCTGATCAATGCTCATCGCTTGCTGAAGGGGTTAAGCTTGCGGCGGCAGTTATTGATTCAGGTAAAGCACAAGCTAAATTAAGCGAGCTTATTCGCTTCACAGGAGAATTCACTCATGTATCTTGATCGAATCGTCGCTACAAAGCGAGAAGAGGTTAATCGGCTGAAGCAGCACACTACTGTTCAATCATTCGTATCGATCATCGATACGCTGTCCCCTACAAGAGGATTTGAGAAAGCACTTAGGAAAACTAAACGAACAACGATGGGCTTGATCGCAGAGGTGAAGAAGGCTTCACCTTCTAAAGGGCTGATCCGAGCAGACTTTGATCCAGTTCAGATTGCATTAGCATATGAACAAGCAGGTGCGGATTGCTTATCCGTTCTTACAGATGAACAGTACTTTCAAGGCTCGAATAGCTACTTGCAGCAAGTGAGGCAAGCTGTTTCCCTACCCTTATTACGTAAGGACTTTATAATTGATGAAATTCAAATCTATGAAGCACGATCGATTGGCGCTGATGCTATACTGCTCATCGCAGCTATATTGACTACTGAGCAGATGCGTCAATTCCTTCGTGAAGCCCGTGAATTACAATTGGACGTATTGGTTGAGGTTCATAATCAGTTTGAATTGGAACAGGTGCTGGAGTTAGATGCGACTTTAATCGGAATTAACAATCGCAATTTAAAAACCTTCGTAACTGATCTTACAACCACAGAGCAATTAATTAGTATGATTCCTGAAGGTATAATAAGGGTAAGTGAAAGTGGAATCCATTTGCAAGAGGAGATCGATTATTTGTCCTTAGCAGGTGCAGATGCCGTATTAATCGGTGAGCACTTCATGAGACAGCCGGATATTGGTGTAGCCGTAAATAATCTATTAGGCAAGATCGTTATAGAAGGAGCGAAGTAGAGATGAATACTTCTAAACCTACGATAAAAATTTGCGGTATTCGAACCATTCCAATGGTTGTATCTTTGGGCACATTGGCGATAGATGATATCGGATTTGTATTTGCGTCTGGTAAACGAACAGTTACCCCCGAATTTGCAGGAACCATGATTAAGGCTCTGCGATTAACCGGTAGCTTTGCAAGAGCTGTTGGTGTATTCGTCAATCCCTCAATGGATATATTAGCTGAGACTCTAAAAGCAGCACCATTGGATGTTATTCAGCTTCATGGTCAAGAATCACCTGAATTTTGTAAGGAGGTTAAACAACGGTTTAATGGTATCACAATATGCAAAGTATATGGTATGAAGAATGAAGAGAATCAGCTGAATATTGCAAGCCAATTAAATCCTTACCAGGGATATTGCGATTCGATATTACTAGATACCCATGACCCGCATATCGGCGGGGGAACCGGAGAAGCCTTTGCATGGAATCGGATACCCGCTTATCAAGATTGGGCTAAAGAAGTAGGAATACCGCTAATTGTTGCAGGAGGTCTTAATCCTGATAATGTTGGTGAGTTAATAAAAAGCTATAAACCTGACGGCGTTGATGTATCAAGTGGTGTAGAGAGAGATGGAACAAAAGATATTCTACTAATTAAAGCATTTATCGAAAGGGTGAGACAGAATGATTAGTAATGTACCTGACCAGCATGGTCGATTCGGCAAATTCGGAGGTCGATTCGTTCCTGAGACGCTGATGAATGCTTTGCTCGAGCTTGAGGAAGCGTATAAGCATTATTCTAAGGATCCAACGTTTATTGAGGAGATTCAGTATTTGCAGCAGCAATATTCTGGACGACCAACACCACTATATTATGCAGATCGGCTAACTCAATTACTAGGTGGAGCCAAAATTTATCTGAAACGGGAAGATTTAAACCATACAGGCGCACACAAAATCAATAACGCGATTGGACAGGCTGTTCTGGCCAAACGTATGGGCAAGACAAAGATCATTGCTGAGACTGGCGCTGGGCAGCATGGTGTAGCCTCAGCTACCGTTGCTGCACTACTAGGTATGGAATGTAAGGTGTTCATGGGGGAGGAGGATACGAAACGGCAGAAGCTGAATGTGTTCCGTATGAACCTTCTCGGCACAGAGGTCATTCCCGTATTGTCAGGTACTCGAACGTTGAAGGATGCTTGTAATGAAACACTTCGATATTGGGTAAGTAATGTTCAGGACACCTATTATATTCTCGGTTCAGCTACAGGTCCTCATCCATACCCCATGATGGTTCGTGACTTCCAGCGTGTAATTGGTGATGAAACAAAGCTTCAGATCATGGAGAGTGAAGGTAGATTACCAGATGCATTAGTTGCATGCGTAGGGGGCGGCAGCAATGCTGCTGGGATGTTCTATCCATTCGTGGATGATCAAGCTGTCCGACTAATTGGAGCGGAGGCCGCAGGTAGAGGAATTCATACGAATGAGCATGCTGCTACAATGACAATGGGAACACCGGGTGTATTCCAGGGTTCAATGAGCTATCTGCTGCAGGATGAATTCGGCCAGGTATTACCAGCTCATTCAATCTCAGCTGGATTGGATTATCCTGGTATTGGACCGGAGCATTCATACTTGAAAGAAATCAAGCGAGCTGAATATTATCCGATTACCGATCAAGAGGCACTAGATGCTTTACAGCTGTTATGTCGTACGGAAGGCATTATTCCTGCATTGGAAAGCGCGCATGCCATTGCACAGACGATGAAGCTGGCTCCTACGTTGGGTAAAGAGCAGATCATTGTCATCAGCCTGTCAGGTCGTGGGGATAAAGACGTTGAATCCATCCAAGCTTATCTGGGAGGTGAGCATAATGAATCGCATTGATGAAGTATTCATTAAGCTTCGCGAACAGAAACGAGCTGCTCTCATTCCGTTTCTGACCCTAGGCGACCCAGATATAGATATGTCAATTGAGATTATCCAACAGCTAGAGCTAGCGGGAGCGGATATGATTGAATTGGGTGTGCCCTATTCCGATCCGCTTGCTGATGGTCCCGTCATTCAGCGCGCATCGCAGCGGGCACTAGAGCATGGAATAAGCATATTGGATTGTATCGGCTCCGCGGCTAAAGCTAGGGAGTTAGGTGTGAAGCTTCCTTTTATCCTTTTTACGTACTACAACCCGATATTACAGCTTGGTTTAGAGCGGTTTTTCCAGCTGCTCGCTGAGAACGATATCAGTGGTATGATCATTCCAGATCTTCCTTATGAAGAGGATCATGAAGTGAGGAAGCTGTCTGAACAGTATCATATTCACTTGATACCGCTTGTTGCTCCAACATCGAATGAACGCATACGTCAAATTTCAGCGAAGGCAGCTGGTTTTGTGTATTGTGTTTCATCATTAGGGGTAACGGGTGTTCGCACCCAATTCTATGAAGGAATCGATCAATTTCTACAAACCGTTCGTGATTCCACGAAACTACCTATAGCTGTTGGCTTTGGTGTATCAACGAATGAGCATTATCGTTCATTCGCTGAGAAGAGTGATGGAGTGATCGTAGGAAGTGCAATTGTAAGGACGATAGAAGAAGTTCTGCCATTACTTAGAAACCCCGCTACTAAGTCAGAGGGTTTGCAATTTATTCATAACTTTGTACGACAATTAAAGGGTGGCTGAAGTGGTAGCGTAGATGAATAAACTGGATTGCTTGACCTTAATAAGGTAATATTAATTTTTGAGGAGGGGTTATCTTGATTAAACCTAAAGCGAATATCATCAATCTAAAGGCATATCAACCAGGTAAACCAATTGAAGAAGTTAAACGGGAGCTAGGTCTTACTGAGATTACCAAGTTAGCTTCCAATGAGAATCCTTTTGGTTTTTCAGAGAAAGCAAAGCAGGCCATGATTGATGATTTAGCCAATTGCAGTTTATACCCAGATGGAGCAAGTCAAGAATTGACCGTTGTAGTCGCTGAACAGTTAGGAGTCGCTGCTAACCAGATCATATTCGGTGCTGGATCGGATGAAGTGATCCTGATGATCGCTCGTGCGTATTTAAGTAGTGGTGATGAAACCGTTATGGCCTCACACACCTTTCCACAATATAAGCATAATGCAGAAATTGAGGGAGCACATAGCATAGAAGTACCACTAGTTGATGGTGCGCATAATTTGATGGGTATGCTAGCCGCAATTACACCAAAGACGAAGATTGTATGGATTTGTAACCCGAACAATCCAACTGGGACGATGGTTACTCATCTTCAGGTGCAAGCCTTCCTTGAACAGGTTGGTCCCGATGTATTAGTCGTGCTAGATGAAGCTTATTGCGAATATAACACCTCACCAGAATATCCAGATGGATTACAGCTGCTACAAGCTCACCCGAACTTAATCCTGCTACGTACATTCTCCAAGATATACGGTCTAGCGGCCCTTCGTATTGGTTATGGCATTGGGCATCCAGAAGTCATCCGTATGATCAATCAAGTACGTGAGCCGTTCAATACAACTCGATTGGCTCAAGTTGCTGCGAAAGCAGCTATTCAAGATCAAGAATTTGTTAGTAATTGTAGAGAGAAGAATTCAATGGGCCTTAAATACTTGAATGATCAGTTCATTAGACTTGGGCTAAGGGCATTCCCAGCACACGGGAATTTCATTATGGTGGATACGAATAAACCCGCAGATCGAGTATTCCAGGGGTTGCTTGAGCTAGGTTTCATCGTTCGTGGAGGACACCAGCTTGATTTCCCTACATCTATTAGGGTTACTGTTGGTAGCACAGAGCAGAATGCTAATTTTATTAAAGCGTTAGAACAGGTACTGCAAAATATTACAGTAGATGTGAGCTGAGGACGGTTTCAGTACAACTTCGATGGAAAGAGTGAGACGATGAAGAAAATCGCCATCTTTGGAGTTGGATTGATAGGTGGATCATTGGCATTATGCTTCAAGGGGAAACCTGGTTTGCATGTGATCGGTTATTCGAACAATCCCAATTCTATACCCAAATATCTCAAGTATGGTGTAGTTGATGAAGCTACGACCTCCATAGAGGATGCCGCAATCGATGCTGACTTTATTTTCTTATGTGTTCCTGTGGGAATGCTGGAGTTCTATCTCCAGCGTCTACATGACATGAAACTAAAGGCAGGATGCATTATTACAGATGTTGGAAGCACTAAAAATTCAATTGTTCAATTTAGTGAGACATTACAGCAAAAGGGTGTATATTTTATCGGTGGACATCCAATGGCAGGTAAGGAAAAGTCGGGTGTTGAAGCAGCGACATTACATTTGTTCGAGAATGCATTCTATGTGCTTACGCCAAGTAAACATGTACCCGATGACGCGTACGATAAGTTAGTTGAATTGTTGAATATGACGAAGGCCCAGATTGTTCGAATTGATCCCCATAAGCATGATGAGATCGTAGGGGCAATTAGTCATTTGCCTCATATCATTGCTGTTGCACTCGTTAATCAAATTTCTAGGTACAATAATTCTAACGATCTCTACCAGCTGCTTGCTGCAGGTGGCTTTCGAGATATAACCAGAATTGCGTCGAGTGAACCAGTGATCTGGAGAGATATTCTACTTCATAATAAGACAATCATACTTGAATTACTTAAGGATTGGAATTCGGAGATTGCGAATTTCATACAATTATTAAATGATGATAATGGGGATGGAATCGAGCAAGAATTCATTCGTGCAGGAGCATTCCGTAGCATGCTGCCGGAGCGTAGAAAGGGAATCATTGAATCACAATATGAAATTTATGTTGATGTACCTGATGAACCAGGTATTATCGGAAGAATCACAACTAAGCTTGGGGATCATAGGGTGAATCTAAGTAACATCCAAGTTATCGAGAATAGGATGGATGACCCAGGGGTGCTGAGACTATCCTTTCGTGAAGAAGTGGATATGGAGAAAGCTGTCGAACTACTGAAAGAGATGGATTGTTTGATTCAATTCATATGAAAGAGGTATTGAACGATTAGCATTTTTTAAGAAATGATAAAACGGTTACATTTTTTTATTGACATAATGTAAACGGATACATATAATAAAAGTACAGTATGGTTTCTCTCCACTCCTATCCGAAATATATGGCACTCTGTGCAGCCACCGAAAGGTGGATTTTTTTTGTCTACACAGGCATTTTACTTTATATGGTAACGTACAATGAAATGATGTAAAATAGTAATCATGAGGAAATGGTTTTTGTCGAAAAAGCAGGAATTGGCCTAGTGGATACAGAATTAAAGCTATTACTGTAAGTATTAATTATATTATTAACTATCTCATAGTATAGAACGCAACTTTTTGCTCCCAGTATGGTAATAAGAAGTATATGCTGGGTAGCCCTTGGAATCGCGAGGAGGGCCGCTTGAAATGACCGATTCCCAGCTTATTAGAGAAATTAAAGATGGCAATGTCCAGCTTTATGCTGATTTGATGGCGCGTTATGAACGCAAAATCCTCAGCTTTATTTATCATATGCTCAAAAGCGCTCATCTCGAAATGATTGCAGAGGATTTATGTGCTGAGACATTTTACAAAGCATATCGAAGTCTGCAAACTTTTCGCGAAGTGGAGGCTTCCTTCTCGACGTGGCTGTATACGATAGCAAGGAATACTGTGCTGAGTGAAATGCGCAAGCATAAGAATAACATGGTTTCCTTAGAAGATAGTGGCTATGTGCCCCAGTCGGCGGCGGGAGATTCACCTGAACAAATGATGTTGCGTAATGAGACAGTAGCTATGGTAAGAGATGCAATCAATAACTTACCTGAGAAACAACGCTCTGCTCTTATACTTAGGGAATATGATCAGTTAGATTATCAGGAAATTGCTAATATACTTGGTCAAACAGTTAGTTCTGTTAAATCATTATTGTTCCGCGCAAGAGCAAGTGTGAAGTCGCAATTAGAGCCCTACTTAGCAGAGCCCATGTTTAGAGAGTATGAAGGGATGAATCAGCGATGATGAATTGCACTGAATGTAACGAAATACTATCCGAATATTGGGATTTACCTGACAATGACATTCGCAGAGTGTCAGTTAATCGACACCTCAGCACCTGTCAAGCTTGCCGTGAGGAATTCGAGATTTGGCAGACGAGCACTGATTGGATACAGCTATCTAAAGAGTCGGAGCAGTCTGGAGTTGTGTATAAACCAATTTCCACTGATGTCATGAGTCGGATATATAAGGATGAAGCATGGCGATTACCGCTAACCTTCAAAAACTATACGTTCACTTATAAGGTAAGAAGAAATATAATGGCTACCTTTGCTTTATTCATGGCATTATTCATCGTAACCTTCGTCAACTCTCTAACTAGTGATTCAGAGGTTAGTACGGACTTTAATCAGATGACAGGTATTATTGATACCGCACATGCCGATAAATTGAATATAGATAGTAACCCAACTATGTTCGACGGTATGCCAGTAGCGAGTATTAGTGCACCAACCATATTAAGAATGGGACCAATTCAGACCTATACCGATTATCTATTAGCACTAAGTATACTCGGATTTGTCTTTACTCTACTTATAATGAACTGGTTATCTCGACTACGTGCATAAAGACAAGCCTCTAGCCGCTTTAAGGGCTTGGAGGTTTTTTTTCTTATTATGAAGAAAGCGAGGATGCTCATGACTGAATTTGCTATTGTACGTCACGGTGTAACGGAATGGAATATTGAAGGGAGAATGCAAGGGCATCGAGATATTCCCCTGAACGATATGGGTATGCTGCAGGCTGCTCGTATTGCCAAGAGGCTACAATGTGAGCATTGGGATATCATTGTTTCAAGTGACCTGCAGCGTGCTGCTCAAACTGCAATGTGTATTGCGAATGCGAGTGGTATTGAATGCAAGCTTGTAGACTCTCGGTTAAGAGAACGAAATTTCGGAGCGCTGGAGGGTACTACCATAGAAGAACGCGTGGCCAAATGGGGTGCGGACTGGAAGCTTCTCAATCATGGTGTAGAAGAGGATGAGTTATTGCTTGCTCGGGCGCTGCAGAGTATGGAGGAGTTAGCTAGAGATTATAGTGGTCAGAAAATTGTTGTTGTCACACATGGTGGCTGGATACGTCAATTTTTCAAGGGTGTATTCCCACAAGAAGCACTAGATCATCCCAATAATACTTCATTGAGCATTGTGAGTAGAGGAATAGAAGGCTGGGGGCATTCATTGTATAATTGTACAACACATCTAAGTTCAATGAAGCTAATATAGGTGTCTCGCGCATAATATCCGTATAAATTCAAATAATGGTAATAGAGATTGTTTGGAAAAGAATCCTTTGCGAACAATCTTTGTCAGCGGATCGCTTACAGCCGGAAGTAATATGTAAGCCGACCCTTACCTACTCAAGCACGATCGGAGGAATTTTCTTGAATTTAGCGGATATGCTTTGTTATGCTGATATTCATCAGTTGAAAAAAATTGCCGAGCATTATGAATGTGTATGCAGTGGAAATTCAAAGAACGAGCTGATTCAAGCCATTCTGAATGCGATCAATCGGAACGAATCCTTCAATAAATATATTGGTGATATGACCATTGAGGATATTCGATTTCTGAATTCTATGCTGTTTGAGACCAAAGCAACATATAGCCTAGAGGACTTAACTGCTCGTGCCAGTCAAGCTCGCTTCACACCAGTAGTGGGGGGTGGAGATCTATCAAGAGCGATGATAAGTACCTTCAAACAGAGGGGCTGGATATTCAATGGGTATTCTCATGAAACCAAATATGTATTTCAAATTCCCGATGATCTGAAGGAAAGAGCTTGTAATGCACTGGAAGGGCGCTTTCAGTCACATCTTGATCGTGTGGATGAGCCGCCTGCTTATCGTGATGAGCAGCATGTGATGGCTGACGATATTCTATATTTCTTGCGATATGTTGCTCAAGAGGATGTGCCGCTTACAACAGATGGAGTCATTTACAAAAAAGTGCTTAATCACATACTAGATGGAATGACGATCAAGGAGCAACCGATTTCACGTGGCGGATGGCGGTTTGGATACGGCCGTCGGTTTCGTGATTACCCTAGCCGCTTCTCATTTCTCTATGATTATTGTTATTACAATGAGCTAATCCGAGAACACGATGATCAAGCTCAACTTACCGAGACAGGTCAGAAGCTTGTCACTCAGAATCGCAAGGAAGAGCTAGGTCAGATGTTCCGATTATGGATAAGACTATATAAAGGACCTATTCCAAACATATTGGCACTTACTCACTGGGTCCAGAGGCTTTCAACTCGATGGGTAACTGCAAGTTCATTGATTCAATGTCTAAGTCCTATGGTCAAACCATTCTATTATGATACGGAAGAGACGATTATTGAACAGCGGATATTACAAATGATGATGCACTTGGGATTAATCCGCATTGGGGATAACGGTAACGGTAAGGTTGTTCAAGCTACACAATCATCGTTGTCAATTATACGCGGCGTCAAGGTAAGTGACGATGAGGTGATCACAAGCTTTTAGGGGGAGTTCATCTATGTTATATGATTACAAAGGAATAATGCCTAGCGTAAATAAGGGTGCTTTTATTGCAGAGGGAGTTAGAATTATTGGAGATGTGAGCATCGAACAAGATTGCTCAATTTGGTATAATGCTGTACTGCGAGGTGACTTGGCATCAATCCGAATAGGACAGAGGTCGAACATTCAGGATGGTTCGATTGCACATGTTAATGTCAATCAACCACTCCTCGTTGGTGAAGAGGTTTCTGTTGGTCATGGAGCAATCATTCATGGCTGCACAATCGGAAGAGGGGCATTAATAGGTATGGGAGCTATTATTCTGAATGGCGCGGTCATCGGGGAATATGCACTTATTGGAGCTGGCTCCATCGTAACTGAGAATAAAGTCATACCACCATATACCCTATCTTTAGGCTCGCCTGCTAGAGTTGTTCGTGAACTAAATGCTGAGGATCTTAATCGTATGAAGCTTACCGCCGAAAGTTATGTTCTAAGAGGGCGGGAATACCGTGATAATGAAGAAGGTGAGCAGCAATGAAGTTTAGCGATATCAACGAAGATCAGTGGCCTGAGCTTAAGCCATATTTAGATACGATCTTACTTCCTGTAACGGGCTTAAGTGGATTAGAAGAGCCGTGGGAAGCTGTGAGGGGGCTCGAGGAGTTAAGAGATTTGATTGATGCGGCTGAAGCGCCATTTCGAGGACGTATTATTGTATATCCAGCTTATCATTATCTATCAGAAGCTTCCTTAGAGGACGAGCTTCGTATTGTTTGCAGGCGTATGCGTACTAATGGATTTGCCTATGTTATCTTAGCAATAAGAGGAGATGCTAGACTTCAGGCTGACAATGATTTTAGTAATCTCGTATTATCCTATTCCAATTATAAAGGTTTATCTGTTGGAGAAATGAAGAAGGATGTGCAGGGAAAAATCATTTCAATATGGCGTACTTAGCTGTCTGCTTCGAACATGTGACAATTTGTGAACATTTCCAGTGTGATTATAATCATAATTAGAGCGGAATTCTTGACTGCCTGCGAGCGTGTGAGCTATTATATTTATGTTCGTAATATTATTCTGGAATTATAATGAAGTGAAATAAGGGGGTAGTGAGCATGAGTGATATTCATAAACAAGATAAGCACCCTTCAGGTGAGAAGCCTATATTGAAGAAGGAAATGTCCCGCAGACAATTTCTAACCTACACCCTTGGGGGAACAGGCGGTTTCATGGCTGCATTACCGTTAATCCCGATGCTGCGATTTGCTGTTGATCCTCTTCTGCAAGCGAAGGGCGAAGGCGATTGGGTGAAGGTTGTCGAGGAAGGTAAAATTACTGCCGAGCCTCAAGAATTTACTTTTAGTAAATTACAGGTTGATGGCTGGTACAGCAGTGAACCAGAGTTCGCTGCATGGATTACAAAGGATGAGAATAACAAGATTTTTGCGTTATCCCCAATCTGTAAGCATTTAGGTTGTACCATTACATGGAATACGAAAGAAGAGCATCCAGATCAGTATTTCTGCCCTTGTCATGGGGCGCGCTATACTAAGGATGGCAAGGATCTCGCCGTTGCATCCATACCGCTTGATCAGTATGACGTGAAAGTGGAGAATGGGTTCGTTTATTTAGGTACTGTGATGCCTAACAAAAGGGTATAGGAGGAGGCATAAATCAGATGTTGAAAAACGTATATAACTGGATTGACGAACGTCTTGATATTACGCCGATGTGGCGGGACGTAGCCGATCATGAAGTTCCTGAGCACGTTAATCCTGCACACCATTTCTCAGCATTCGTCTATTGCTTTGGTGGTTTGACGTTCTTCATTACTGTTATTCAGATCCTATCAGGTATGTTTCTGACCATGTATTATGTTCCAGATATTATTAATGCTTATGCGAGCGTCGATTACTTGCAGCATAAGGTTGCTTTCGGTGCGATTGTAAGAGGCATGCATCACTGGGGAGCTAGTTTAGTTATCGTTATGATGTTCCTACATACTCTTCGCGTATTCTTCACCGGATCTTACAAGAACCCGCGCGAGATGAACTGGGTTGTGGGCGTAATGATTTTCTTTGTTATGCTAGGTTTAGGTTTAACGGGATACTTGCTTCCGTGGGACAATAAAGCATATTTTGCAACAAAGGTTACTATGGAGATCACGTCTTCTGCGCCTTTCGTTGGGGAATATATCAAATCTTTATTACAGGGTGGAGATATCGTCGGTGCCCAAACGTTAACCCGCTTCTTCGCGATTCACGTGTTCTTCCTTCCTGGTGTTCTCCTTGGTTTATTGGGAGCCCATTTCTTCATGATTCGCAAACAAGGTATATCTGGACCGCTATAAAACTTTTAACCGAAAGGAGGAGAATGGTGTGGCGCACAAACACGACCAAGAAAAGATCCACTATGTTGGCGATTCTCGAGTTCCCATTAAGTCTGACAGACCCATTCCGCAGGACTATACCGCTTATCCGGGAAAGTCAGAAGCTTTCGTTCCAAATTTCTTGCTGAAGGAATGGATGGTTGGAGCAGTTGTGCTCGTTGGTTTCATGGTACTTGTATTAACGCATCCTGCTCCACTAGGTTATCTTGCAGATCCTCTAAATGCTAATTTCATTCCAATGCCGGACTGGTATTTCTTATTCATGTATCAGCTTCTGAAATACCCGTATACATCTGAGAATTTTAAGATATTGGGTACGATCGTTATTCCGACCTTAGCATTCGGAGCTTTAATGCTGGCTCCATTCCTAGATACAAGTAAAGAGAGAAGATTTTATCGCAGACCAATTGCATCCTCGCTTATGATTTTCTCGATCATTGCTGTGTTCTATTTGACTGTAGCATCTTGGACTCACTATCAGCATGAGCTTGAGGCTAGAGGAATTACACCAGAACACTTCCTTAAGGAAGAAGAGGTTATGGCTAGCAAGGGTAAACCTCCTGCGGCGAGTAAGCCTAATCCTGCATCGCTCGCTATTGTAGCCGAGGATGATCCAGGGGCAGATATTTACAGCAGAGCCACCTGTATAGCATGTCATGGTGACAGCTTGAAGGGTAATGCCTCCATTCCGCCTTTACGTGGTATAGGTGATGTGTACACACAAGAAGAAATCATGGATATTATCAAGAACGGTAAGGGCGGTATGGCTGCACAATATGATCAGAATATTGATGCTGGATTGACCGCTGAGGATATTGATACATTGGCAGGCTGGCTTGCTCTTCAGAAGGCACCTGTAGAATAATGCGCTTCAGCACAGAGCCTGACCGGAACACCGGTTAGGCTTTTTTTTGGAAAGGGGCTATACGTGTGACTAATGCACAGATGAATGAGGATTCGATGTGGCGATTTTTCTGGAGCGAGAACTTTTTCTTCTCAAGAGCGATGTTATGGTTATTATTTCTTACGAATGCTGGCGGTACGGTATATGGTTACATGTGGTATGGGAATCAGTTGCAGCATACGTATACAACGATGGACCGATGGTTATTGCCCTTCGTTCCGGACAGTCCAACAGCGAGCTTGTTCTTTACACTTTCATTGTTCTATATGATCATCGATCGTTCTATTATGCGTGAAGCGAATCACTCGCGAATATATAAAGCGATTAGAGCTTTTGTTGATGCTTTCGCAATAGTTACGTCAGTCAAGTATGGGATATGGGCAGTTGCTATGATTGCTGCCGGAGGTGCTCAGGGTGACCCCATCGTATGGAAGGAATGGATGTTAGTTGTTTCGCACCTTGGTATGGTGGTGCAGGTCATCTTGTTCTCGCGTTACATGCGTTTCGGTCAACTATCAATTGTGTTTGTCGGGATTTGGGTATTGATTAATGATTATCTCGATTATCATAGTATGATTTACCCGTGGCTACCGAGAATCTTAGAGGATGATTTATCAATAATTGAATTTTTCACTGTGTTCTTGAGCATATTCGGATTATTAACAGCGTATGTCATCTATAAATTAAGAGCGAAACGAATTCAATAGCAAAGATAAGGTCTAAGATGGGACAAACCTCCATATGATGTGTTGAGGAGGGATGTCCCATGTTGCGTTACTGGTTTCTATTCATTATAAGTATGATGATTGTAATCATGGCTACGGGCTGCGTTCAACAATCAAATGGACAAGCAACCGAGTTAGTTATTAGTGAGCACCAAGTGAAGACATTCAAGCTGTTAAATGATTCTGCAGAGTCTATGTATAGTCACGCTAAGAGTAAAAAGTATGATGAAGCTCGTATCGAGCTGGAACGATTCAGTCATCTCCTTACGACGGTAACCTATGAGGGTATCACTACATTAGAGGGTGTCAATGCATTAACACAGACCGTTGTAGCAGCACGTCGAACATACAATAAAGTTCAGATTTCTGAGAAGGATGCATTAATTGCAGCAACACAATTACGATTTATTGCCGACGCGTTAACTCACCAGAATAACCCGATGTGGTTAGAATATGAGCCAATATTGAAGCAGGATGCTGAGCTGCTTCAGAGAATGGTTAAGCTGAATGATGATGTTGGCTCCCTATCGGCTTTCCAGAAGCTTTACAATCATTATCGTATTATTCAGCCATCTGTTATCATAACAAGGGAGGCAGCTCTTGTAAAGCAGGTTCAGTCATTATTCAACTTCTTAACAGCGGAACTATCGCGCGGGAAAGTCAATTATCAGACCGTAGATCAAGGTCTGAATCACCTTCCTAATGTGCTGAATGAATTGTTCGGTAAAGCTAGCCAAACCACAGTACCTCTTATGATCGAGCAGAATAATGTGATTTGGACATCCTTCATAGCAACGATAATCATCAGTGCATTAGTATATGTGGCATGGAGGAGATATAGGGTGTGAGAACTGTTTACTCCATCCTGAATCCCTCACCTAATACATCGTGTACATCACTGATGACTAGGAAGGCTTTGGGGTCAACCTCTCGAACTAGAGCCCTCATTCGTCGCATCTCATGACGATAGACAACACAGTAGACGACCTGTTTGGGCTCTTGTGAGAATGCACCTTTGGCCGGGAATAAGGTTACTCCTCGATCGATCTCTCTTGTAATTGCTGAAGCTATCGCTTCAGAATGATTCGTTATAATTGTGAAGGCTTTGGCAGCATAAGCTCCCTCCTGAATAAAGTCGATCATCCTTGAAGCAATAAAGACGGTTACCAGAGTGTAGAGTACTTTTTCTTTAGGGATATAGAATAGAGAAGCTGAAATGACAACAACATCCATGATTAGAATGAACTGCCCCATACTCCAACCCCATTTTTTCTGAACGATTCTTGCAATAATATCTGATCCTCCCGTTGTTGCTCCATATCGGAATACAATTCCCAAACCCGTACCTAATGTCACCCCTGCATATAGTGCTACAAGTAAGTAATCCTCCTGTGTATAGAATGGATCTAACCATTGAAATTTGATAGCAACCTCCATCACCCATAAGAATAATGAAAGAGATAGCGTACCGAATATGGTTGACGCCATTGTGAATTTACCGAAGACATACCACCCAAGGACGAATAAAGGGATATTCAGTACAAGCGTTGTTATAGATGGAGGAAGGGATAGGGAGTAGTTGAGTAATATTGCGATCCCTGTGATTCCCCCTTCCATTAATAAGTTTGGGATGATGAAGTAATGCAGACCGAATGCATAGATGGCTGTACCAAGCATGATTGGGAGATAGTGATTAAATAAGCCTTTTAGAATCGATTTAAGCATCTCGTGCACTCCTTAAAGTTGACGGTGTTTGCTATGAGTGTTACTTGTGGGATATTTGCAAGAAATTGAAGTTGTATACCTTGCTAGTATAATCAATTGCTCACCAATCCAACAAGCAAATCCATCATTGTGTTCAAAGCATCTTTAAGTTAACATGGATATTGTACTGAATGCATGTAGCTTGGAAGTTGAGATCATGGAAGGAATAAAGCTATGTCAGAAAAATCAATGCAGCATATGCAACAGGAAGTAGATCAATACATATCGCAATTTAAAGAAGGCTACTTCGCGCCATTGTCTATGCTTGCTCGTATGACTGAAGAGGTTGGAGAGCTGGCAAGAGAGGTTAATCATCTCTATGGTGAGAAACCTAAGAAGGCTACAGAAGCTGATAATTCCATTGAGCTGGAGCTTGGAGATATTCTGTTCATTACGATCTGCTTTGCTAACTCATTAGGGGTTGATCTAGGTGAATCGTTCGATCAAGTGATGCAGAAATTCCAAACGAGGGATAAGAATCGTTGGACGCCTATTAACACAGAATCGTAGTGAGCTTCATATGCTGTATCATCAACCTTCGTTAAATTGGAAGGAGGGTGGTTGTATATGGACGGGAAATATTACATTCAAAAGGCATATGAATCTATCATTCGACAGGACTTCGAGCAGGCCATTGAATCGTTCGAGAAGGCAGTTTCTCTCGAGCCAATTAATGCATTCTATCGTTATAGCCTATCCATCACGTATGCACGTAGTAATAAGCTGAGCAAGGCTATTGAGCACGCAGAAGAAGCTTGTCGCCTTGCATCTCAACCAGATAATTACTTATTGCATCTGAATACGCTCAAAGCCAAAAGCCTGCTTCTACAAGCAGAGCAATGGTTATATAAAGATCATCAACGATTGGGTGAAGCCGAAGCTTTGTTGAAGCTTGCCATTCAGCTGGATCCGTTATCACTAGAAGCACTTCTCATGCTGGCGCTAGCCTATGGGATCCAAGAACGATATAATGAGGCTGTCTTCATCTTGATGGAAGCATCCAAATTAGACCCGCAGCATGCAGAAGTTAAGCAGCTTCTTACTGACTATGAATTAATGATGCAGAAGCATAAGTACAATTAATCTTAGGTTATATATCCAAGAACTTAGACGGAGAAAGGATTTCGGTGAATATTCATGTCAGAGCAACGAATTCGCGTAATTGTAACAGGAGCAGGTGGTCGCATGGGGCGAGAGGTCGTTCGGATGGTTATGGATGACCCAGAATTGATGCTTGTCGCAGCTGTTGATCCTACTAATGTTGGAATTGATGCTGGTAAGCTTATTGGAACAGAGCCGTGTGGCGTTATTGTCTCTGATGATTTGGAGCTCTCACTTGTAGAATCTAGGGCAGATGTAATGGTGGATTTCACAACCCCACATACAGTATTGATGAATACCAAGCTAGCTATCCGTCATGGAGTGAGACCTGTCATCGGAACGACAGGATTCTCTCCGAGTGAGATCGAAGAGCTGGACAAGCTTAGTCTGGAGAAGGGGATTGGTGGAATCATCGCGCCAAACTTCTCAATTGGTGCTATTCTTATGATGAAGTTCGCTGCACAAGCATCTAAGTACTTCCCAGATCTCGAAATTATAGAATATCACGGAGATCAGAAGCTGGATGCACCATCTGGTACTGCTGTAAAAACGGCAGAATTAATCTCAGAAGTGCGCAAGGAGCATCGGCAGGGTAATCCTATAGAGCATGAAACGATCGATGGATCTCGTGGCGGTTATTATAATGGTTTTCGCATTCATAGTGTTCGTCTACCTGGAGTATTTGCTCAGCAAGAGGTTATACTTGGCGGGTTCGGTCAATCTTTGAAAATTCGACATGACTCTTATGATCGAGCTGCATATATGCCAGGTGTTAATGTAGCAGTGAAGAAGTCTATGGAGCTAACAGGTATCGTATACGGCTTTGAACATTTTATTGATTAAAAAATCAATTATATAATCAAATACTCGCTGCTTCAATAATAGGTGGGTTTAACAGGGAGTGTCCTAATGATGAATATAGCTCTGGTTGCGCATGATCGCAAAAAAGACGAGATGGTTAACTTTGTAATTGCATATGAACATGTCTTTGTGCGCCATTCCTTATATGCTACTGGAACAACTGGTTTACGAATTATGGAACAAACCGGCCTAACGATAACTAGATTTATGTCAGGCCCACTTGGTGGCGATCAACAAATCGGCGCAATGGTAGCTAAGAATGAAATGGATTTAATTGTATTCTTGCGGGACCCATTAATGGCACAGCCCCATGAGCCAGATATAAGTGCATTATTGAGGTTATGTGATGTACAAGGTATTCCACTAGCTACCAATGTGGCAACAGCTGAAATTCTGATTAAAGCGCTTGATCGTGGTGATTTTGCATGGAGAGAGCTTGTACATAAATATAAGCCAGGTGAAGTATGATGAATTCACATTCCCTTGATATTCTGGTGTTCGGTGCACATCCGGATGATGCAGAAATTGGCATGGGTGCAACGATATATAAGCATACTAAGGCAGGTCGACAAGTCGGGATGTGTGATTTAACTCACGCTGAGATGTCTTCTAATGGAACAGTAGAAACCCGTATACAAGAAGCTAATCTTGCATCAACTATTCTTGGACTTGCTACTAGAACAAACTTAGGGTTACCTGACCGAGGCTTGTTCATGAATGCGGAGACGATACAATTAATTACGCTAGAAATTCGTAAGCATCGACCACGAATCGTATTCGCTCCTTATTGGATAGATCGCCATCCAGACCACGTGATGTGCAGTAAGCTAGTGGATGAAGCGATATTTAATGCAAAGCTGCGCAATTATTTGCCTGATGTAGCTCCTGTAAGGGTGGAGAAATTATATTATTATTATATTAATGATCTTGATGAGCCTCAGCTCATTGTGGACGTGTCAGAGGAATATGATATTAAGATGAGAGCACTTCAAGCTTATAAAACCCAGTTCGAGTCAGCGAGTGCAGAATTAAATTCCGTTCCAACACCGATTAATCAAGGTTTTCTAGAACGTATTGAGGCTCAAGGTAAGATATTAGGTCAGAAGGTCAGCTGTACATATGCAGAAGGATTTGCGAGTAAATCGCCTGTTCAAATAGATTTATTCTAACGAATATGAGAGAAGGTACCAAGCTATGCTCAAAATTGGAATTACTTGTTACCCTTCATTGGGTGGATCAGGTGTAGTTGCTACCGAGCTTGGAAAGCTCTTAGCTGAAAAGGGACATCAGGTCCATTTTATTACGCATAACATGCCATTTCGACTGGGACAATACCAGAAGAATATATTCTATCATGAAGTAGATGTGAATGATTATTCCGTTTTTCGTTACCCACCCTACGATCTGTCTCTTGCAAGCAAGCAAGCACAGGTCGCGAAGATGCAAGAGCTTGATATCCTACATGTGCATTATGCTGTGCCGCATGCGATCTGCGCATATCTTGCCAAGCAAATGGTGGGAGACCATCTTAAGGTAGTTACAACTTTACATGGTACGGATATAACAGTACTTGCGCAGGATGAATCACTCAGTGATTTGATACGATTAGCTATCAATGAGAGCGATGCAGTAACTGCTGTTTCGAACGACCTGATCCAAGAAACTCGCCGAGCACTTGGAATCGTAAAGCCTATCGATTTAGTATATAACTTCGTGGACAAGAGAGTTTATTACCCGCGTGGCTGTGATATATTGAGAACGGAATATGCCGAGCCTCACGAGAAAATCCTAATGCACATATCTAATTTCCGCCCTGTCAAAAGGGTGGGAGATGTCATCGATATCTTCGCGAAAGTTAACGAAAAAATCCCATCACGACTTCTATTAGTCGGAGAAGGTACAGAATTGCATAAAATTTGTAATCGAGTTAAGGAATTAGGACTTCAGAATCGGGTTGCTTTCCTAGGAAAGCAGGATGAAGTCGCTCAGATTATCTCCCTAGCCGATATTATGCTGCTGCCTTCTGAGAAGGAAAGCTTCGGGTTAGTTGCGTTGGAGGCGATGGCCTGTGGAGTGCCTACGGTTGCATCTAATGCAGGCGGAATCCCTGAATTAGTCACGCATGGGCGAACGGGATATCTGGCTCCGGTGGGTGATACGGATCTCATGAGTGAATATGTGATTCAATTATTATCCGATGAAGCACTATATCAAAGCTTCTCAGATGCATGTGTGGATACCGCACAATCACAATTCTGTGTTAAGCAATTGACGGAGCAATATGAGCAAATCTATTATCGGATATTAGGACGGACTGCCAGGATCGAAGAACCTGCGTGCACTTCACAATAACGATTAGGGAACAAGCGAATTTATGTATCATTTGTTCTTAATGAAGGTGATGTATATTGTTGACGAATCATCAAATTGAAGAGCAAGCAGCTTATATTGTAAAGAAGCTAAGCAATCATCAATATGCAGCTTATTGGGTTGGTGGGTTTGTTAGAGACCGTCTACTTGGTCGTGCAACACACGACATAGATATTGCGACGTCAGCTAAGCCAGAGCAGGTTATGTCTTTGTTTGAACGTTGTAAGCCAACTGGTCTCCAGCACGGTACGGTATTGGTCATTGTAGAAGGTACACCCTTCGAGGTAACTACATTCCGGCAGGAAACGAGCTATGAGAATTATCGTCGACCCGCTGAGGTTACCTTTATTCAAGATATAGAAGGTGATTTAAGCCGTAGAGATTTTACGATGAATGCAATGGCCATTGATCAAGATGGTGTATTAATTGATCCCTTCGGAGGTCAAGACGATCTTCGAAAGGGTATTCTTCGTTGTGTAGGAGACCCATACCTACGGTTTGGTGAGGATGCATTGCGTATGATGAGATGCATTCGATTCGCTGCTGAATACCATCTAACGATTGAGGAAGTGACATGGAACGCTTTGTTGACACAGGCGCCCTTGTTATCACACATTGCAATGGAACGCATCAGAATTGAGCTCGAACGAATTGTGATGGGTAGCGATTGTGGTCGTGGTCTACATCTATTTGTTGATAGCGGCTTATTCCGACATTTCAAATCAGCAATTCATCTTAACTTTGAGCTAGTGAGCAATATGAAGCAAGATGAATTGACGATATGGCTCTCACGCCTAGCGGAGCCAAGTACACGCTTTGCATTGTTGTTCCTAATACTTGGGACAAGCTCAGAAGAGGCTTTAGCAGCGATGCGAATACTTACGTTTGCAAATCAGAGGTTTACAGAAACCAGTGACATCTTGTTATTCCATGAATGGTTCATGCATGAAATGGATAGCATGGTTGAGAGCTCAGAGTTGGTTCGGATATTGACAATAGGAAGCTTGAGATTTGGAATACATATATCCAGATTATGGCTGCATCTTATTATTGAAGTCAACGAGCTGATGATCGAGATGTTTCAATATCGTGCTGAGTGGCTACAACTGGCATCACAAGGTGAGAATTGGTTGCTCAAGCTTCCCGTTACTCGCTTGCAGGATATGAACATCAACGGTGCTGAATTGCTCAAGCTGGGCTTTAAGCCAGGTCCACAAATTGGACAGCTGTTGAATGCTCTATTAGAGGAAGTTGCATTAGGGATAATTGAGAATGATAAGAATCAGCTTAAGCATAGGGCAGATCAGCTTAAGGTTGGGAAGAGTGGACATTATGAATGACTTGATCATACAGCACTTCGCAAGTAAGCCAGAACAATATATATCTGGAGAGCAATTAAGTCAATCTCTTCAATGTTCAAGAACGGCAGTTTGGAAGCATATTCAAGAGCTGAGAAAGCTGGGCTATCGATTTGAATCAAGTCCTCGCAAAGGATATAAGCTCATACAGAAGCCAGAAGTGCTTCGTGCGGTTGAGCTAATACCGGCATGTAATTCTAGCTCGCTAGGACATCATATTCATCTCTACGATCAGCTTGAGTCAACGCAGACTGAAGCACATCGCCTCGTATCTACTGGTGCTGGTCATGGAACATTGGTTGTTGCTGAGCAGCAAACCTCTGGTCGAGGACGAATGGGACGTTCTTGGCACTCGCCAGCAGGTCTGGGAATATGGATGAGTCTCATTGTTACACCACAAATCACGCTAACATTTGCACCGCAAATCACTCTCCTAACTGCAGTAGCGCTCTGCAGGACGATCAGGAAAGTCGTCCAGGTGGATGTAGGTATAAAGTGGCCGAATGATTTGTTGATTGGTAATAAGAAGATCAGCGGAATTCTAGTAGAATCAAGTGGAGAGGATGAGCGTATCCGATACATGGTCATTGGTGTTGGTATCAGCTGTAATCTTCGCACCGAGGATTACCCGCTTGAACTCCGAGATAAAGCAACTTCACTCTATATCGAATCCGGTAAAGTTGTCGATCGAACGAAGCTGATCGCAGCTTTTCTGCATCAATTTGAAGAATTGTATGATTTGTACTTAGAGCAGGGATTCGCGCCTATCCGTACGCTATGGGAATCGTTAACGGTATCCCTTCATAAGCCGATTACGCTAACGAATAGCCAAGGGCGGATTGAAGGAAAGATGTTAGGTATAGATGATATGGGCGCTCTGATTGTTCAACAGTTGGATGGAAGTGAAGTTCATATTTATTCTGGCGAAACGAATATATAGTTTTTATTGTCAAGGTTTGTTATAATAACGATATGAGGCGATATCTAATTTCCCGAATCGCACTCCACATGTAATAATGCTTCATACAACCACATAGTTCATGGATTCTGCTCTGAGCCGTAAGGACCGAGACAGATAATCAAACAACATAAACGAATTCAAGTAGAATCCTTCTAGCTATGCGCTGAGGGATTTTTTATATGGTTAATCATTAACGTCGTGAATTATCTCCATCTACTCTCGAAGGGAGATCCGCAATATGGATGCTCAAAAACCGGTCAGCACAGTTAGTCTAAAGAAAATGAAACGTGATGGAATACCAATAGCGGTTATCACTGCCTATGACTACCCTTCAGCAAAGCACGCTGATGAGGCAGGCGCTGATGTCATCCTTGTAGGTGATTCATTGGGGAATGTTGTACTTGGTTATGATTCGACACTCCCAGTTACTCTAGATGATATGGTTTATCATACGAAAGCTGTTACTCGTGCTGTACGTCGAAGCTTTGTAGTAACAGATATGCCATTTCTTACCTACCACGGCAATATTGATGGTACATTACGGAATGCTGCACGACTTATGCAGGAAGGCTTATCGAAAGCAATTAAGATGGAGGGCGGTCAAGATATTATCCCTGCGATAGACGCATGCGTTAAGGCTGGTATACCTGTAATGGGTCATCTCGGGTTGACTCCCCAATCGATACATCAGCTTGGAGGATATATGATTCAAGGGAAGACAGAGCTAAAGGCCCAGCGATTAATCGATGATGCCAAGCGATTAGAGGATGCCGGAGCGTTCTCCATTGTACTCGAGCTGGTTCCCGAGTCATTAGCTGCACATATCTCAGAGCAGTTAACTATACCAACGATAGGCATAGGAGCTGGAAGAGGCTGTGACGGTCAAGTATTAGTATTCCACGATGTTCTGAATTATGGCGACCCTCATCCGAAGAAATTTGTCAAAGCCTTCGCGAATATCGGACAACAAATTCATCAGGGCATCTCCGAATATGTTCGCGAGGTGAAAGCGAGAACCTTTCCTGATGAGAATCATGTATTCCAGATAGAGGATCAAGAGGTTAGACAGCTTTATGGCTCTAAGGATTCTTAGTAATTTTTATTAGGAAGAGAATTTATACAACTAACATGTAAGGGGTGATGAAGGATGCAAGTATTCCAGCAGATCATAGATCTACAAGAAGCAATCCGTGCATTCCGAGCCAAGACTAGCACCGACCATACAATCTCCGTCGGATTAGTTCCTACGATGGGGTATTTGCATGCAGGACACGAAAGCTTACTTAAGCGGGCTCGTAGTCAGAATGATCTTGTCGTATTAAGTATCTTCGTAAATCCGTTACAATTCGGTCCAAGCGAGGACTTTGATACTTATCCACGAGATACGAAGAGGGATTTAGAGCTAGCTGAGCGAGTAAAGGCTGACATGGTTTTCCTACCAGCTGTAGAAGAGATGTATCCTCAATATCCATTGGCGACGAAGATTTCAATTGGCGATATATCGTCTAGACTCTGTGGTGCCTCACGACCAGGACACTTCGATGGAGTTGCAACTGTTGTCTCCAAGCTATTCCATATTGTCCAGCCAGATCAAGCATACTTCGGGCAGAAGGATATTCAACAGATTGCTGTTATTGAGCAGATGGTACAGGATTTGAATATGTCAGTTCAGATTATTCCGTGCCCGACGTTGCGTGAACCCGATGGCTTAGCACTTAGCTCACGGAATGTCTACCTTAATCCTGAAGAACGATCACAAGCGGTTATCTTATCGAAAGCTTTAGGTAAGGTGGACGGTTGGTTAAGAGATGTATCCAGCTTAACTACAGAGCAGCTAGAGGAGCGTTTAGCTATAGAAATAATGACGGCTCCGCTGGCAAATCTTGAATATGCGAGCATTCTCGCTTATCCTACTCTGCAATCATTCAGACATGACGTTCCTATCCATCAGCTGGGAAGCTTGCAAGGTCATCAGCGAGCTGTTGTTGCATTAGCAGTCAAATTTGGTAAAACCCGTTTGATAGACAATCGAATAATTACACTAGGAGGTGCTTCACATGTTAAGAACAATGATGAAATCTAAACTTCACCGTGCAACGGTAACTGAAGCTAACTTGAACTATGTTGGCAGTATCACAATTGATCAGGATTTAATGGAGCTGATTGATGTTTATGAGAATGAGAAGGTTCAGATCGTAGACAATAATAACGGTTCAAGATTCGAAACCTATGTCATTCCAGGACCAAGAGGGTCCGGTGTAATCTGCCTTAATGGTGCTGCTGCTCGGCTTGTTCAGGTTGGTGACAAAATCATTATTATTTCTTATGGTATGATGACAAGTGAAGACGCTCGTAATTATAAGCCGTTAATTGCTATTCTCGATGAGAATAATCAAGTGGTTCATACAACGAAGGAAGAACCACACTCCACGATATTATAATTGCGTTCGCAGGTGTTATTCATAGAGGAGTTGAACCACATTATACGCAAATATGCAGTTCTCGACTTCGAAACGACTGGAGCTGAATCCCATGATAGGATCATTCAAGTCGGACTCGCAATCGTCGAGAATGGAGAAATCATACAATCATACTCGTCTTTCGTGCGCCCCGGAATTCCGATTCCAGAGGTCATTACTCGATTGACGGGTATTGATGATACCATGGTTGAACATGCACCAGAGCTTGATGATGTACTGATCGAGATGCTACCATTGATTAATGACTCGACTCTCATCGCTCATAACGCCATGTTCGATCTCGGCTTCCTTCAGAGAGGGCTTCTAGAGTCCGGATATGAGCCGTTTAACGGTAGGGTTCTGGATACGCTTCACTTTCTACGCTTTCTATACCCTGGATTGTCAAGCTTACAGCTAGGTCGGGTATGTCAAGCCTTAAGAATTCCGCACGAACGGCATCATCAAGCAGATAGTGATGCAGAGGCAACTGCAAACTTATGGATTCATTGTCTAGAACGTATGCAGAAGCTGCCATATCTCACTATTCAACGTCTAGCAGGCATATTCAGTGTAGCGCCGATGTTCGAGGACGTAGTATGGTTTCTTCAAGAGCTTGAGCGGGACATGCAAATTCATAATGATATTACTAATGGCTCTGACCAATATTATCGTCAGCTCCATCTTAAGGTTAATGATTGGAATGAAGAAGAGGATAAATTGCCTCATGCAATACCTGCTTCATACGCCGAGGGAGAGGGAGACTTTCTCGATTTCTACGACCAATTCAAACCATTGCTACAGAAGAAATTCAAGCGGTTCGAGCAGCGAGAAGGACAAGAACAGATGATTCATGAGGTTCACAGGGCATTCTCTGATGCTCAGCATCTTATGATCGAGGCGGGTACCGGTACTGGTAAATCACTAGGGTATTTAATTCCATCCGTTTATTATAGTGTTCTGAATGAAGAGAAGGTTGTCATAAGCACTCATACGATTAATTTACAGGAGCAAATTCGTCAACGAGATATTCCACTGCTACAGGAATTATTCCCATTCCCATTCAAAGCGGCCGTTCTCAAAGGAAGAAGTCATTATCTATGCTTACGTAAATTCGAGAATAAATTAAACGCCTCTGATTATGAACATCCCAAGGAGGATCCTCTAACTGCAGCTCAGATGGTTGTGTGGTTAGGTGAGACGAATCACGGGGATGAGGAGGAAATACACTTTGCCAATAAGGGTAAGGACTTCTGGCGCTCAGTTGAGAGTGACACAGATTCCTGTCTGAATCGAGCATGTCCTTGGTTTAAAAAATGCTTCTACCATCGTGCAAGACACGAAGCCAATGTAGCAGATATCGTCATTACGAATCATTCCTTATTATTCACCGATGTGAAAGCCGAGAACCGCATTCTCCCAGCATATCGTAATCTGGTCATTGATGAGGCTCATCAATTCGAAGAAACAGCGAGTAAGCATCTAGGTCTTGATGTTGGATATTACACAGTGGTTAAGGCGCTGACATGGCTGTATAAGGACAATAGAAGCGGTATGCTGCCACAGCTCATCTTTCGCCTACAGCTTCAAGAGGAGGATGCAAGTCGGGAGGCAGCGGCTCAGCTAGAAACACTCATACCGGAAGTCATCAAGGTTAGAGAAGAGTGGGATCAATTAACGGAGCGATTGTATAGCCTATTAAGCGAGAGTGGAGACGCTTCTTCTGAAGTAGGGCAGCATGTGTTAAGGCTGAAGAAGGATTCACTTCCTGCAGGGTGGAATGAAGTGCGTACGATAGAAGACAACATATACGTTCGTATTACAGATGTATTAAAGCAGCTAGAACAAATCGCTGGTGAATTGAAGGACAATCAGGACAAATATGATGTACAGAGCCTGCTCACGGACATGAACGGTTCTATGAAGGACCTATTCCGGCTTCGAGACTCCATTCGGTTCATACTTCACTGTGAGGATAAAGAAGAGCCCTTTGTATTCTGGCTAGAGGCCCACCCTTATTATCGGAGTAAGTCACTTCAGTTGATTGGAGTTCCGATTGATGTGAGTCCATTATTGCAAAATTACTTTTTTGAGAATAAGGATAGTGTGGTTATGACTTCAGCTACGCTATCCGTAGAGAAATCATTCCAATATGCTTGCGATCAACTGGGTTTACAATCGTCACTAGATACTGATAAGCTAAGAACTGTACAGCTACCATCTGCCTTTAATTATCGGGAGCAGGCGCTGGTATGTGTTCCTCGCGATTTTCCAAGTGTAAAGGGTAGCTCTGATCCTGTGTTCCTGCAAGCATTATCTAAGTCATTAACGGAAGTTGCAATACAGACTAAAGGTCGAATGCTAGTCCTATTCACCTCACATCGGATGCTTAAGCAAATTTATGAGCTGATCCGAGAGCCATTAGCCGATCAAGGCATTCAACTATTAGGGCAAGGTATGGACAGTACAAGCCGTAGTAAGCTGATCCATCTGTTCCAAGAGCAGACAGCAAGTGTGTTACTCGGGACCAGCAGCTTCTGGGAAGGGGTAGATATCCCTGGACAAGCCTTAAGCTGTTTAGCGATCGTAAGATTACCCTTTCAGCCACCGAATCATCCACTAGTTGAAGCCAAGAATGACGCGATTAAGCGAAAGAATAAAAATCCATTCATGAGATTATCTGTTCCACAAGCTGTAATCCGCTTCAAACAAGGCTTCGGACGCTTAGTGAGAACTTCACAGGATAGAGGCATTGTTATCATATATGATACCCGAGTTATCGATACTGCCTATGGAAAATATTTCCTATACTCTTTACCTGGACCCAAAATTGAACATCTACCAACAGATCAATTAGTGCCTAGAATTGACGAATGGATGAAGCAAGATACAGGAGTAGACATTAGCGAGCGTGAAGGGGAGATAACACATTGAATAAAACATTGAAAATATCCGATGCTGTTGTAAGAAGATTACCCGTGTACTTAAGATACCTCGATGAGCTTAGTATGAAGAATGTGCAAACTGTTTCCTCACAGGATCTGGGTATCAAGTTAGATTTGAATCCCGCTCAAATTCGCAAGGATTTGGCTTACTTTGGTGAATTTGGTAAGAAGGGGATAGGCTATGACGTCAATTATTTGATAGAGAAAATAAGGCAGATTTTAAAAATTGATAAGCTTATTAATGTTGCTCTTGTAGGCGCTGGTAATTTGGGGCATGCTTTGTGTAATTATAATGCATACTTAAAGGATCATATGAAAATTTGTGCAGTGTTCGACGCAGCTCCCTCAAAGATCGGTGAGAAAATTCATAATATTACAGTCCAACCGGTGCAGGAGTTGTCTGAAACGATAAAGGACAAGGAGATACGGATTGGTATTATTACCGTTCCTGCACAAGAAGCGCAGCAAGTGGCCAATCTGTTTGTCGAAGCTGGAGTTGAAGCGATTCTTAACTTTGCTCCAGCAATCATTAAGGTGCCTGCAGAGATTCGGGTGCACAATGCGGATTTTACAACTGAGCTACAGAGCTTAGCATACTTCTTGGATTAATTTTTTGCGAATTAAGAATTTAATGTATTTTTTGAAGGGATGTATGATGAGATGGCAAAAACCTTAATTACGAATGGCACGTTCGTAACCATGGATGATGAATTACCGATTGTTGTGAATGGTTCTATGATGATGGATAACGATGTAATAACATATATAGGTGTAAACAAGGCTGAGCTGAGAGATCTTGCGGATATCATTATTGACGGGACTGGCCGTTGTTATCTGCCAGGAATCGTAAATACACATGGTCATGCAGCAATGTCGTTGCTTCGAGGCTATGCAGATGACTTAAACTTACAGGTCTGGCTTGAACAGAAGATGTGGCCAATGGAAGGAAAGTTTACCAAGGAGGACGTTCGAGCAGGTACGATGCTGTCCATTGCTGAGATGATTCGTAGTGGAACAACAAGCTTCGTCGATATGTACGATAAGATGGATGAGGTAGGAGCGGCAGTAGAGGAAACAGGCATGCGCGCTTGCCTGACAAGGGGGATCATCGGATATCCGGTAGAATTACAGCAGGCAAAGCTGAAGGAAGCTACCGACTTTGCTAGAAATTGGCATCGTACAGCGGGTGGACGGATCACGACCATGATGTCGCCGCACGCACCTTATACATGTCCGCCAGACTTTATTGAGAAGGTCGTCGATGCGGCTACACAATTAAATTTACCGATACATACACATATGTCTGAAACGCAAAAGGAAGTGGATTTGAATGTTCAGAGCTACGGCGTTCGCCCGGTAGAGCATCTATTGAAGCTTGGAGTGTTCAGTCGTCCTTGTTTGTTAGCGCATGCTGTACATCTGACGGATGAAGAAATCGCAATTCTTGCAAGCCAGCATGTTCATGTGTCCCATAACCCAGTTAGCAACCTTAAGCTTGCAAGCGGTGTTGCAAGGCTCGTTAAGCTTCGCCAAGCGGGGGTCCTTGTTTCATTAGGCACAGATAGCTCTGCAAGTAATAATAATCTAGACATGTTCGAGGAAATTCGCTTAACTGCATTAATTCATAAGGGTGTGTCTGGTGACCCAACTGCCATTCCAGCTCTTGATGCTCTGAAGATGGGAACGATTGATGGAGCTCGATCTATCTGGCTGGACCATGTAGGCATGCTCCGTGCTGGCTACAAAGCAGACTTTATCGCAGTCGATATGGATCAACCGCACTTTGTCCCAAGGACAGATATGGTTTCGCATCTGGTCTATAGTGCATCAGGTTCAGATGTGACAGATGTATGTATTGATGGTCAATGGGTAATGAGAAAGAAGGAATTATTGACCTTGGATTTGGAGCGTGTGATGTTCGATGCTGAGAGGAGCTTCCAGGGGCTATTAGAGAGATGAGAAAGTCGATATGGATCACAGGTGGGATATTAGCCTGCTTCATTATCTTGATGCTGTGGTTTTATTACACAGCCAAGGACGGATTTGCAGAAGCTGAGAATGAAGCAATCGAATGGGCTCTTGAATTAACGGCATTGATAGAGGTAGATCATGTAGAATTCTTCGCTGGCGAAACGAATTATACCGTTGTGTTCGGGAATAATAGTGAAGGTGAGAAATTAGTAGTTTGGGTTGGTGATGAAATTATACATGAGGAGAAAGCGTCCGATGGAGTTTCTAAATCGACCATTCGTCAGCAGGTTATTGAACGACATGGATCTGTCTCTTTCGTGCGCACGACTCCAGGTAGACTTGGAGAGTTATGGGTATGGGAAGTGTTCTATAAGAAGCAAGAGAGTGATGGAATGCGGCATTATTATGATTATTATAAATTCACGGACGGTGAGTGGGTAGACACATATAGGCTAAACCTGGAAGAATAGCAGATTGACTCGTGCACTGCCATTCTTTACATCAACGAATCGTATATACCCTGTGCTATACTGTAATATATCAATTATGATGTATAGAGAGGGGAGCCATATATATGAAGTTACGTCCAGTACCTATAATTTCGGCAATTCTAATAAGCTCTGTGCTTCTCTTTGGAGGATGGTTCGTATATCAGAATACTGCAATAAAGGCTCCAATTGAAGAGCTTATTCAGGGTATTCCTGGTATTGTAAAAACGGATATTCAATTAGATCGAAACACAGTTAATCTTACGCTTGAGTTAGCAGATGACGCTGAATTACGTTCGATATATGAGCAGATAAACACGAAGAGTAAGTCAGTTTCGGGTAATAGAAGCGTTACGATTGATCTAGAGAGTCAATCATCTGCTCAGTTAGACAACTGGTGGTCAGAAGCCTTATTCCCAGTAGCACAAGCTATGGAAAACCGTCAATATGCCGATATTCCATCTAGCCTTAATGCGCTTGCAGCAGGAATCAACGGGCTAAAGGTCCAAACTGAGATCGATGCTAAGAATGTTTATATTCACTTGAGTGATGGTACGGATCATAAGTATATTGTATTGCCACGCACGCCTATTGAATTGGGGGTGTGGAACAATGAGTCGGTATAACAAAGAGATTATTATTGGTATTATCCCTGTTGCGCTTATTTTCTTATTGTTCATACAAGTTAACGTCGTTCCGTTGCTGTTCGCAGGTGTTATTGTATTTGCTATACTCTACTATATAAGAACTAGAAGTAATGGGGCGATGACGAATAATCGACGGAATAAAGCAAAGTCGCCCGCATTCCTATCATTCGATGATATCGGCGGTCAAGAGAGAGCGAAGAAGGAATTAAGAGAGGGTCTAGAGTTTCTGATTAAGCGGGATCTAACTGATCATTTCGGCATACGTCCTATGAAAGGTATCCTATTAACAGGACCTCCAGGTACAGGGAAGACTTTGCTTGCTAAGGCTGCGGCTCAATTCACTGGGTCTGTATTTCTTGCATCATCGGGTAGTGAATTTGTAGAGATGTATGTGGGCGTCGGTGCGAGTCGTGTTCGCGATTTATTCAAGGAAGCCCGTCAACAAGCTACAAAGGAAGAGAAGGAAAGCGCCATTATCTTCATTGATGAGATTGACGCTATAGGCGGTAAGCGAGATGGTGGTCAGCAGAAGGAGTATGATCAAACGCTCAATCAATTACTTACCGAGATGGATGGCATAGATAGTGAAGAGACACCACGCATTCTCTTGATTGCTGCCACGAATCGCAAAGAAATGTTAGATCCTGCATTGCTTCGTCCGGGTCGATTCGATCGGCAGATTGAGGTCGATCTTCCAGATAAGAAGGGTCGTCTTCATATTCTGCGCATACATGCTAAGAATAAGCCGCTGGATGAGCATGTTGACCTAGAGAAGTTAGCAGATGAAACCTTCAGCTTCTCAGGAGCACAGCTCGAAGCAGTTATGAATGAAGGTGCCATCTACGCGATGCGTGAGGATCTTAAGCTGATATCCCAATCCCATCTTTCGCTTGCCATCGATAAGGTAATGATGGGTGAGAGAACGGATAGAGAGAGCACGAAGGAGGAGCGTGAACGTGTTGCGGTGCACGAGCTGGGTCATGCATTGGTTGCAGAGGTCGTTCGACCGGGTTCCGTCTCTCAGGTGTCTCTGAGCCCTCGGGGGCAGGCACTTGGCTATGTGCGTCATAATCCACAGAAGGAACAATACTTGTATACCAAATCATTTCTGGAGCATCAGATCATGATTGCCTTAGGGGGTTCCGCAGCAGAGGAGCTCATCTATGGAGATCGTAGCACTGGGTCGAGGAATGATTTTGAGCAAGCGATTAGTATTGTCTCAACCATGATGGACGCTGGACTAACAAGGCTAGGCATCATAGATCGCCGCATGGTCACCACGGAACAGCTCATGAGTGAGAATGGATATATACTTGAAGAGCTCACACAGCGGACGAGGGAACTATTAAGAAGCAAGCAGCATGTATTCGCGTGTTCTCTGGATATTATGCAGCGTGAAGAAGTGTTATCTGGGTCTAGATTTAGAACGATTCTGCAAGAAGTACAACAATCAACAGCATAATTGTGCAACAGCTGTCTCTAAATTAGGTGATCTTACCTAGTTGAGATAGCTTTTTTTATTTTCTTAACTGGCCTTCTAAAAATTCGATTAAATGAACAAGCTATGAAGGTGTGAAGTTCATCACAGATTGTTGTTTCATTGTCATGTACGTTAATATAGATAGAATTACAATATAAAGGATGAGTATGCTATGAAAATTAATAAGATTGGTGTTGTTGGAGCTGGAACAATGGGCCAGGGAATTGCAGAGATGCTTGCTGTTAAGGGGATGGAGGTATTCCTTGTTGAGAAAACACCTGAGAAACTAGATGAAGCCTGGAATATGATCTTTATTAGCTTAGACAAGCAGATTGAAAAATGGGCAATAACCGTGTCGGAGAAGAAGCTTATCTTATCCAAAATCCATAAGATCAACAAATTCTCAAAGCTCAGTGAATGTGACATGGTCATTGAAACTATAAATGAGGATTTAGAGGCAAAGATGAATGTGTTCTACGAATTAGATGCGATATGCCCTCCACATATCATCTTAGCGAGTAATACATCCACGCTTAGCTTGACGGAATTGGCTAATTCTACGGAGAATCCGGAGCGTGTCATTGGTTTACACTTTCTTCACCCTGTATCGAAAATTCACCTTGTAGAAATCATTCGGGGGTTAAAGACATCTGAAGAAACCTTGCAAGATACGAAATCATTTGTAGAGAATGTTATTCAGAAGAGGGGAATAATGGTCAATGAATCACCTGGATTCGTTACGACTCGACTCATCTGTATTCTAATAAACGAAGCGATGCACGTATTGAATGAAGGTGTAGCCTCTGCTGAGGATGTTGATTGTGCTATGCGTATAGGCTATGACTTTCACTATGGTCCTTTAGAGATGGCTGATCGATTCGGTTTGGATGCGGTTATGGCTGCTATGGAGCGTATGTTCCGAGAGTTTGGGGAATTAAAGTATAGACCTTCATTCCTTATGAAGAAGATGGTTCGTGCAGGTAATCTGGGTATGAAGACCGGAGAAGGATTTTTCCGCTATGATAAGGACGGTGACCGTATATCATGAAGATATTAGTTATTAACGCAGGCAGCTCATCATTGAAATATCAGCTTTATAATATACTAGACGAGAGCGTGCTTGCCAAAGGTAAGGTTGAGCGGATTGGCATGGAGTCAGCGATGCTGAGCCATGAGGCGACGAATAAGCCTGAGGTTACGGTAGTAGCCGAAATTCTTGATCACACATCTGCAATCCGTAGGGTTGTTGCAGCGCTGCTGCACCCTGAGCATGGTGTGGTGGAGAATATAGAGGAGATAGAAGCAGTTGGACATCGAGTTGTACATGGCGGTGAGACCTTCTCCGCTTCCGTATTGGTTTCACCCGAGGTTCGTCAAGAAATCCGTCGCTTATTTGACTTGGCCCCACTTCATAACCCTGCTCATATGATGGGAATCGATGCTGTTGAAGCCTCGCTGCCGCATGTGCCACAAGCGGTTGTCTTCGATACTGCATTCCACCAAACGATGCCAGCAGAAACGTATTTATACCCCATACCCATGGTGCTATATAACAAGCACAAGGTAAGGAGATATGGGTTTCACGGCACTTCTCATGCTTATGTCAGTGAACGTGCTGCAGCCTACTTAGGTCGACCTATAGAGCAATTAAAGATAATCTCCTGCCATATCGGCAATGGAGCAAGCTGTACGGCCATTATGAATGGCAAATCGTTCGATACCAGTATGGGAATGACACCACTCGAGGGATTAATGATGGGAACGAGGAGTGGGGATCTTGATCCTGCTATTGTACCTTATGTGATGACCAAAGAGGATCTGACAATCAATGAAGTGAATTCAATGCTGAATAAACATAGTGGGTTGATAGCTATCTCTGGCATCAGCAGTGATGTGCGCGAGATTGAGCAAGCGATGAAGGCTGGAGACCATAACGCGAAGCTAGCCTATGAGATGTATTCGTACCGATTACGCAAATATATCGGCTCCTATACAGCTGCAATGAATGGTTTGGATGTGCTCATCTTCACTGCTGGAGTTGGCGAGAATTCGGCTACGTTGAGGGCGAAAGTATGCTCACAGCTAAGCTTCTTCGGAGTAGAACTCGATGAACAGGCGAATGTTAGTCCAGAACGTGGTGATCGAACGATATCGACCTCACAGTCACGTGTACAGGTATTGATCATCCCAACAAACGAAGAACTCGTCATCGCTAGGGATACGTATCAACTCATTGCAAATGCTAAGACTAACAGTTAAAATGAGCTTTACAGCCTCATATAGAGCTTGCTTGAAAAGCGATATATGACTTATGGTGTGCCCTAATTGATGGAGTGAGTGGAGTGATTTATAGATGCAGGTAAAGTGTGTAATAAGAGATGTTGGCAAGTATGTAGGACAAACGGTTATCATCGGTTGCTGGCTACATAATATTCGATCAAGCGGCAAAATACAATTTCTTCAGTTAAGAGATGGAACTGGATTTATTCAAGCTGTCGCAGTTAAAAGTGAATTGCCAGAGGAAGTATGGGACAGTGCAAAAAGCTTATCACAAGAGAGCTCATTGTACCTGACGGGTATCGTCAGGGAGGAGCCTCGAAGCGCTAGTGGATTTGAGCTTACACTCATGCATATCGATATCATTCAGCTTACGACAGATCAATATCCAATTACACCCAAAGAGCATGGCGTCGATTTCTTAATGGATCATCGCCATCTATGGATTCGTTCTCCGCGTCAGCGTGCTGTTCTGATCATAAGAGATCAGATCATTAAAGCGATTCGAGAATTTTTTGCTGAGCATGGCTTTGTATGTGTAGACCCGCCTATTCTTACGCCTTCCTCATGTGAAGGGACAACCAATTTGTTCCACACCAAGTATTTTGATGAAGATGCATACTTAAGCCAGAGTGGTCAGCTTTACATGGAGGCGGCTGCGATGGCGCTTGGGAGAGTATACTCCTTCGGACCAACATTCCGAGCTGAGAAGTCGAAGACACGTCGACATCTGATCGAATTCTGGATGATTGAGCCTGAGATGGCTTTTGTGGAGCACGAAGAGAGCTTACACATACAGGAAAGCTTTGTTACTCACATCGTAAGCTCTGTCTTAGAGCATTGCTCCTTAGAATTGAAGACATTAGAACGCGATTTATCCAAGCTTGAGAGCATTAAGGGACCATTCCCGCGTATTCATTACGATCAAGCGATCACTTATCTGCAGGAGAACGGGCATGAAATCAAGTGGGGTGATGATTTTGGAGCCCCTCACGAGACAGCCATTGCTGAGAATTATGAAACACCCGTATTCATAACGAATTATCCAACTGAGCTCAAAGCGTTCTATATGAAGCCTGATCCGTCCCGTCCAGATGTAGTTCTATGTGCAGACATGATCGCACCAGAAGGCTATGGAGACATTATCGGAGGTAGTCAACGTATCGATGATCCCGCTTTAATGGAGCAGCGATTTTCCGAGCATGAGCTTTCACAGGATGCGTATAGATGGTATTTAGATTTGAGAAGGTACGGTTCGATTCCTCATTCTGGCTTCGGACTGGGCTTAGAGAGAACTGTTGCTTGGATTTGCGGTCTTGATCACGTTCGCGAGACGATTCCTTTTCCACGACTATTAAATCGTCTGTATCCATAGAGAAGCAGGCGAGAACCTATGAACGATATGGAAAAGGGAAGGAGCATAATCAGGTGCCCATCAAGAACGGTTTATTAATGGCATTAAGAGAAGGGTCTGTAAGTATTCCTAACTTACTCGTTCAGCATTATTCGAAGCTAGGATTAACTGAGATTGATATGATGTTAATTATTCATTTGTTAGCCTTCAAAGAGAAGGAGAACAATGACTTTCCAACAATAGAAGAAATTCAAACACGGATGTCTGCTTCCCCGGATGGGGTCATCCAGTCCATTCAGAAGCTTATGAGTGATGGATGGATTGCCATAGATGAAGATATTGATCCAGAATCAGGCATCCAATATGAGCATTACAACATCTCGGGTGTATATGAGAAGTTAGCTGAGGCTTGCGCAGAATTCTATCGTGAACGTCAACAGCTTCTCATGGGAAGGCGTGAGTCGGAGTCAGCATTAGCTGAGGTCGCAGTGGCGCGGCATATTGAAGCTCATACGAGTGAGGGAGATGTCTCAGAAGCGAACATGTTCGTGAAGTTCGAGACAGAATTCGGTCGCCCCTTGTCCCCGATGGAATGCGAAACAATATCCGGTTGGTTAGACCAGGATAAGTATGCGGAGGCTTTGGTATTGGCTGCACTGAAGGAAGCGGTATTCGCTGGGAAGGTCCACTTCCGTTATATCGACCGCATCCTACTAGAGTGGAATCGTAATCTTGTTCGTACACCAGAGCAAGCCAAGGAATATGCAGCGAGATTTCGAAGCCGGTAGCTTTCAGGGTAGTAAGCAGTTAGGTGAATTCAACTTGGTGAATGTGACCTGAAAGGTGGTGTCTAAGGCGCTCTAAATTAGTAATTCCAACATATAGTGTATCTGTAGAGGTCTTTGGGGACTCTATTCTGCGGTGATGTTTCTTTAATGATGCTGTAGAGGTCTTTGGGACCTCTATTCTGCGGACATGTTCGGACATGTTACTTTTGTGATGTAGTAGGGTCTTTGGTACCTCTATTCAACTGAGAGATGTTATTTTTATGATGTAGATGAGTTATATAGGAAAATTATGATTTATGTCTGCGCTATAATCGCATCATGTGAAGCTTCACAGCATAGTCGAACAAGTATTCGAATGCCTCTAGGTGGCGTTTGGCTTCGAAAGCGTTGGCTCCCCATGCATATATACCATGCTTACGAAGAAGGATGCCAGGAATACGAGGGACCATTCGAGATTTAATTAGATCAGCAATCCTCGGGATATCCGCATAATTCGGTAGTATCGGAATCTCGATCTGAGCATCCTCTTCCCAGATGTTAAATGCCTTGATTAATTCTACTCCATCGATAGGAACATTGCCGCGCTCCCAGAACAGCTCAGAAGCAAGATTGTTAGGAACCGTATGTACATGAAATATAGCCCCGCAGCCTGTCAGCCGATAAATTTCTCGGTGAATGATCGTTTCTGCAGAGGGCTTTAAATTTGTAGGCTCACTTGGTTTCATCTGTTCATCGACGAGTAAGAAATCCTCTGGTGTATTCACGGATTTGTCTCTACCACTAGATGTGATTGCAAAAGTAAATTGTTCACCGCGCATCTCACCGACACGTAAAGAAAGGTTTCCGCTTGTAGCAGGGAACCAGCCGCGTGCTGCAAGATTTGTTTTAATTGCTGTTAGTTCGCTAATCACGGTTTGTTTGGCTTCCAAGGTGTACGGAACAGTCATATATAGAATCTCCTTTGATTCAGAGTTGTGATCCTGTTGAATGTGCTTCTGTGCCGGCAATCATCGATTTCAGATGTGTCAAGATATCGAAAAAGGTCTCATAGGACTTATGCAATAAATTTGTTTCCAAGCAACGCTCCAACAGGTGAGACCGTGCAAAGACGTAATCAACAATCTTCGAACCCTCAAAATCAGTTAAGCTGTCGCCAATCAGAATACGATAGTAATGATCATTAGGATACTGGCGGATAATACGAGTTTTGCACATGCCACATTCTTTATGACAATGCTCATCGCATGTATGTGGCCATTCAATTTCAATAAATTCACCATTGAAGTTACTCGAATTGCAATAAATATGGTCCAGTTCAATATCGAATGGAGCAAGAAGAGGGTAGATAAAGAAGTCAATTCCTCCGCTTGTTACATAGAAAGGAATTTCCATTTCCCTACAATACGCTAGCAGCTCAGCAAACCCATCACGGATTCCTGCATGCTCGAGTACATACGCCTGTATTTCAGCCTTTTGCTGTGAAGGGTAGAGAGCGAAGAACGCACCTACTGTCGCCTTAAGACTCTTACGACCCGCGAGCAGCTCCTCTAATAATACCTCCCAGCCTTCAGGGTCAAAATGCTTCATCAGTGCTAGAATGTTATCTTTCATCGTTATCGTGCCATCAAAATCACAGAAGATGATGGGATGTTTACCATCGATCTGGATCAAGCCCGCACCCCCCAGAGACGGATCGCCTCAGCCAGCTCTATATGCTTCTCAGCATATTGCTCCAAGGTGAATCCATGTAATGTTGCATCGATCGCCTGGCGGAATGCATGTCCACCTGCTGCAGCTCCCATCGGATGTCCATGCACACCTCCACCAGCGTTAACAACCACATCATTGCCAAAGTCACGGATAATGAGCGGAACAAGCCCTGGATGGATGCCGGCAGAAGGTACGGGGAAGCTAGCTGCTAGCTGTGTATCGGCTGTTAATAATGCGTCCTTGATCGCCATATTCTCTTCAATCGGCATGACAACTGAGCCATATGGCGATGGGAAGAGGACAAGATCTGCTCCAGCAAGACGCATCAGCTTGCCAAGTAACAACGATGCACTGATTCCGTGATAGCTTGACGGATATATCGCACCTGCTAATGCAGGATGAGCGGCAATGGGTACGTTGATATCAGGATCAGCAGCCAATTCATGGAGTGCATCGAAGCCGTATGCAAGGACATTAAACAATATCGCATTAGCCCCAGCGTCAATAGCGAGCTTGGCTTGCTTGGCGAGCTGTGAGGTTTTACCTGTTAAATTAACGGCATATAGTAACGATTGACCAGTCGCTTGCTTCGCTTCCTCCGCTGCCGACATGCATATCTCGACCCTTCGCTCTATTGGAGTTAACGGGTTATCGAATAGGATTTCATCATCCTTAATAAGATCTACGCCACCTAATGCCTGAGCCAGGAATTGCTCGCGCAGCTCTGGAAGCTCATAGCCAATAACAGATTTGAATATACTCATCAACAATGGACGATCCGTGACATTCAGTAATTGACGTACGCCATTGATTCCGAATTTAGGGCCTGGGAAATGAGCGAGGAAGCCTTCAGAGAATGAGAGATCAATTAATCGGATTCTCCCATCCATCGACAGCTTGCCAAACACAGTGACGAGTAGAGCGGGGATATCCGCAGAGAAGTTGACATCAGGGTAGGCGATCTCGATATCCGCAAACCTAACAGAATTACCATCCTCTGTGACTTGAACGGAGATTACCTTGCCCAGATGCTTCTCCATCGTCGTTTTCTTCGCTTCGGGTAGCTCAGTCCAGCTTCCGACTGTTAAACCGACAGCAATACCCTGCGCTTTCTTATGAAAATCGGCTTTCTCGTCGAACACACGATAGGTCGCAATACAGTAAGATTTCATCGTTAACACTTCCTAATTAGTAATATTCGCATCAATTTGATCTGCGATAGCGGTGCCGAGCTCACCTGCACGTTCAGCTGCACGAAGGACAGCATTCGAGATATGTTCAGCAACATCATTCGCACTCATCAGCTCAAGCGCAGCCTGTGTAGTTCCACCTGGTGAGGTGACTTTCTTACGTAGATCGGCAGGGCTCTCCTTCGTTTGAAGTACCATGTTGGCTGCTCCAAGCACTGTTTGTACGGTTAATAGCCGAGCGGCAGTCGCATCAAGACCACCTGAGATTCCTCCGGCTATCATGGCCTCCATTATATAATAGATATAGGCAGGACCACTACCCGATACACCAGTTACAATATCCAACGCTGCCTCTTCAACCTCACAAACGATACCGATTGATTCGAAGATATCTCTAGCAAGCTTTTGCTGCACTAGTGTTGTCTGTTGAGAGTAGCTGATGCCTGTTGCCCCAAGACCAATTGTACTCGAGGTATTCGGCATGCTTCGGACGATCGAGAGAGAGTGGCCAACAAGCTTCTCAATAGAAGGGATAGATAAGCCCGCGATTACGGAGATGATCAGCTGATTCGTGCGTAGTGAGGTGTGATACATACGAATCGCATCTGCAGCATCCTTGGGCTTCATAGCTAACACAATAATATCTGCACCTGATATCGTTTGCTTACGCTGCTCCTCGTCCTGTGAGTAACTGACACCATAGGCCAGATTCAGCTCAAGTAAACGTTCTTGATTTCCCCGATTGATCATTGTAATCTGCTTAGGATTCATGCTATCCAGCTGTATTAATCCTCGTACAATCGCCTCAGACATTGAGCCTGCGCCGATGAAGCATATATTCTGTTCAGATAATGTGTGCATGCTGTTCCTCCAGCTTGAAAAATTTATTTAATCTGACCATTACCATGAATAATGTATTTAGTCGATGTAAGCGCAGGTAAACCCATTGGACCTCGAGCATGAAGCTTCTGTGTGCTAATACCAATCTCTGCACCGAAGCCAAATTCAAAGCCATCTGTGAAGCGTGTAGACGCATTGTGATAGACAGCGGCTGCATCGACCTCATTCAAGAATTGTACTGCGTGGTCACTATTCTCAGTAACGATACATTCGGAATGCTGCGTACCATATTTTTGAATATGAGCAATAGCTTCATCAACATTAGCAACAATCTTGACGGATAGAATGTAATCATTATATTCGGTGCTCCAATCCTCTTCATCAGCAGCATTAGCCCAAGGAATAAGCTTGCGTGTTGCTGAGCAGCCACGAATTTCTACGTTGAGATTCTTCAGCTGCTCTCCTAAGGACAGGAGATGCTTGGCGGCATAAGCTTCATGTACTAATAAGGTTTCCATTGCATTACATACTGAGGGGCGCTGAACCTTAGCATTAATAGCGATGGCTTCGGCCATAGTTACCTGTGCTTGATCGTCAATAAATGTGTGGCACACGCCAGCCCCTGTCTCTATAACGGGTACCTTGGAGTTCATAACGACATTCTGAATGAGGGAATGTCCGCCGCGAGGAATGATTACATCTAGCACACCAATTAGTTTAAACATCTCGTCGACGGAGGCACGACTAGGATCATTAATTAGCTGTAATGCATCAAGCGGGATAGAGGAGCTCTTCAATGCACTCTTAAGAACCTTAATAATCTGATCATTCGAATGAAGAGCCGCTGACCCACCCCGTAGGACAACGGCATTCCCGGTCTTCAAGCATAATCCTGCAGCATCCACGGTTACATTCGGACGGGCTTCATATATAATGCCTATGACACCGATCGGTACACGGATCTTGCGTATGAATAGACCATTAGGTCGTGTCGTCTCTTCTAAGGTATCTCCCACAGGATCAGGCAGCTCAACTATCTGACGAAGTCCCTCAGCCATAGATTCGATTCTATCAGGATTTAAGGCAAGACGATCAAGGAGAGACTCGGTTGTTCCGTTATGACGACCGGCCTCAAGATCAAGCTGATTAGCGGCTATTATGGAGTCCTGCTCCTTGATTAGAGCTGCTGCCATCTGAAGCAGTGCATGATTCTTCTGCTCAGTCGTCAGCTGACTAAGTATTCCTGAAGCTTGTTTGGCTAATTGTGCAATGGATCTTACATCACTCATAATTCATAACCTCCTATAAAGTGTTTAACCCTCTGACGATACCCATTCATCTCGATGGATAACCTCTGGTCGAATTACCTCAACTCTCTTCTGTACTTCATCAAGGGATAGCCCTGCAACTGCTGTTAATTGCCAGGAGGCATAGTTGACTACACCACGACCAATGCGCTGTCGCTCCATTCCTATAACGTCTACAACGTCTCCAGGATGAAAGTCGCCGATCGTCTCTCTAACACCTGCTGGGAGTAAGCTCTTACCACCAGTCAGTAACGCCTTCATAGCGCCATCATCGACGATAATCGTTCCTTGTGGTGAGGAGTGGAAGCCGACCCACTGCTTCTTCATCGATAGTGTATGCAGACTCGTCTCGAAGTAGGTACCCTTGCCACTACCTTCTACAGCGGATAATAAGTCACCTTCAACGTTAGCCTGTCCGATGAATACAGGAATTCCTCCCCGTGTTGCTATTCGTGCAGCTTCGATCTTGGATCTCATGCCACCCGTACCTACTGCTGACCCAGCACCGCCTGCTATACGGAATATGTGCTCATCAATCTGATCTACACGTTCGATTTTAATAGCTTCGGTATTCTTACGTGGGTCAGCGGTATACAGGCCATCCATATCGGTCACAATGAGCAGTCGAGATGCCTTAACTACATTAGCAACAAGAGCAGACAAAGTATCGTTCTCACTAAATTTTAACTCATCTACGGACACAGTGTCATTCTCATTAATAATAGGAATAACATGATGCTTCAATAATTCCTCGATGGTCATCAATGCATTATGAATTCGTTTGCGATTAGAGAAATCAGGACGAGTAAGTAGAAGCTGAGCTACACGATGGTCATATTGGGCAAATGCTTCATTATAGGCTTGCATCAATAAGGCTTGTCCCACTGCTGCTGCCGCTTGCTTCTCATGTAAATGCTTGGGTCGTTGTGTGTAACCGATGGACCGAAACCCTGCAGCAACAGCGCCCGACGTTACGAGCATCACGGAATAACCTGCTTGCTTAAGGCTAACGAGCTCTCTAGCGAAGAAATTGATAGATTCTCGATGAATGCCTCCCCCGGGTGAGGTGAGGGAGCTGCTGCCTATCTTTACAACTATTATTGGACTCATAAGAATATCACTCCGTTAGCAAGACTATGTATAGTAATCAAGTTGGTAAATAAACAATCATTGAGATAAAGTAGACATTTACTATATAATGCAGAATAGCATATCATTTTTCCAATCGAAAGGAAATGAACTATGGTCATACAACCGAAAATTCGTGGATTCATCTGCACGACTGCACATCCTACTGGCTGTGCGGAGAACGTGAAGGAGCAAATCTCATATGTGCAAAGTCAGCCGAGCATCGATGGTCCGAAGAAAGTACTCGTTCTTGGTGCCTCTACCGGGTTTGGTTTGGCATCACGCATCACTGCAGCATTCGGCAGTGGAGCAGCTACTATCGGTGTATTCTTCGAACGACCTGCTGAGAATGGGAGAACGGCATCAGCAGGCTGGTATAACACTGCCGCATTCGAGGATGCAGCGCGTGAAGCGGGCTTATATGCACATAGTATCAATGGTGATGCATTCTCCGATGATATTAAGCGTCAGACAATAGACTTAATTAAGTCACAGCTTGGACAAGTAGATATGGTTATCTACAGCTTGGCATCTCCACGGAGGACTGATCCTCGAACGGGTGAAACGTATAGCTCCGTACTTAAACCAATTGGTCAAGATTACACGAGTATCACCGTTGATACGAATGCAGGTGTAGTCTCCGAGGTTTCACTTGTAGCAGCAACGGAGGAAGAGCAGGCGCATACGGTGAAAGTCATGGGCGGCGAGGATTGGAGAATATGGCTAGAGGAGCTGAAGGCTGCGGGTGTACTAGCCGAAGGTGTTACAACGGTTGCTTATTCCTATATTGGACCCGTGATGACGCATTCCGTTTATCGTGAGGGTACGATAGGCCGCGCTAAGGATCACTTGGAGCAGACAGCTCATGAGATACAAGGCTTCCTCGCAGATTTGCAGGGTCGAGCTTATGTGTCTGTTAACAAAGCGCTTGTTACTCAAGCGAGCTCCGCCATACCTGTAGTACCATTGTACATAGCCTTATTGTTCCGAGTGATGAAAGAAAAGGGACTTCATGAAGGCTGTATTGAGCAGATGTATCGCATGTTCGCTGATCGACTCTATAGTGGTTCAGAGGTAGCTACTGATGAGAAGGGCCGTGTTCGTGTAGATGATCTAGAGATGCGCGAGGATGTTCAACAGGAGGTTGCTAAGCTTTGGGACAAGGTAAACTCTGATAATCTAACGGACATCTCAGACATTGAGGGCTACCGAGAGGACTTCTTGAAATTATTCGGGTTTGGTGTTGCTGGCGTGGATTACGATGCGGATGTAGAAGAGAATGTGGATTTACAATAGTGCTATAATTGCTGCTTGGCGGCAAGTTGAACCACAGAGGGTCCTTCGGGACCCTTTTTTGTGTGGAATAGCTTATTGTACTAAAATTGTTTCAATCCTGATTGTTTGAGTCATGTTGTTCGGTATTTTCCTGATTCAGTAGCTACATTAATTTCTGACGATTCGCTCGATATTGTCCAGGAGATATTCCCTCGTGTTGGCGAAATAAGCGGGCAAAATAATTTATGCTAGATATGCCAACTTGCTCTCCCACCTCACCGACCGTCAAATTGCTCTGTATTAGAAGTATCTTAGCTTTCTCCATCTGTAGATGGTGTCGATATTGAAGGGGGCTTAAACCGGTAAATTGCTTCAAGCAGCGAGATAGATAATCAAAATGGAAATGTAAGGTATGCTGCATATGATCCGCGCTAAATGGCATAAGTAGATGCTGATTCAAATAATGAATGACCTTCTCACTCAAACTGAAGGCTCTTGTATTCAGTCCTGTCTGAAGAACCGCCTGTAGTTGATATAATAAATGACTGGTCAGTGCATGGAGCTGTAATGCATTCTTCATCGAGAATGACCGTTGCAGGATTACCATCTCGTCAAGCGTTGGAATGATGGAATCCAGATTGAGATGTGNNCATACTTGGGCAAGTACATGAATTGCTCTGTTGGTTCTAAATCCTTATCAGTACCTTGTCTCAGTAAGGTTGACCACGGAATTTGGTCCGGCTGAACGATCTCAATTGGAGCAGGATGGACGAAATGAACCCAGTAGATATCCGTATCCACGTCCACAGGCTGGTGTCCCCAATGCGTTTTACCTGGCTCTAGAACAAGCACACCACCCTCACTCAATTCATAGATCTCATCCTCTTCCGTCATGTAGTGCTTTCCTCCGACTACGAAGAGCACATCGTACACTTGGAAATTACGTTTATTGTGCTGAAAACCCGGTGACCAGACGGCATGCCCTACCGTAATGAATTGTGGTAATGGTGGGATACGCATGACTAAACACTTCATTATTTCAGAAACCTCCTCCGATGTCATAAGCTTCAGATCGCCTGTCCAGGATTGTATGGATTTATCGCTGTTTAGTAGAAATTGTACTATAAAAAACAGAAAAAGGAACTCACCTTTCCCAAGTTGAGCTTGTATGATTGTAAATAGATTTATACTATTATTCCATATTGGGAGGTTTTATCGTGCGCTTTAGACAAATTCATCTGGACTTTCATACATCAGAGGAGATTCCAGGCATTGGGATTAACTTCGCTAAGCAGCAATTTCAACAGATGCTTCAGAAGGGTCATGTTGATTCTATTACCGTATTCTCTAAGTGCCATCATGGATGGGCTTATCATCCCAGTAAGGTGAATGAGCAGCATCCTCATCTTACCTTTGATCTACTAGGTGCAATGATCGAGGCTGCTCATGAGATTGATGTGCGAACACCTGTATATATTTCTGCAGGGTTAGATGAGAAGCTGGCCAGACGTCACCCTGAATGGCTGAATCGGAATCAAGAGGATCAGACGAGCTGGGTCAAGGGATTTATGCTACCGGGATATCATCAATTCTGCTTCAACACGCCATATCTAGATATACTCGTTGCTCAAATCGAAGAGGTGGTTGAGCATTATGATGCAGACGGTATCTTCCTCGACATCGTTGGTGTTCGTCAATGCTATTGTCAATATTGTGTGAGGTCTGTAAGAGAGCGGGGCGGCGATCCGCGTGACCAGGCTGTAATGCAGCAATTATGGGAGGAGACCTATGCGAACTATACCCGTAGAACGAATGAAGCAGCACAGAAGCTAAGAGCGGATATGCCGGTGTTTCATAATGGGGGCCACATCCGCAAAGGTAGAAGGGATCTTGCCCTTATGAATACCCATTTAGAATTAGAGTCCCTGCCGACAGGCGGCTGGGGTTACGATCACTTTCCATTATCTGCCCGATATGCCCAAACACTCGGAATGAAGTATCTGGGAATGACAGGAAAATTCCATACAACATGGGGTGAGTTTGGAGGCTACAAGCATCCGAATGCACTGCGTTATGAAACCTCGCTCAGCCTAGCTAATGGTTCACGCTGTTCAATTGGTGATCAGCTACACCCAGAGGGCCTAATGGATGAGTCTACATATCATCTAATTGGTGCTGCCTATAAGGAAGTAGAAGAGAAGGAAGCTTGGTGCGTGGATACCTCGAATATTGCTGATGTAGCCCTGCTGAGCATAGAGGCTGTCTACAACGACGAGGATAAAGGCACAACTGAGCTAAGAGCAGGAGATTCCGATGCAGGAGCGGTGCGTATGCTGCTCGAAGGTAAGATTCTGTTCGATGTTATTGATACGGAAGCTGATTTCCAAGCTTATAAAGTCATTATCATGCCAGACTCAATAATGATGAACAGCTCGTTGACAGCTAAGATGCTCGCTTATGTCCAACGCGGTGGTAAAGTGCTAGCTACGGGTAAGTCTGGTCTCAATAAGGATAATAAGTTTGATCTTGACTTAGGCGTGCGTTGGGCAGGGGTTAATCAATATGTACCAAGCTTCTTCAAGCCTAGCTTTGAGCTGCCGAGCTTGTCGAATGCTTCTTTTGTCATGTATTCGGAAGGTCAGAGTATCGAGTTGACGAGTGGAGAAGTACTTGGCAGCAGAGAACATTCATATTTCAATCGAGACATCTTCACCTTCTGCTCCCATCAGCACACGCCTAGCACCTTGAAATCAGCAGGACCTGGTATGGTTGAAGGTTCGCATGGTATATACATCGCATGGAATGTATTCGCTGATTATTGCCAGAAGGGCAGTCTGTTTCTGAAGGAAATTGTCCTATACGGAATAAGCCGTCTGCTCCCTGAGCCTACACTGAAGACATCCCTTCCCGCTCAAGGTATAGTCACCATACAGGCTCAGGAAGAGCATAATCGTTGGATTCAGCATACGCTTTATGCTTCTCCAGTCAAACGGGGATCCGGCATCGAAGTCATAGAAGACCTCATACCTGTATATGATACAGAAGTTCAAGTCCGTGTAAATCAAGCTGTGAATAAAGTTTATCTAGCTCCACAGCTTGAAGAGCTTGTGTTCGTACAAACCGGTAACACCGTCACTTACACTGTACCTAAAGTTCATGGTCATCAGATGGTTGTATTGCAATTCTAGAATAAATTCAATCGACCAATACGATCAACAGCTTCAATAAGTCGCGCTTCCGGAGCAAGAAGACCAAGCCGAACATAACCTTCCCCAGATGATCCAAAGCCAATACCTGGAGCAACAACAACATCAGCCTCGCTTAGCAGCTTATCGGCTAAGGAGGCTGAGCTCCAGCCCTCGGGAACAGGCAGCCAACAGAAGAAGCTGCCTGCAGGTGGAGCGGCGTTCCAGCCAATGCGCTGCAATGCGCTGAAGAGTGCGTCCCGTCGTCCCTCATACGTTGCCACAAGCTCATGCACGCAATGCTGTGGTCCGTTCAAGGCAGCGGCAGCAGCGTGCTGGATTCCTCCGAACAAGCTGCAATAGTAATGATCTTGTATTAGATTAATTAAACGGATAATCTCTGGGTTACCTAATGCGTAACCAACACGCCAGCCCGCCATGTTATAGGATTTGGACATCGTATAAATTTCGATGCCAACCTCCTTAGCCCCAGGTGTCTGGAGAAAGCTGACAGGACGTTTACCATCAAACCCAATCGCTCCATAAGCAAAGTCACTGATAACAGCAACATTATGTTGATCTGCAAATCGCACTGTATCCTCATAGAAGGCGGAGGAAGCCACAGAGCCTGTTGGATTATTAGGGTAGTTAATAAACATTAATTTGGCTTGATCGGCAATAGCGTGTGGAACCATAGTGTAGTCAGGAAGAAATCCGTTGTCTTCTGAAAGCTTCATCATGTGCATGCTCGCACCTGCAAGCGCTACCCCCGACCAATAATCGGGATATCCGGGATCAGGCACTAAGCACAAATCCCCGCGATTCAATAGGCATTGACTAATCTCAACGAGCCCCGCCTTACCTCCGAACAGTATGGCAACCTCAGTTTCCGGATTTACATCGACACCGTAGTCCTGCTTGTACCGATTAGCCATAGCTTCCTTGAGGAAACCAAAGCCGCTGAACGGTGGATAACGATGATAGGCAGGATTCTCTGACGCTTCTTGCAGTGAACGAACAATATGGGGTGGTGTTGGTTGATCAGGGTTACCTTGACCAAGGTTAATGACATCGCGTCCCTCTGCAGCTGCTGCTTGTGCTTTTCCAGCAAGTGCTGCAAAAAATTGACTAGGAAGTCCTTGTATACGCTGTGCCGGTGTGATCGTTATACTTGGCTTATTTGGGTGGTTATTCATCGGTATATTCAACTCCCGTGCGAATTTGACAGTACAAATAATGTAACAGATTCACAAAACAATTGAAATGGTCAACACTTATCGGTAACATGATGGTGTAAAGCATTATTTGTCGTAAGGGTATGGGAGGTTTATTTTGTGAGAATAGCTGTTTTTGGCGGTAGTGGTTTTATCGGTGGACATTTAATTAATGAATTGGTCTCGCAGGGCGAGGAAGTTACGAATATATCTCGATCTCTAAAATCTAATTTGCAAGATCCAGTACGCAATGTAACCTGGGAGGAATTGGAGGTTGATCCTGGAATTCTAGACGGGTTTGATGCCTTTGTAAACTTAGCCGGAGAATCCATTAATCAGAGATGGACGAAGTCAGCTAAGGAACGAATTGTCCAATCCCGACTAGATGCAACGAATCGGATCGCTAGGTTAGTTAGACTGCTGAATAATAAACCTGAGGTTATCATTAACGGATCAGGTATGTCGATATATGGTTACTCAGATACAGGAGCATTCGATGAGAGAAGCCCGCGTAAGCTGACTGATTTCTTGGGGAGAACGGTTGATGACTGGGAGAAGGCGGTAAACCGCATACAGGGCGTGCGTATCGTGAAGCTTCGAATTGGTTTAGTCCTAGGTAAGGACGGAGGAGCTTTCCCCCTAATGGTACTACCTTATCGTTGGTTCGTTGGAGGTAAGATTGGAAGCGGACGACAAGTGCATTCCTGGATTCATATTAAGGATATGGTGGGTATTATTAAGTATAGTATTATACACAAGGAAGTGAATGGCGCAATTAATTGCACAGCACCCAAACCCGTGACTAATGATGAATTGGGACGTGCAATTGGTAAGGTATTAGGTCGACCACACTGGTTAAGGGCCCCAGGCTTCATGTTCAAGCTGATATTAGGCGAGATGTCTGAGGTTATCTTGAAGGGTCAGCGCGTATTGCCGAAGCGAATGCTGGAGTACGGATATATATTTTCCTATGCCACTCTAGATCGTGCATTGAAGCATATTTTGTTAAAGCCAGATAAAGAGATGTAAGGAGAACATGATGAGTACACAACGATTACAGGTTTGTATGCTGCAAATTGATATTCAGATTGGACAGCCTGATGAGAATTATCGGAAAGTAGCTGAGCAGCTTCACAATGCAGTGAGTGGAGCTATAAAGCCAGATGTGATTCTACTTCCCGAGATGTGGAATACCGGTTACGCATTAGACCGCATTCAGCTTCTAGCAGACGAGCAAGGCGCAAGAACGAAGAAGCTCATATCTGATTTCTGTCGGGAATACGCAGTGAATGTCATTGCTGGATCCATAGCAGATCAATCTGATGGTGAGGTTCGGAATACGATGTACATCTTTGACCGGACGGGTGCAGTAGTTGCAGACTATTCGAAAATTCACCTATTCCGTCTGATGGATGAAGAGAAGCACCTTGTTGAGGGTAATCATATTGGACAGTTTGAGCTAGAAGGTGTAAGCGCAGGAATGATGATCTGCTATGACATACGATTTCCTGAATTGACCCGAAAGCTAGCTTTAGGTGGAGCGAAGGTCATCTTCATAGCTGCGGAATGGCCCAACCCGCGATTGCATCATTGGCGAACATTGCTTATAGCAAGAGCAATAGAAAATCAGATGTATATTGTCGCATGTAACCGAGTGGGTATAAGTGATGGAGCCGAATTTTTCGGACATTCTATGATTATCGATCCTTGGGGTGAGGTTGTTGCTGAGGCTGGTGAGCTGGAGTCGCTAATACATGCTGAACTCGACTTAGACCTTGTGGATCAAGTTCGTCAGCGAATTCCTGTTTTCGATGATCGACGACCACATTTATATTAAGCATTACTAAGGATCACAGACCATCAGAGGAGCTTTTCTCTGGTGGTATTTATTTTTTTTGAATATGCTGCAGTACTGAGGTGCTCTCTATACGTCTATTAACTGGGAGGAGGGGAAAGACATCGAGGACGAACAATTGGTCGACTTGATATTGGCAGGTGATAACGAGGCATTCCGCGTATTAATCGAACAATATTCAAATTATATCTTTCAAGCTGCATATGGTGTGCTTCGTCATGTTAAAGATGCTGAGGACGTCGCTCAAGAAGCTTTCGTGCAAATCTTTCTTTCCCTTCCCAGGTATCAGAGAAAAGGTTTGAGGAGCTGGATGACGCGGATTGCTGTCAACAAAGCGATTGATTATAAACGTAAGCAGGCAAGGCGCAAGGAACAATCGATGGATGAGGATGCGAATGCACCTCCACTGATCATTCATGATCAGCATGCCGATACAGAGCTACAGGTGCTTAGGAAAGAACGAAAGTCGATGTTGGAGCGCAATATAAATAAACTACCTGATAATTATCGTGAAGTGATTATTGCGTATTACATGGAAGAGAAGACGTATCAGCAAATTGCTGACGAGCAGGGTGCTGAGCTGAAGACGATCGCATCCAAGCTATATCGTGCTAAACAGTGGATGAAGCAGCATTGGAAGGAGGACGATTACGTATGACCCATTATACAGATCAGCAATGGAAAGCTTATATACAGGGTGACGAACTCGACCGAGCTTCGATGGACACTCATCTGCTCGAATGTGATGCATGTATGGACATTTATCTAATTGTTGTAGAAGATCTTCATGAGCTTTTACCGGAAATTACGAATATAACAGCTTTCAGTGAAGGGGTACTACAGCATATTAAATCGTTACCGACGTATAGCACCAAACATTCACAACCTATGACGCACAGAAGATGGTATACAAACATGTTCTTCCACTACACGATTGCTGCTAGCTTGACTATTCTGCTGGTTGGATCAGGCATATTCGATCAAATATTCGATCGGGTATCAGAGATTTCAGAGAATACTGAACAAGCGCAGAGGGCGACCGTATCAGATCAATTAACGAATAAGGCAGGGCAATGGTTGGATTCAATTCCAGCCAAACAAGTGAAGAAAGAAGGGAAACCATGAGTAAAAGTGGTGTAAAAGCATTCTTCCTAGGATTCATTCCTGGGATGGGACATATGTACCTAAGTAAATTTGTGAGAGGCATTCTATATTCAATGATATTCCTATTTGTATTCGGATTATCAGCGTTAATTGGGATTAGTAGCGGTAATGAGGAAGCATTCTTAGTTGGTTTGATCTTCTGCTTTCTGATATGGGTTATCAATATGATTGACCTTGTTGTAACTATTATTCGGTATCCATCACAGTATAGTAATCCGAATTTAGCTGTTGATCATTCCTTCGAAGGGTTGAATGTACCTAATGACGCGAATTCAACGAAGACTGTCATGCTCTCCTTAATCCCTGGGCTAGGTCATATGCACCTAGGATTAATGTATCGTGGTCTCACATTTATTATTGGGTTCTTCGGGATCTTGACGATGATCTTCTTCATAGCGGTATTGACAGGGGAAGGTGGATTCTTGGTGTTCCTCGGAGCCCTGCCCATAATTTGGATTTATAGCTTGTTCGACGCTATCCAGCTTCTACATCGTAAAAACCGTGGTGAGGTATTGGTCGATAAGTCCATCATGGAAGAGCTTGATGAGCATCGTGAACAGGGAAAGAAGAGTAAGATGCTTGCTACATTCTTATCGATATTCCCTGGAGCGGGTCATATGTACTTAGGCCTGCAGAAGCGTGGCTTGCAATTGATGGTCGCATTCTTGTTCTCCATCTATATACTCGATGTATTACATTTGTCATTATTTCTGTTCTTGATTCCAATCTTATGGTTTTATAGCTTCTTCGATGCTCTCCAGCAAATTTCTAAGCATGCAAGAGGAGAGGCCCATGATGTTCCGATCGTAGATTGGTTAATTAATCACCAACGGTGGGTGGGAATCGCTCTATTAGCACTAGGTGGATTTTACATTATGGATCAAGTGCTCTTACCGATCCTGTATGATATCTTTCCGGAATATCGATTTAATTATTTGTATGAGCGTTATTTCCAGACAACGTTAGTCTCCATTCTATTAGTTGCTGGAGGGGTTTTCCTACTCAAGGGCAGTACAAAGAATAAACCAAAGGGTGGTGAGCACGAATGAAACAGTGGCGTGTAGGAACGGTATCTATGGGATTATCGCTTGTTATGTTAGGTGCAATGCTCTTCTCATCTCAGTGGCGGGGGCTGGCAGCACTTGATACTTTTCTAACCTGGTGGCCTATGATTTTTGTTCTCCTGGGTCTTGAGCTGTTGATTTATTTGGCGGTATCAAGATTAAGCAACCCTGTGGTGAAATATGATATATTCAGTGTCTTCTTCGTTGGTTTTATCTGTATGATCTGTATTGGCTTTGTTGTTCTAACGACCTCAGGCTTGATGCAGCAATTCAGGTATGAGATTAGCTCAATAGACCGCTCGGAGGCTATACCTACCATTAAAGAGAAGCTGCAATCCCAAGTGAAGAAGGTTGTCATTCAGAACTATAATGGCTCCGAAATCCAAGTGGATCAGACTCTGGCCTCAGAGCAAGCTATACATGTATTCGGCTCATATCAGTATACTTCTTCAGATGATGAGGAGGGGCTTAAGCTCTCGGAATCCTTCGTCTCTATTCACACGATTGGGGATACGATGTATGTAAGCATTCAACAGCCTCCTCGCAGGAATGGGATTCGTTCAAATTATCCACATCTGGATTTAACCGTGGTCATTCCCGATGGTATAGTTACGGAGATATCTGGTAATCACAAGCTTATCTGAATTCTAGGGAAGAGCTGATAACTTCAGTTAAGGTAGCGATGAAAGCTTCGGCAGCCTTGGATAGATACCTCCCTTTACGGTAAGCGATAACTAGTGTTCTGGTTGGAGCAGGTTCAGCAAGTGAAAAGTAAACGGGTGCAGAGGGGAGACCAAGGTCTCTCGTTACCATTCGGGGGACAAGAGCTATCCCCATACCAGCAGCAACAAGGGATTGTACAGTCTCTATGTTGCTGCTTTCGAATACCATTCTTGGCTCAAATCCAGCCGACTTGCATAGATCGATCGTGATTTGACGAAAGCCCTGACCTTTCTTCAATAGTATGAAGGGCTCATCCCTTAGCATGCTCATATGGACTGAACGATTATTCTGATTATTCAACAAGGTAAGGTGGTGTTGAGGAGGGACAGCTAGGCATATCTCCTCTTCAATTAGGGTTTGGTAGATGAGCGATGAATGATCAATAGGAAGAGAAAGTAAACAGATATCAGTTTGCCCGCTTGAGGTTAATGCTTCTAAATTGGCACTAGTCTCCTCAACAAGCACAATTTCAATTTCTGGATAACGAGATTGGAAGACTGGCAATACTAGTGGTAATATATGAGATCCTGTAATGGGAAGACTACCGACTATTAGCTTGCCTTTGCGCATCTGTGAGATATCTCCCATCTCTTGCTTTAGCTGCTCAATATGATCGACAATCTTCTGAGCTTGTTCCATGAACACACCTCCAGCATAGGTAAGCTCAACCGAATTCGTATTCCGTTGGAATAAGAGAACACCGATTTCCTTCTCTAATTTGGATAACTGTTGACTAAGTGATGGTTGGGCAATATGCAATTTCTCAGCTGCGCGTGAGAAGTTCATTTCTTTGGCTATTTGTAAGGCATATTGCAATTGACGTATCTCCATTGGTATCACCTCTATAAAGAATTGGTTGGTTATAGGATAAACCTATTAGATCTATAGATATTATATCTTGGAACAATGAAGAAAGAAATGATAATATGATATTAAGTAAAATTGATGAGGTGAATTGAGATGGGTAAAAAGACATTATACGAGAAAATATGGGAAAATCACGTTATCGATCAAGAAGAGGGTAAACCAGCAATTATTTATATCGACCTTCATCTTGTGCACGAGGTTACTTCTCCACAGGCCTTCGAAGGGCTTCGTATATCTGGACGTAAGGTACGTCGTCCTGAATTAACGTTCGCAACTATGGATCATAATGTACCAACACAAGACCGATTTAATATTAAGGATCCAATTTCTAAGCAGCAAATTGAGACTTTGGAGCAGAACTGCCGTGATTTTGGTGTAAAGCTATATGATTTACACAGCGCTGATCAAGGTGTAGTCCATGTAATGGGACCTGAGCTTGGACTTACACATCCAGGTAAGACGATTGTTTGTGGAGATAGCCACACATCTACTCATGGTGCATTCGGTGCTCTGGCGTTTGGTATCGGTACTAGTGAAGTTGAGCACGTTATGGCAACGCAATGCTTGCAGCAAGTACATTCTAAGACCATGGAAGTACGTGTGAATGGTAATCTCAAGCCAGGTGTGAAAGCGAAGGATCTTATTCTTGGTATTATCGCGAAGTATGGTACTGACTTTGGAACTGGCTATGTTATTGAATTTACTGGGGAAGCAATCCGTGCATTAACAATGGAGCAACGTATGACCGTATGTAATATGTCCATTGAAGCTGGCGCTCGTGCAGGGATTATCGCACCGGACGAGACTACATTCAATTACCTGCGTGGACGCGAATATGTTCCACAGGGTGCTGCTTTTGATAAGGCTGTTGAGCAATGGAAGAAACTAACTACAGATGAAGGTGCTGTTTATGATCGCACTGTTGAAATTGACGCATCTGCACTTGCTCCACAAGTAACGTGGGGAACAAGTCCGGGAATGGGTACGGATATCATGTCCTTAGTTCCTGATCCGAGCAGCTTCACTACTGAGAATGAGCGTAAAGCTGCTGAGAAAGCAATTGAATATATGGGGTTAATTCCTGGAACACCAATGAATGAATTGAAGATCGATCGTGTATTCATCGGCTCTTGTACGAATGGTCGGATCGAAGACTTACGTGCTGCAGCCGAAGTAGCTAAAGGCTATAAGGTAGCTTCACATGTCAATGCGATTGTGGTTCCTGGTTCCGGTCGTGTGAAGATCCAAGCTGAGCAAGAAGGATTGGACAAGATATTCACAGAGGCAGGCTTTGAATGGCGCGATGCTGGTTGTAGCATGTGTCTGGCTATGAATCCAGATGTACTAAGTCCTGGTGAACGTTGTGCATCTACATCTAATCGTAACTTTGAGGGTCGTCAAGGCCGTGGTGGTAGAACTCATCTAGTGTCTCCAGAGATGGCTGCAGCTGCAGCAATTATGGGCCACTTCGTTGATACACGTGATTGGAAATTCAAGGCAGAGGTTAATGCCTAATTGGAGAGGGGATACATCAAATGCAAGCATTTACTAAGCATACAGGTATCGTAATTCCCGTTGACCGAGTGAACGTAGACACGGATGCGATTATACCTAAGCAATTCCTGAAGAGAATTGAGCGTACAGGCTTCGGACAATATCTATTCTTCGAGTGGCGCTGGTTTGAGAATGGTGAGGTTAATCATGATTTCGAGATGAACAAGGATCGATACAAGGGTGGCTCCGTGCTCGTATCACGTGCCAACTTCGGCTGTGGATCTTCAAGAGAGCATGCACCATGGGCTATCCAGGATTATGGATTCCAGGTTATTATCGCTCCTTCCTTTGCAGATATATTCTATAATAACTGCTTCAAGAATGGTATTCTGCCAATTAAGCTATCGGAAGAGCAGGTTGAGCACTTCTTCCAGCTGACAGCGGCGAATGTCGGCTATCAGCTATCCGTTAATTTGGAGACGAAGACCATTACGGATGAACACGGCTTGTCGATTTCCTTCGACCTAGATGAGCACCGTCGCCAATTTCTACTACAAGGTTTAGACGATATCGGATTGACATTAAAGCATGAGAGTAAGATCACTGCCTTTGAACAGAAGCGTCTGGCAGAAATCGTCGTTTAAGAAGTATATATGTGTACGAAAGAGCAGTTCGATCAGCAGAATACTGTTGATCGAGCTGCTCTTTTTCTACGACAGCATGATTAACATACCTCTTATAAAGCAGAATAATCTGCTCTAAATGGTGACTTAGGTAGTAAGTAACATACTTTCTAAGATGTGATTTGAGACTCAACATCTTGGTGATTAACGCTAGCTTCTGCGCTATAGCTCCTTCTAGACAACACTATAGCGCTAAAACTAGCGCCCTTGCCCAAAATCATCGATATGAGTGGCATTTAACGAAATTCGGCAGCAGTGTAGCGCCAGTTGTAACGCTAATCCATGGAAGGTTTGATTACTTGGTGCTTAGTGCTTCGTGCTTAGTGCTTGGTGTGATAAATTGGAGCTCAAATCGTAACTTCGGAGGAATTCGG